>MFGM01000086.1:3521-8544 GCA_001778275.1 Candidatus Falkowbacteria bacterium RIFOXYC2_FULL_48_21 | reverse complement strand
TCATATTCAGGGTATTTTATCTATATTGCCCGGTAATGCGATTACTTCTGCGCGTTCGTCGAGCGAAGGGGTTCAATCTGAAAACGCGAATAATCCCGCACGGTCGATGAATGTGGGGGGTCACTCCGAAAATGTGGACTATCATTCGTGGATTCAAGATTGGTGTTCGAAAATGGTGCCGAAATTATAATGACGCGGAGTATGGATATTTTCGGTGGCAACGTGGTTTTTATGATCATATTATCCGCCAGCAACCTGACCTTTTTCGTATCGAAACATACATCGGCAACAATGTGGCGCAATGGAAAGAGGACATTGAAAATGAGGAATTTGTTGAAAGAATCACAGAAAAAATGAGACGAGTAGAGTGTGTTGACTTGGCTAAAATTAAATAAAAGAATGTTTATTGTTTGTTTCGCGCTTGACAAAGGATTGCAATTTTGCTATATTTAAAAGTTCTTGCGGTAGTTGTTTGACAATGGAGGTAGTAAATGAAAAATTCAAAGATGAAGTTCGTCCAACAGACAAAAGCGGAAGAGCAAGAAGCCAAGCGGCCTTGCCCAAGGTGTAAGGGCAAGGTTTATGTGGGCGATAAATACTGCGGCCACTGTGGACGTCGGCGAATGCCGGGTCCGGCGCCGAAGAAGCGGTGCATGTGTGGGACAATGGTAAGAAGAGGGGATCTGGTTTGTCCGGTTTGCGAAGAGACCTCGCCATGGGCGAGGATTGATTGAAACCGAGGGGAGCTCGAATCTGCGAGCTCCTTTTCTTTTTGTTGTTTTTATTATGTGGTATAATAAATTTTGTCAGTTTGTCCGCACTGTTCGTTAACGTAAGGGCTCAAAATTTTGAACTTTTTGATTCATCGAACCGTAAGTTCTATTTTTGCGTATAAAATAAAAATCATATGAAACAATTCGAAGTCGTGACCGTGGGCGGCGCGCTTAAAGACATAATGTTTTACACCGACCAAGCGCACGTGGTCAAAAATCCGAAAGATGTCGCTTGCCAAAAATTATTGGCGTTTGAATACGGCGCCAAAATTCCAGTTCAGGAAGTGTTTGTCAATTATGGCGGTGGGGCGATGAACGTGGCCGTGGGTCTGAAAAATTTCGGCATCGATGTGGCGCCGATGGTGTGCGTCGGGCGAGATTCGGTGGGTAAAGAAATTTATTCACACTTAAAATCGCTTGGCATCAGTACCTATCTCATGCGCGTTGACGCGGAAAAGAAAACCGGTTTTTCCGTTGTTGTGACATCGGCCAAAGACAAGGAGCATACGATTTTCGCCTACAAAGGCGCGAATGATCATTTGGAAATATTCGGGTTGAAAGATTTTCGCACGCAGTGGTTTTACGTGTCCTCGTCCAATCGCAAGGATTGGGCGTTCGAGTTTGAAAAGATTACGCGCCAAACCAAACGCAACGTGCGCATTGTGTGGAATCCGGGCGAGCGTCAGCTCCGCGAGCATGAAAAAATGGTGCGGTTTTTGCCGGAAATCGAAGTTTTGATTTTGAATAAAGATGAGGCGATCGAACTTGTCGAACATCACGCGCCAAGGGCGACAAGGGCAAATTTGGAAAGTCCGCGTTTCTTATTGAAAACGATCAAAGACATGGGGCCGCAAAAAGTGGTGATCACCCAGGGCGCGCGCGGCGTAGTGGCGATCGATGAGAGGGAATATTATTATTATGAATCCGCGATGAGCGTGCATGACAAGATTGTCGATACGGTGGGCGCGGGCGACGCGTTTTCATCCGGATTGGTGGCCGGATTGGTGCGCTGGGGCAACTTCAATAAAGCACTCAAGCTTGGTATGCGCAATAGCGCCATGGTGCTTTACCGCATCGGCGCGCAAAATGGTTTGATCAAGGTTAAGTTGTGAGGTCGGAAGTGGCTGTGCGGTAATGGAAGCTGGTTTTGAAAACGGATGGTAGAATTTGGATTTAATTTGTCATTCCATTTCTAAACCGACAATCATATTCCATGTGCTATTTTGATATTTGTAAAAAAGACGGCGGTGGCCGTCTTTTGTGTTTGTCATTTGGGCTTGAGCGCCCGTTCGTTGAGAGTGGTTTGTTCTTCAATTTTGTCCGCCAGCGCCAGAATATCCGCGTTCGTCGGTTCGGCGCGGAGCCAAGGAAGAATGATTTCCCTTGTCTCTTTGTTTTTGCGTCTGATCTTTGCGCGCTTGCACGCAAGCAGCGTTCGCTGGTTGTGAAGACGGTCCGCTGCTTTGACAATCTTGGTGGGTAGTCGGCGGCTTTTTAGCAGACGGATCCATTTCTTGAGCTTATCTTTGCTTTTTGTCAGTTCATACGCTGATTCGGCTATATCCGGATTCAGCTGATCAAAGATAAAGCGCAAATGCTTTTTTTGCGCGGTGAACGTGTCTTCCATCACATCGTGCCAAAGCGCGGTAATGATCAAGATCGTCAATCGCAGTTGATCGCGAATGCCCGTTTCGGTCATGATGATCCACGCGACCGCTTTGCAATGATTGAACGCTCGTTCACCGTCATCGCGCAATTTACCGCGGAACACTTCCTTGCTCAAGTTGTAAGCCACTTCAATGGCCGTGCGACAACGTTCGTCAGTGATCAATTCTTTAACTTTGGCAAAGAACTCTTTTCTTCTAGGATAGTACACGTTTTCCATGATCGCACCTCGTGATTTGATTGTTTACGATAACATTATAGCGTAAGCGCTGGATAGGCGCTTGTCAAGCCCTGTGTTTAACTTGGCTTTAAGGTTTAGCTTAAATATGATAAAATATAGGTAAGGGTAAATCACTGGGCGATAAAGTATTCGCTCATTATTGATTTTACGTTAAATTATTCCAGTTATCTCCTTTATCACCTTTATCTCCTCACTATTTTATAAAAAACAATATAAATTTTCCTTATGCCAAAAATTTTAATCGAAATTTCCGCCCGGCATGTTCATCTGACTCAATTTGATTTGGAGCGCTTGTTTGGCGATGGATACAAGTTGAAAAAAGAAAAAGATTTGTCCCAGCCTGGCCAGTTCGCCAGTACGGACGTGGTGGCGTTGATCGGCCCGAAAAGAAGGCTGGACAATGTGCGCGTGCTCGGACCGTGCCGATCGCATACGCAAATTGAAATCTCCCGGACCGATTCATATTTTCTCGGAGTCAAGGCGCCGCTCCGTTTGTCCGGCAAAGTGATTCGTTCCGGCGCGATTAAGTTGTCCGGGCCTAAAGGCGAGATTGACTTGACCGAGGGTTTGATAGTGGCCAAGAGACATATTCACGTGAATCCGGAACAAGCCAGCCGGTTTGGCGTTTCCAATGCGCAGGATGTCAAGGTGATGATTGAAGGACCGCGGGCGACCGTGTTTTCCAATGTTGAAGTGCGCGTGGATGAGGAGTTTGAAGCGGCCATTCATCTTGACACCGATGAGGCGAATGCGGCGGGGATTGAAATGGAGGGAGAGGGGGAGATTGTAAAATAATAAAATTGAGAAGAAATTGAAGAGAAATTTACTGGAACAGTCCGAATCACAAGAAAAAAATGAGATCAATTATTTTTCAAAAATATTTGAGTATAAATTTCATCTCAGTTTCCTTCAAGGTTCATCTTAATTTCTTGCAAATTTTACCTGTTTAATTATTGCATTATGGCTTATATTCTGGTAATCAACGCCGGCAGTTCCAGTTTGAAGTTCAAGTTATTCACGGATAAACTGAAGGAGCGGGCGTCCGGCATCGTGGAAAAAATCGGCTTGGCCGGTTCTTTTGTTGATTATCGTTTTGGCGAGGCTGAAGAAAAACGTTTGGCCGCGGTGAAAAATCACGCCGAAGCGTTTACGCTGATCGCGGCGATTTTTGCAGAGAGGCGGTTTGATTTGAAAAAGATTGTGAAAGTCGGCCATCGCGTGGTGCACGGCGGCGAAGAGTTTGTTCGGCCAACGTTAATCACGCCGCGCGTTTTAACCGAATTGAAAAAGTTCAACAAACTGGCGCCGCTCCACAATCCGAACAACTTGGCCGGGATAAGCGCTTGCCTGGAACTTTTGCCGTGGGCGAAAAATTATGCCGTGTTTGACACCGCTTTTCACGCGACTATGCCGGATTACGCGTATTTGTACGCGCTACCTTACGCACTTTACAAGAAATATGACATTCGGCGCTACGGTTTTCACGGTATTTCGCATCAATATGTGAGTTCAATCGCGGCGCGGAAGTTGAAGAAGGCCAAGCCAAATTTAATTACATGTCACCTGGGCAGCGGCTGTTCGATTACCGCGATTAAACAAGGCAAATCGGTTGATACGTCCATGGGCTTCACGCCGCTCGAAGGGCTCATGATGTCCAGTCGTTCCGGCGACCTTGATCCGGCCATTGTTTTTTATCTGGAGCGCGAAGGCTTGAGTCTCGGCCGCGTGGATCAAATTATGAACTTCGAGTCCGGGTTAAAAGGCGTTTCCGGTTTGAAAGATATGCGCGACATTATGATTGCGAACGGTTACAAAATTTCCGGCTATGTTTCGCCGGTTAAGTTTACCAAGGAACAAAAATATTTGGCGCAGGTCGCTTTAAAAATGTTTGTTTATCGCGTACGTAAATATATCGGCGCGTATTTTGCGGTGCTTGGCAAGGTTGACGCGATTGTGTTTACGGCCGGCGTGGGCGAGCGGAACGCGGATATTCGTAAGTTGATTTTGAAGGGGTTGCCGTTCGGCGCAAAAGCATTGGTTATCCCAACAAATGAAGAGCTCATGATTGCTAAAAGTATATAAAAGATATTGTCATGCTGAGCTTGTCGAAGCACGGCATTATCTTTTGATGGTTATTGTAGATTGGCGTATATTTTTTCTGGTATGTTATCGTTATGTGGGTCGCGCTTCGACAAGCTCAGCGTGACAATAAGTTTTTAGAGAAAGTACATGATAAAGTTTTTGTCAACTAAGTTTACCTCCATCACCTCCGCCGCCGTGGTCATCGCCGCGTTCGGTTTGATTAGTCGTTTGCTCGGCGTGGTGCGTGATCGGATTTTGGCCG
>MFGM01000086.1:0-3500 GCA_001778275.1 Candidatus Falkowbacteria bacterium RIFOXYC2_FULL_48_21 | reverse complement strand
GGTTTTTGTCAACCTGATTCGCAATGAGGATAGCGTGGCGTTTGAGGAAAACAAGGCGAGCTGGGGACTGGTCAGTAATATTATAAATATCTTAGCGTTGTTTCTGCTGGCGGTGAGCGCGTTGCTCGCGGTGTTGTCGCCATGGCTGGTGCCGTGGATTACGCCCGGCTTTTCCGGCGAAAAGTTGCATTTGACCATCACCTTAACGAGAATAATGTTTTTAAGTCCGGTCTTGCTCGGTCTGTCCGGCGTGTTTAGCGGCGTGTTGCAAGCACATCGACGGTTTGTGATTTTTTCTCTCGCACCGATCATGTACAACGCGGGAATAATTTTCGGCGCTTTGTTTTTAACGCAAAGGTTCGGTGTTTACGGTTTGGCTTTCGGCGTGATCATCGGCGCGGCGCTTCACTTGTTCGTGCAAATTCCGAGCGTGTTCAAACTCGGCTATGTTTATCGGGCGATTGTTGATTTCAAGGAAAGTAATTTTATTAAAATTGTCAAAATGACAGGGCCGCGGATTCTTGGCTTAGCCAGCGCGCAGTTCAACTTGATCGTAATCACGATTTTGGCTTCTACTCTCGTCGCAGGCAGTTTGGCAATTTTTAACTTTGCTAATAATTTACAAAGCCTGGCCATCGGACTCATCGGCGTATCTTTTGCCGTGGCCGCGTTTCCCGCTCTGTCGAAAAGTTTTGCGGACAATAATAAAAATGATTTTCGCGACACTTTTTTGCGCACGTTCAAACAGATAATGTTTTTCGTCATTCCTTTGTCCATTCTGTTTATAATCTTGCGCATGCAAATCGTACGCGTGGTCCTTGGCTCGGGCCGATTCGACTGGCAAGATACGATATTGACGGGCAACGCGTTTGGCGTGTTTTGTTTGAGCCTGTTCGCGCAAGCGCTTTTGCCGCTTTTGGCGCGAACTTTTTACGCCCGCCACAATACTTTGATTCCGTTTGTCGGTGCGTTTGTGGCGCTCGCGGTGAACGCCGTGTTGAGTTGGTTGTTAATCGCGCGGTACGGCGTCGTTGGCTTGGCGTGGGGATTTACCATCAGTTCGATCGTCAACTTTGCCGTGCTGTTCGCGTGGTTGAAGGTTAAAGTCAAGGAAATCACGCATGATCATCTGGTCAGGACCTTGGCCAAGATTTCTTTTGCGTCAATGCTCATGGCCGTGGCGGCGCAGTACGTGAAAACGTGGATTGGGGAGGCGGTGGATATGGATCGATTTTGGGGCGTTTGTTTGCAGGGCGCGGTGGCGGGCGTTGTCGGTTTGGTTGTTTTTACTCTGGTCGCTTATTTGTTAAAAACGGAAGAGCTGATCAACTTCATGGCCAGCCTGAAGCGTAAGTTGTTTAAAGAAGTGCGGATTGAAAAAGAAGGCGCGGTGGAGTAGGGCAGAACACTGTTCTGACCGTACTCCACGCGGTGCTTCTATGCTGAGAAGCATAGAAGTGACGTGAAGGTGAAAAGTTCCCAAGAAAATAATCTTGCTCCCATGATATGTAGCATGGGAGCACTGTAAAAAATCCCCCGGCGTGTGGCCGAGGGGTTTCGTGTTTATTGTTGGATTAGAATCGGCGGCGCTTGTGTCGCCTGTTGATCGATCAGTTGCTTCAGTTGTTGCTCACAACTGGCTTGCGGCGGCGCTTCGGGCGGTGGTGCTGGATTGATCAGCGCTTTTTCTGCCAATTCGCAGTTTACTGTAGTCAGTCCTGGGCCACCCCATGCGGTAGTGCCGCTGTTGAACTCCTGGACGATATAGGCGTAGCAAGCGCCCGTGTTCGGATCGCGGAAGTAAACCATGTTGTTTAGGTTAGGGAAATATTTGCCCAAGGAAATGATTTTTTGGGCGTTTTCTTCGGTCGTATTGTAAGTCGCCGCCACTTCGGCAACCTTTTTTTGCCTTGCCGCCTCTTTGTCTTCAACAATGCACGAAGACATGATCATTGCGATTGTGGTGAAAATCAGCATGCGCGTCATGGTTCCCTCCTTATTGACTCGGTGGCATTGGTTCCGGCGATACTTGTGTCGGCGCCGGTTGAATTTGTTCAAATTCCGGCGAGCGCTGTTCGCAGTTGGTGACCGGCACGGGCACGGGAGGCGGGGCGGGATTGATTAGCAAGTCTTCCACCATCTCGCAGTTGACCGGCGCGGCGCCTAACGTGTTGTAGTTTCCTCTGCCATCGTCAGAAAAGAGGTGGAAATAACAAATGTTTGAGCGCGGATCGCGGAAGTGAATGATGTTTTCCAGTTTCGGTACTTTGCCGCCAAGCTTGATGATTTCTATGGCCGCCGCATTCGTCGTGTTGTACATCGTAGCCGTTTCCGTAATCTTGTTGTTGTCGCGATACAATCCTTCTTCCTTGCAGGCCGAAAGCGTGACCACCAAGATCAAGCAAAGGGTGATACCCAAGAGCTTGCTGGTTGTAGAGTTGTTTTGTTTTCTTGATGCTTTTTCTTTCTTGGCGGTTTGCCTGTGGCGCGAGCCGACGAAGTCAGAAATGAGTGACGCGATAAGCGCGATGAGCGGCACGCATACGAGGCCGATTTGCAAAACCGGCGGCAATGTTTGCGCCGCGGTTAGAAACGCTCTTTCGCTCGAAATGATCATGAGAAAGACGAGAAACCCGATGCCATAAAGAGTGGCCGCCGTGGTGCGAGTGTTTTCGTTGTTGCGATTGATGCAATCGTACCCGAGCGCTACGAGGATCGACAAGTTGGCCAGCGCGGCCAGACCGAATTGCAGCATGAGTGGTAGGTCGCTGATTGATGCTAGGAAGTGGTTTGTGTCTTCGCCTGCGATGAGAATAAAGAACAAGAAACCCAAGCCCGACAAACAATAATTCAACATCTGCCTCACCTCTTTTGTTGGTGTTGTCAACGAACTTTTAAGGGACCTCTGCAAAACTCCATTCTACTGCAACTTTCAAATTTCAGCTGCAAAATCGAAACTGCTCCTCTGCTTATCTTCCAGATAAACTTCGTCGTATTTTCGATTTTTCGCTTTGAAATTTGAAAGTTTCGCTACGAATGGGAGTTTCGCAGATGTCCCTTAACGATAGAAAATATTACCAAGTAGTTATATTTTTGTCAATACGGCTCTTGACGCGAACATTGGCGCTTGGTATGTTGTGAATAGACGTGGCAGTTTTTGCTAATTTTAGTCCTTTAACAATGGGGGTGGTCATGGCAATCAGAAAAAGGGAACTTGCTGATTTTGCGTTTGGTGATGTGACAAGCATCGCGTCCGAGGGGAAGCCGGTCTTGCTAAAGCAGGGTGGCCGGTGGTTCGGATTTTGGCCGGACAAGGGACGAATTGATGCGGGCAAGATGGGTTGCTTTGTCAAGGCGCTCGAAGAATTCAGACAAACGGTGGCCGTTATTATTGAGGTCGAGGACAATCTTTGTTTGGTTGTGCTTTGTCAAGGCGCTCGAAGAATTCAGACAAACGGTGGCCGTTATTATTGAGGTCGAGGACAATCTTTGTTTGGTTG
>MFGM01000085.1:8910-21437 GCA_001778275.1 Candidatus Falkowbacteria bacterium RIFOXYC2_FULL_48_21 | reverse complement strand
AATGATCTTTTGTTGCTTTGTGCTTTTCGCCGTATTCGTCGGTATATTCAAAAGTGAATTTTCTAGTACCTCGTCCTTTGATTTGGATAAAGTCAGTCGGCGAAAAGACGGGACGCATAAGCGCAAGATTTAAAATATCTTGGCAATCATAGCCCGTTGTCATCATACCGACAGTTACGCAAATTCTCGTTTTACTTGATTTGTATCCTTCTAAAAATTTGGTGTGTCCGTTGAGAATATTATTTGCAAAATTGATCGTGAATTGCTGGCTATCGGCAACATTTGAAGTTATTTGCACGGCAAAGTCAGAATTGTATTTGTCGGGCCAAAGTTGGCTCGCCATTTGATTGAGCGTTTGAGTAATTTTTGAAGCGTGCTTTTGGCTAACGCAAAATATAATACCTTTGCCGATTTCTCCGCTAATTGGATCTTTGAGAGAATTTTCAATAAACGTCTGGCAAAAGACACGATTTGTCTTTTCGGAAAAGAATTTCTTTTCAAAATCCTTTTGGAAAAATGTTTCTTCGCTTTCGCCACCTTCTTCGTCTTCAACCATAACAGCATAGCCTTTTTCTGAAAGTAATTCTGTGGTGATGTCTGTTCGTGCGTCTGAAACAATAGGATTGATTAAAAACCCTTCTTTTACGCCGTCAAGCAAACTAAAACGAAAAGTCGGCTCGCCATTTTTACAGCCAAAAGTCGTGTAAGTATCCAAGAGTTGTCGTCTTTCCCATGCTCGTGGGTCTTTTTGCGACAATTTTTGCGGATCAACATTTTTCAAATAATCTTTCGGCGTTGCGGTTAAGCCCAATTTGTAGCCGATAAAATATTCAAAAACTGCGCGCGAATTTCCGCCGATTGCTCGGTGTGATTCATCGGCAATAACTAAATCAAAATCCGTCGGTGAAAATATTTTTTTGTATTTATCTTGCGATGAAAGACTTTGAACGGTTGTAATAACAACTTCTGCCTTTTTCCAGTCATCACGATTTTGCTTGTAAATAACAGAGGGAAAATCATTGCTCAAATAGCGGACAAAGTTTTTATGTGCTTGATCTTCCAATTCCAAACGATCAACCAAAAACAAAATTCTTTTTGCGTTTCCCGTTCTCAAAAATAGCTTGATGATTGCGGCGGAAATAAGCGTTTTTCCTGTTCCCGTTGCCATTTCAAAAAGAAAACGATCATTTCCAGCTTCGGCGGATTTTTGCAAAGCGTGAACCGCTTTGAGCTGATATGGGCGTAAAATTCGCAAGTTTTCGTCCCAAAGATATTGTTCTCGTGTTTCTTTGTTGAGATAGCGAGGATCATCTTTGAAATTTGGATTTTGAGTAAACGCAATATAATCTTCTTTGACTTCCTCATCTGCTAAACGCTGATTGTCGGGTTTAAAATCTTGTCTGTGCTTCAAAGATTCTTGTGTTGGAAATTCCGTGATAATTTCAGGATCACCCCGTTCCAAATCCCAAAAATAATGAAGATTGCCGTTTGAGAGAATAACGAAACGAGCATTTTCAGTGTGAGCGTATTTTCTCGCTTGTTCTTTTCCGTCCAGTGGGTTTTTATCTTCTTTTTTGGCTTCCAAAACAACAAGGGGAAAGCCATTTTCATCAAGCAATAAAAAATCTATAAAACCGTTTTTTGTAGATTCAAAATCTTCACCAAAAGCGTCAATGTCTTTTTGGGTAAGTTTTACATTCGGTTCAAGCGAAATATTTGCTTGTCCTTTTTCATTATCAAAAAATCGCCAGCCCGCTTGTTCAAGGAGTTTGTTTATTTTTATTCTTGCTTTTGCTTCTTTGGAATTTGCCATAGTTTTATTTCATTAAATCATCAAGCGAAACACCAAGAGCGTCCGCACGCTGGCGTGCGATTTCAAAAATGCCTTTCAAATTGCGGAAAAATACCATGCCGAGGCGCTTTGCGCCGAGGCTGTTTCTTACGATTTCACAAAAAGTGAAACTTGGCGGAGAGGGGGAGATTTGAACTCCCGAAACCTTGCGGTTTACACGCTTTCCAAGCGTGCGCACTAGGCCACTATGCGACCTCTCCCTGATAAAACTCAAAATAAATTGAAAAATCCAAATTTAAAATCAAAATCTATCTTCATAACCACCCAATTATTCTATCAAATCTATTGAGAAAAATCAATTTTACAACCAAAAGCGGCCTTGCGACCGCTTATTGCATTTTTCCAAACTTACTCAATTCCCAAAATTCGTACGGGCGGAACAGTGTTCTGCCCTACTTCGCCAACAACGCATCAATCATCCCCTTGAACTGCTCAAACGGCAATGCGCCACTCACCAACTCGCCATTGACAAAGGTCGCCGGCGTGCCGTCCACGCCCGCCGCCGCGCCACCACTCGCCGAGTCGGAAATTTTCTGCGCGTACTTGCTAGTGTCAAGGCAATCGTTAAACTTCGCGGTGTTTAAACCCAACTTCTTCGCGCCGGCCTTCCACTTGTCCACGCTCATGTCAGCGGCTTTGTTCGCGGCAAACACGTAATCATACATCTGCCAAAACTTGCCCTGCTCACCCGCGCATTCCGTGGCCTCGGCCGCTTTTTGCGCTTCGGGATGGAAGGACAATGGGAAATGTCGTGTTACAAAAGCGATTTTGTTACCATAAGTTTCCTTAATCTTCTTGGCCGTATCATAATGCTTGGCGCAAAAAGGACATTCAAAATCAGTGTATTCGATCAAAACCACTTTGGCATTCTTATCGCCAAAAACATAATCACTGTCGGAAATCGCCGGAACAGGACTGGCCGCCGGCTCTTCTGCGGCCGGCTCCTCCGCCGCCGGTTCATCCGCCTTGGCCACGACCGGAGAGGATTGCTTGTCGCTAAAAACCAAAATCATGAGCACAAAAAACGCAATCACGGACAAAAGCGCCATACCGGAAAAAAATCCGAGGAAAAAATTAGTCTTGCTCGAACCCTTGGATAAAGTCTCGTCTAACATAGAGGGAACAGTTAGCTTTGTTAAATTATTGGATCATTAACACACAAGCGGTTGAGATAACATCCGGCCACACAATAAACATTTTACATGATACACGCCTCTCGTCAAGCTACGCTATGTGGAAAATTATGTTTTTGTCCGCAGCCATTACACCGAGCTTGAGCCTATCCTTACCCTCGGCATACATGGTGAAAAGCTTATCGCCTTTTTTAACATTTTGCCCGTAATTCACGTGAATATGAATACCGGCGAATTTTTCCATCGGCGCGCCCAAGTTCATGCACACTTCATTAATCGCCTTGTTGTCAACGGAATCAATGCGCCCGCTTTTCAGCGCGTGAATTTCATAGCGCTCCACCTCTTGCATCACTTCTTCGGAATTCAAGTCCGCCTTGCCGCCCTGCGCTACGACAATTTCATTCATTTTTTTCCACGCTTGACCGTTGGTGATTTGTTTCTTGGCCAGGTCAAATCCCTTGCCCGCCGCGCATTCGCCTTTTAATTCAAGCAACGCGCCGGCCAATTTACATGATTTGTTTTCAAGGTCGAGCGGACGAAACTTGTGCTGTTGCAGGACGCGCAACACATCGCGCGCTTCGAGCGCCGGACCGATGCCGCGACCAATCGGCTCTTTGGCCGGAGTAATCACGGCGCGCACCTTCATGCCAAACTTTTTCCCGAGCCAAACGAATTTTTTCTCAATTTCCTTCGCCTGCTTGATCGTCCGCACCTTACACGTTCCCCCGACCGGAATATCAATCACCAAATAATCAACGCCCGTGGCCACTTTTTTTGCCATGATACTGACAATCATTTTATCATAGGATTCAACGGCGAGCGGCCGAGAAACCTTGATGATTTTATCATCCGCCGGCGCCAACTTCAACCCGCCGCCCCAGACCAAACAGGCTTTGGTTTTGCGCACGATTTCCTTGATTTGCTCCATGCTAAACGTCACCGGGCAAAGCGCCTCCATCGTGTCCGCCGTGCCGGAAGGTGAAGTAATGGCGCGCGAAGATGTTTTCGGAATGTAAATGCCGAGCGAAGCCACGACCGACACCACGATCGGCGTCATGCGATTGCCCGCGAGACCGCCCACCGAGTGTTTGTCCGCCACCTTCACGCCGAGATTGAACATTTCGCCCGTTTCCGCCATGGCTTTCGCGATGTAATAAAGCTCATTGTCAGAATACGGCTTCACAAAGCCGCTGGCCGCGTAATAAGTCGTTTCAATTTTACCAAGCTTGTCTTCGGCAATGTCCTTAATTAGCGCGTGCAGCTCCTCGTACGTGGCCGGCTTACCAAGCATTTTCTTTTTCAGCGTTTCGATCGACAGCGGCCGTGATTCAAGCGACACCTCGACAATATCGTCCTCGTCAACTTCTTTTTTCTTCCACAAGTCCTCGAATAAACCGATCTCACCCGGCTTGATTTTCTTTTCCGAAAAATCGATTTCCGCGATTATTTTCTTTTGCTTGCTCCATGTCAGCGCCACGCGATCGCCCGGATGAATACCATAGTTTTCCGCTTCCGCCTCGTTCATGAGCGCAATCAACGGGCCGCCGGTGGCGATGTCGAGACGTTTGCATTTTAGATAAAAAGCCATAAAATTGTGAAAATTATAAAATTAAATAACTTACAGCTGAATCACTTTACCATTGATTTGTTTGCGATGAACCGGTCCGGTGTCGCGAGAGTCAATGCTCTGGCCGCGATTGTCGCCGACCAGAAAATAATAATTCGCCGAAATATAAAACTTATTCGGAGCGCCGTAACGCACCTTTGTCAGCGTGCCGTATTTCAAGTACGGCTCATCGAGCGGGAATTTTTCGCCGCTCGCGGTTTCCACGAATATCTTACCTTTCTCTACCGTTACGATCTCGCCCGGCAAACCAACAACGCGCTTAATTATATCAATTTTACCATTATTACCATTCACCACGGCCTGCACCACGTCAAATCGTCGCAAAGGCGAATGCATGTAAGTCAGCTTGTTCACTAAAAATATTTCAGAATCATTGAAAGTCGGCTCCATGGACGGGCCGTCTACCGAGCCCGGCTCGATAATAAAAAATCGCATCACGAAAGTTATTACGGTGATCTGAATAATGATAAGAGCCAAACTGTTAATATACCGCTTTCTTTTTTCCAGCATATCTTGTATAATATCAGTGTATAAAAATAAAATTTTATGAACTTTCTTTACGGTTTGCAGAATATCGCCGCAAACATTAGCCAATCAGCCAAAATTCTTATCCACAATCAGTTATTCACCGGATTTATCGCCGGCTTCGCTGTGTCCGCAGTCATGTATCTTTTCATCATTACCGAAAATCCGCGCCACGTACCCACCATGTTGCTCAATTCCAAGAGCGATTCTTTCCAAAAAATATCCGACCGCACCACTGAAGGCAAATTCGTTTCTTCCTACACCGCTTTTGAAAAAGATTTTAATCGCCTGCGACTGGTGGTGTATTCGTTATTCCTCGTATTTTTGACCGTGGTCAGCATTTCCATCGCGTTCTATTGATCATTCACAGCGTTAAAAGTCAAAACGTTCGAACATTTGCCGCCGATACCCATCAGCGGTATTTTGATTCGCAAATACAAATCCACCGTGGCCGGGATGGACGGATCGGATGCTTTGGTCAAATTCACGTTGATGAGCTGAGCCACCACGCTAAACGCCACTCCGTCCTCGTAAGCAAATCCAGAGGTAAGCGAATAACGCACATTATCTGCCGGAATCGTACCGCTGTCGCACACCAAATCGCCGCTGCTGGCCTGTTCAATGTCCGCGGGTAAATTGCCGGTATTGACAAAAGTCAGTTTGATCTCTTCCGATATTTGTCCGAATTCAATATTTGGAAATTCCACATTAGCCGGCATTTCCACCGCCAACAATCCATCCACTTGCAACGGCACGTCAATCGCCTCCGTCTCCTTCGGCACGCTAACCTCAGCAACTTTCACGTCCGTTTTCCAACGCGCGCTCGGATTGGCGAAAAAGGCCACATCCGAAAACTTAGTGGAAAATCCGCAATTATTGTTGTTACAACCGATCACAAAAATATTATCGCCCGCCTCGTGACGATAACACGCGCTCGCATCGGACACACAGTCAGGCGCGATCACGTCACTGTCGTACAAAGTAATGGTGTAATTAGCAGAATCAGCGATCAACGTATTTAATGTGATATCTTCCACTTGACCGCAAATAAACACCTCGTTATTCAAGCTTGACTCGATTAACTGCTTGTTGGTAATTTGATTACCTGCGCAATCTTCCGTTTCCATGAATTTCACTTGTTTCACTACGAGTCCTGACTTTTTATCGTTTTTTTTATCTTTTTCGTCGCCGTTATTTTCGTTTACTTTTTCCGAATTATCAGCCGGAGCCTCTCCTTCCACCACCAAACTTTCCGCACTCGTTGCCGCTTCTCCGACCGTCGGATCGGATCCTTCAACGACCGGTCCCACGCCGCCTATTCCATCAATTTCCGCCCCTTCGACTGGTGGAATATCACCTTTTTCTTTGTCATTAACTTGATTACTGTTTTCTTTTAACAATTCAATACTATCGACCGGCGCATCAGGCAATGGGACTTCGGGTAACGACGCTTCCGGCAATGGAGCTTCGGGTAACGGCGCTTCCTGCAATGGAGCTTCGGCCTCCGGTATCGCGCCCGCGGGTTGTAAATCAGCACCAGAATCATCCCGTGGAATCAATTCTTCCGACGGTGACGAAGGCAGTAGTTCAACAACAATCGGGGCGACAGGATCAGCACCTTTGTCATTTCCTTGTTCGCCATCATTGTTGGCGGCCGACGGAAAAAACGCCGTGCTGTTCAAAAAACACACGAAAGCCAAAATGCTTATAAATCCGGCCACATGAATAATTTTTCGGTAAGCTCCGGTTAACACAATGAGGTATGGAAGCTCGTCGCAGGGAAATCAAAATATGATTCGGAGCACACAGCTCGGATGAAGCCGATTTTCATATTTCTTGCGAACAAAACTTCCTGCTTATTACAAAATAGCAAAAATGACAACTTGTCGTCTCCAACGGAATTAATTCAACGCTATTATACCATATTCGCGAATTAAGGGCACAATATGCGTCCACAGGAAAAAACAAGCCAAAGTAGCGTGACAATCAATGACGCGACAACAACGACCCAAACGCCGCCTTATCAATTAATTTTAAAACATTCATCACAACATAATGGATATGTCCGACCATTTGACAAAATGATTTTTTTTATCTATAATCGCCAGAGTGATTCGATTGTGTTTGTTCATTAAAACAAGGAGGATGAAATGTGTAAACTTACGTCTTTTGTTGTAGTGATGTTCATGACGATCGCCGCTATGCCTACTAAGGCAAAAGATTCAAACGATTTACCGTGGTACCAGTCACAGTTTTACTGGGATTGCATGAAAAGTCAGGGTTGCCTGGCCAACTTATTTGCCGGCTCGTTCGGCACGTACATGCAATGCGCATTAAGTTGCTTTGAACAAGCCGAATCCACGCAACAGCAGAGTTGGTGTGAAGACCTTGACGGGCCTGACTTCTTTGCCAAAAACTCAACCAAGTCCAACTACTATCCAGTCGGTAGAGCTGACGTTTGCTACACTTTTGAGGACGGTAAAACCTATCTTCTTGAAGGTGTTTGCGACAAAAACAACGGATACTTTCATTTTCAAGTCGCATGTTTGCAGTATGGGGCGTCTTATGAGTGTATCGACGGCGCTTGCATAAACCTCAATCATCCGCCCGAAATCGACCCGATCGATGACATGGACATTTTTCCGAACAAACTAACCGCGTTCTCACTGACAGCGACCGACCAAGATGGTCAACAAGTGTCATGGATGGTTGAC
This sequence comes from Candidatus Falkowbacteria bacterium RIFOXYC2_FULL_48_21, assembly GCA_001778275.1. Classification (GTDB taxonomy): domain Bacteria; phylum Patescibacteriota; class Patescibacteriia; order UBA11705; family JABHMO01; genus MFGM01. The sequence continues at coordinate 13,586 of MFGM01000085.1, read as the reverse complement.
GACTTGCCTATTAACGCCGAATTTACGGCAGATGGTCAATTCTCATGGATTCCCACTTGCAACGACCTCGGACATCACGACATTACTTTCACCGTGTCCGATGGATTGGAGCAATCCTTTCTCACACTCGACATCTATGTGGCAGATCTATGTAACACTTGGTACAAATCACCTGGTGGCAACGGCGAAGACATCATTTACGACATGATTGTCACTGCGGACGGACACTTGATGCTCACCGGACTCACCAGCTCGCCCACATACGGAGCCAAGGCGTGGGACATGTGGCTGGCGAAGGCGGACATGACGGGAAATGTGTTGTGGAACAAAGTTTTCGGCGGCACCGGCTATGATACAGCCAAAGCAATAGTACAGGCGAAAAACGGCGACTTCATTGTCTGCGGCCTCAACACCTATCTGGCATTAAAGGCAGATTGGTGGATATTGCGCGTTGATTCTGACGGAAGCTTACTTTGGGAATTCAGTGACGGCGAAATCGGTGGTGAAGGTGATGCTTGCTATGACATCATTGAACTCGCCGATGGCAGTATCGCCGCTACCGGCGTGAATGGACTTTCTCCCGGCGGTGGCGGTGGACTTGATTTGTGGGTGATGAAACTGGACGGCAACGGCAACAAGCTGTGGGAAAAAATCATCGGCGGCAAATACGTTGATGAAGGGCAAGCACTCATAAGTGACGCAGATGGAAATATTCTTGTCGCCGGCGATACCGCTCCCGCGGACAACGGGAAAGGGGACGCTTGGTTGGTAAAACTGACCCAGCAAGGCGATGTTTTATGGCAAAAAACTTATGCCACAGCCGGCAATGATATGGCTTTCGACTTAATCGCGACGACGGACGAGAACTATTTACTCGGCGGACTACGCGAGGTTGGCGCGGCCAACGATGTTCTCCTGATAAAAACAGACAAAAACGGCAACGAATTATGGGCAAAAAATTATGGTAGCCAAAAGAAAGAGCTGGGATTCGGACTAGCCGAATACTGGGATGGTGGCTATATCGTAGCTGGCAAAAGTAACGCTTTTTCAAACGACCATGATCCATATGTGATCAAGGTGGACTCCGCCGGAACGCTGGAGTGGGAACGGTTCTGGACAAGCGTGGGTGCTGACAGCATCGAGACTGTCATTGTTCTACCCACGGGAGAGATTGTGCTTGGCGGCAATAGAGGCCCTCAAGCATTGCTGATCAAAACGGACGAAAAAGGCTATGCCCCGGCATCGCCATAAACAAAACAAGCCGCCGACATTTATGGCGGCTTTTAATTTTACCCGAATAATCCGTGGATTATTGGGAAGGATAGCTTAGAAAACTCGTTCATCCAACAACACACGCACATCAAAAGCCGGAAGCGCAAATTGCGCCTCCGGCCTGTTCAAGACTATACAAAGTTTACGCATTAGCGACCGCTGTGAAAGTTACGATATTAGTACAAGTGCCGCCAACGCCGTTAGCCGGCACATCAAGCAACAAATACATTGCTTTGGTGACCGGAGTACCGGTAACCGTTGACTTGGCCATGCTCATTGTGCTAATAGTCGTTGCACCAGTAGTCATATCCGTACCCGCGCCATATATAAATCCGGTTGAAAAGCTCCACTCCACGTTGCCGACAGGAATACTACCAACGGTACAAGTCATGTTGCCATTGGCTGTTTGTTCCGCATCCACGGCCACATTTCCATAATTAGTGAAAGTGACCGTTTGCTCGGTGGATGTAGCGTCAAGTGCTACGGCACCAAAGTTCGCTGCGCTAGTCACTGCAAACGCGGTCAAAGAATTAATCGCAAATGCGCTTGATGTTTGATTGCCAGCTTGGGCGGCATCATCAGTAATCGAAACTCTTGCAGTCCATGAACTTGACGGGTTTGCCAAATAAGCGATGTCGGCGATTTCAAAGTCAAAATCGCAGGTTGTGCCACTAGTGCAATTGGATAATGTCAAACCTTCTCCGTCCGGTTGAAGATAACAATCATTATCATCGCCGGTGCAAGGAAAATTTTCTGCCGCATCGTCAAACAATACTGCGTCATACTGGGTAGTGGTATTAATTTCCTCAAATCCATTGAGATCCGTCGCCGTGCCGCAAAGATGAACCTCATGCGTAGTGCCAGCCTCTGACAAACTGAACGTTGAATCAGTAGTGTTCAGCGCTGTTCCGGCCGCGCAACTGGCGCCAGATTTCACGGTCACAGACGCGATGGTCGGGGCGGAAGTGGTAATGGTTACCGATTGATCCACAGTATCGGCACTCGATACCATGTACACAATGCCTCCGAGCGCCACGATGGCGATGATCCCGAGCACTATGCCATAGATGGAGTGGGTCGATTTTTCTCCTTCGAACATACTTTTGTTTTTAATTGCTTAAATATATATTAATTTGTTATTTTCGGCTTATCCGCCGACTCTGCAACACTTGCCTGAATATTATTAGTGGGCGGCGGTGGCGTGGGTGGCAACATATTATCATGCGGCAACGACGTTGATTTTCGTTTTCTCTTGATATACCAAATCGTGCCGGCAATCAAAACAACGATCAACCCGACTCCCGCTACCGCTACCGGCCATGACATGCCGGAAACTTGGAATTGAACCGTTTTTTGTTCAGTGGACGTTATTCCATACGTGAAATATCCCTTGGCTGTATAACTACCGCTTTTTTGCGGTTTATAAATCAAACTCTGCTTCGTCTTTATGCCTCTCGGAACAAACAGGCTGTCTCCTTTCAAATATTCCACTCGCTTGTTGTTCAAGAACACCTCTACGACATACACGGCTTTAATCGGCGCTGTACCGATATTGACGAGCACGCCGGTGAATTCGATCACCTCGCTCTGATTTAATTCCTCCTTGTCGCTTGTAAATTCCACTATTTCTCCTTTTTGATCCAACGTGCCAATTGGATGACTACGAAAAGTGCCCTTTCCACGGAAAATCTCTAAACCGTCCAAATTGTAAAATACCATTTCTGCTGCATAATCGCCAATCGGAACGGTTAGGTCACTTTGTACGCTACTTGCAACAGTACTGCCAACGGCCGTCAGGGGCAAACGATCCTGCAAAATCTCGGTTTCATAAATTTTCGCCGCATCATTCTGATCCGTAATTTTGACACTGATTTTGCCCGCTCGCACCATGACATTCCCATTGTTGCTCAGCCGATAATTGATAAAGACGGGAGTCGCCTCTTCTGTGTCGCTAATATAAGAATCGCTGACAGTATAATCTTCGATTTGATCACTCGTCACGCTAAATTGAATTATCGAAATAGCTCCAGACTGAATACCCATGGAACTTCCCGATGTCGCCTCGGGGTCTGAATACAATATAACGCCTTTTATTCTTGCTTCATAATCTCCGGCGGACAGCTCTTTGGCATTGATTGTGAACGGAAAAACAAAAGAGTTTTGACCCGCTTTCATTTCGAAGGTGCTTTCCTCGGCGATCACTCCAGGTGCGATCACTTGCGCGTCCTTACCTTGAATCTCGATTTTAATTTGAGCCGCCTTGGCTGTGTCGGCACGAGAAAAAGTTACTTTTGATTTGTACTCAGTACCAGAAAGAACGTTTTTAATCTTTATTATTCCAGGGCTTACACCGGTCGCCCAAACCGTGGAACATAAATAAAAAGTTCCAAAAATGGCGCAACTCCCACAAAGCAACCACATCCCGATTTTGGATTTACGCAAGGATACTATCACCATATTTTATAACACTTAACGACGGCGATGCAATTTGTTTTTGCCTTTCGCTTCCTTCTTGGCTTTAGCGCCAACGGTCTTTTTATTCGACAACCTCAATACCGACCCGAAACAAATCAGCATTGCCAATAGCGCAATAGATACAGCTATAACTACCCTATAGGCTCTCACCCGCCAAATGGATGTTCTTCCGCCACCCAACGCCACAGGAGTTAAATTGTTTGAACTTAATACAAACACTCCTTTACTGTCGTATATATCCGCTCGAAAAACATCACCTGACTTTGGTTTTGCTATAAGCTTAAACTCTTCATGAAACTCTCGCTGGCTGAACTGACCTGCGAAATTGTCTAAAATAGAACGCTCGAAAATAATTGAATTATCCTTTAAATTGACCAATGCGATCTTACCATATGAAACAGGCCGATTACCTTGATTACTGATCGTGTAGGACACGATTGCTTTGTTCGACGCATCTACGCGCAATGAAGCATTGCTTATTTGATCACTCGCTATATACTCATCGGTAATACTGAAGTGCACCGTCCCTACCACCCCCTCGGCCACGCCCATGCCCATCGCCACATCGTTGCCGTTATCACGTAAAATTTTAATTTTTAACGTCGCCTCGTATTCTCCGCTTTTTGCGCCGACTTTGCCTATTTTAAATTTGTAATTAAACGACTTTTGGCCTGATACCAAGATAAAAGGCGCTATTGTTTCCGCCTCGATAAATTTTGCGCCTGTTCCTATCCACTCAGCCGAAACTGAGACTTGCATCAAAGCATCAGCACGTGAGATTAAAAACGATCTTGCGGCCGGAAAATCACCATGTATATTCGGTAAATCTATCACGTTCGGGCTGATTCCCATCGCCGCCGCACCGCTTGGCGTCCCCAAAATGATGGCTACGGCGGCAATAATTAAATATCTGAATCTAAACATGCGAT
>MFGM01000085.1:251-8873 GCA_001778275.1 Candidatus Falkowbacteria bacterium RIFOXYC2_FULL_48_21 | reverse complement strand
GACGGAATGGTAACAGAAATTGTGGTCTTATCCTTTGGTGTATTCACACCGTCATTGCCCTTTTTCTCTGTCAAACTGTTAACAATATCCTGCGCATCGCCAATGTTTTTCTGAGACTCGGCAAGTTTACCCTTGATAGATACCCCGGCAATGATCACGAAAATTAACACGAGAATTCCCGCGAGGATCGCCATCACACCTGTGAAATGCTTCATATTTTTTTGTTTTAGTAACTTCTTAATATATAAATTTATTATTTTCCAAATTTAGAAGCGCGACTTATCCACAATTTCAGTTTGCTGCATATATTATAGCATAAAAACTGTTCTTACTGGTTTTTTAGCCCCCCCCCACCTGTGGACAACCGGTTCAATCAGTGTTCATGTAAGTCAGCCGAAATTTGTGCGCGCTCATTATTTTCAATCACGCAGGGCAGTCTGACCTCAATCACCGTCCCCTGACCAACCGCCGAATAAAAATCAATCTCACCTCCAAGTAACTCAAGAATGTGCTTAACAAGATAAAGCCCCAGCCCTGTACCGTTCACTGAAACGGCCATGGCATTCGATGCCCGAAATCCTTTGGAAAAGATTTTATCTTTTTCCACATCCGGAATGCCGCAACCGGTGTCTTTCACTTGTAGCGTAACACATTTATTTTCGTCATCACGCACCACACCGACCGACACAAGCCCCTTGCTCGGCGTATATTTGATCGCGTTTTCCAACAAATTTTCCATTATAAGCCTCAACAACCCCTTGTCGGTCGCAAGCTTTTCAAGTGATTGATTCACTTGCACCTTGAGCATGATGCCGCGTTCGTTGGCGGAATTTTTGTAGGCGCCCACCACTTCACGAACAAAAGATTCAATGTCAATCAGCTCCGATTTAACGCGCACGTTCCGCATTTCCAGCCGTGAAATGTTTAGCATGAGGCTGATCGTGTCAGCCAAGCGATTATTGGTGGCTTCGATTTTTTCAATAACGTTCCGTTGCTTGTTGCTAATCTCCCCGTAACTGCCGCCACGCAACAAATCCGTATGCCACCGAATGATTGACAACGGTGTGCGCAACTGGTGAGCGGCCAGAGAAACAAACGAAGCCTTGGCTTTGTCCAATTCGTAACTTTCGGTAATATCCCTTTCCACCGCCACAAACAGCAACGGCCGACTGCCGCTGATTTTTACAATCTTTGTTTCCGCGATATATTCATCGCCATTTTTCTTCTTGTTTTTAAAAATGCCGCTAAAAACCGGACCATTCTCAACGGCCTCGTCCGCTAACTTTTCATAAAAAATTACCGGATCCATCCCACCCCACAGATTCACCGATTCCGACTTTTGCCCCACCACCTCACTGCCAGCAAAGCCGGTGTTTTTTTTAAACGCTTTATTCACATAAACAAATTCACCCGTTTCATCAGTGATAAAAATTGTATCAAACGCGTTGTCCATGCCGAGCGCCAAATCCTTGATTTTTTCCGCTTGCTCGCGATCCACCGCCAACGCCTGCCTGTATTTCGCCAGTAAAAAAAAGGCAAAATAAAAAGCCGCCACCGCAACGGCAAAAAACACGACAGCCAGCACGGAAACGAAAGTCAACGAATCGGGCATAGTCATGATCTTGATTTTAAATTATTTCCGACAACTTCTTGACGATGTCATCGAGCGGCGTGTCCGCTTTGACAAAAAAATGTTTTACCGCGTCATACTTTTGCGCTCGTTCGATGTCCTCCGCCTGTCCCAGATTCGACAGCACAATCACCGGAACATCAACGTTCTGCTTGCGCAAGGCATCCAGAAAACCAAAGCCATCCAGCTTCGGCATGATAAGATCGAGCAACACGATATCGGCCTTTGACTTGCTCAATTGTTCAAGCGCTTCCATGCCGTTGTTAGCCGTATCAATATCATAATCACCGCCTTGCAACTTCAAACTCAACGCCTCGACAAGATCGGCTTCATCGTCAACGATCAAGATTCGTCTACTCATATTTTTAAACGACTTACTAATTAAAAAATATCGATCGACGCTGTTTATTGACCACTCCGTCGCATGACTCGCCATGCACCGCCTTCCTGGACAAAATACCACGGTTCGCTGAATGATATCGCATGACCATCACTGTCCAATCCTGAAAACACATAACGCGCCGCAAACACATCATGATAAACTTTGCCGTCCGTCGCCTCAAACAATGACGCCGACTCGATAAACGGCTCGAATTCTTGACTTATTATATCATATTTCGCGATTCTAGCCAAAAACTTCGCATTTTCATTGTGGATAAAAGTTTCCTCCGCTATAGTTTGTTTCGCCTGTTTGTGCCAATACGCATACACTTTGCGATACTTATTCTGCGCATAATCATTGCCGATCGCGGCCATGATAGGCAACAAGCTCGGACTGACCAACAGCTTGTCCGAACGCAACGAAGCAAACGGCGCCGTTGCCGTTTGCCGCATCGACGGGAAATAAAACTCCACTTTTTCATTACTTCCGCCCGCGGCGAGCGTGAATGAACCGTTTTTGTCCACGATTACGCTTTTGCCTTGCTTTGACACAACAACCCCTGCGATCGGCGATTTGGCGAGGGGATCAATGATCGCGCCTTGAAATTCCGGCAATGCTTTTTCCGCGTGCGCCGCCGCCGCCGCATATTCGGCGCGCAAAGAATCCTGCGTAGCAATAAATTGAGTCTGCTCCGCTGAAAGGACTCGGTCCATCTCTTCCGCCGGCAGTTTCACGCTGATCACGATCATACCGATAATTGACAGCACGACAATGCAGCCGATGCCGATGATGGCTTCGACCGATTTTTTCAACAGCAAAACCACACTCGTGCAAATCAAAACTGAAATTAAAACTATCAACAAAAAATTTTGATAATAATCCGCGCTCTTGCCCGGCGCGACCGTCTCCGCCAGAACGGCCACCTCCTGTGTGTTAATCAGAAACGAACCCAAATTAATTTGCTCGATTTCCGTGTTACCGGCCGCCAATGCGGCTTTGATTTCATAAGTGCCGCCCGTAAACAAGTTTTTCATCTTAATATTGAAAAATCCACCCTCCCCCACCACAGCGTAAAAAACCTGTTCGCTGAATTCTCCCACGCTACTGATAATGAGTGGAATAATTTCGTCTTTTGGCAAATTCGTCACGCCGGCAATAGCCAATTCAGGCGTTTGCTCAATTTTAATCAATCGGCCATCGTACTTCTTCTGATTGATTTCGTGCAACTTTACATATAAAGCAACTGACTGCTGCGGCGTCGGCTCTATCAACGCCGGATTTGGCACGTCTTCTTTGCCAACACTCGCTTCTTGCTTCGGCGCTTCCGTTGACGTCGCGCAAACTGCGGGCTTAGACGGCACAATTATCAACGGACAATTATTTTTGGTATTGTTATCCTTGACCTGAATGGATGCGCCGACCGAATAAGTGGAAACAGCCGGGCATTTGCAAACCGAAGTGGCGACAGCGTCGGGACACTTTGTCGCGGCCGGACACGGCGCACAGGCGGAGCACGTTGTTTGTGCCGGACACGCGGGACAAGTCGATGAAGTCGGACATAAATCTGCCGTCCAAACGCGTCCACCGGTCGAACTCAATCCCACGATAAACGAATAAGTGTATGGATTCGGCAAAATATAATTCGGCACCGAAGCTTGATCACGCACCGACACGCGCACGACCACGGCCGTATTATCGGTGAAGTCACCCGCCGGATTGATCGTAATCAAATAATTTGACGAGTCGCCGGTGAAAGCCAGAGCCTGACTATCCGCGGTGTATGAAGTATCGTTCAAATAAACCTGCAACGATGAAATATCCACGCCCGCGCCCGTATCAACTAAATGAAACGAAACATTCGTTCCTACGGCATTACCGTACGAATTATTGGCCGGCGACAAACTGCTAATCGCGGGCAGACCCGTGTCCGCCGTGGAAAAAGAAAATGATTGCGTCGCCATGCTGTTCGCCGGAGCGTGAAGATCTCCCGCGTCCACTTGCACCGTGACGGTTTCATCTTCCGCGAAATTCACGGGAGGATTGATCGTCACGAGAACGTTGTTTACATCGGCATCGTCACAGGCGACAACTCCGGACGAGCAAGTGTACGTCTCGCTGCCCAAGCTGGGCGATGAAACTTGCACAGAAATCGCGGCCGTACTCACGCCAAGCCCCGGAATCACGCCGCCGTTACTTTTGTAGTCCTTTACGCGGAAAGAAATGTTTGCGGAAACGCTGACACCTGTCGCGCTGTTCGCCGGAGAAATATCGCTAAGGTACGGAGCGGCTGAATCGTCTTCCGTGGTGAACGACCAGCTTTCCGTAACGGCGTGAGCGGGCGAAGCCAAATCCGAGGCCGCCGCTTCCACGGTGTAAACGGTGTTATACGCGTAATAACCGGAATTGGTTTTAACGGAACTGTTCGGGCTGAACGTCACGGGATATTGATAATAACGATTTTGATTGGTGCTAAGCACCGTGCCCGCCGAAACGGTTTGACTGTAATAACTGCCCCCCGCCTCCTTCATCCGCGCGGTAATGGTGGAGCTGTTCACGCCGCCCATGGCATCGTCAGCATTGAAAGAAACGGTGGAGCTGACGTATACGCTAGTGGCACCACTCGCCGGGGATTGGCCGGTGATGTCGGGAGAGTCGCCATCACTCGCAAAAATTAGTTCCAAATTTTCCACAGATGCCAAAATATCACTGCCGTCACCACCCGTTTCCGCTAAATTGGTATCGATGGTTGACTCCGGCGTATATTGAAAAGTCAGGTCATAATCAGCGCTTTCCGCAGAAACCAACAGAAAAAAATGACCGTACAATCCGTATGACGTATTCGTTGACACGCCCGGATTGTTGTACGCGCTCAAATAAATTTTGCTCAAGGTGACGCTGTTACCCGCGCCCGGATAAGCGTTGAAAAGCGCATCCGAGTAAATCGTAGTCGCGGCGGTAGAGCAATTGCTCTGCACCACCTGCGCATTGGTATTGTCGTAATTGATCTCCACGTCCGCACCATTGGTATTGAAAATCGAGGTATTCAAATAAATGTCCACCCGCACACATCGTCCCACATAAAAAGTATTGCTGCCGCCGCCCTGCCCTTGCGACGCGACCAATTTGAAGTATGGTGCCGGTGCGGCATCGGCCTCCCTCATCCCGAAGGAACCAAAAACGCCGATTAAAATCATAATCAATAAAATCGCCGAGATTTTTTTCATAATCAATCGCCGCTTAAATTGAAATTCGCCAAAAGAATCGATGAATCAAGCGAATTGACCTTGACATCGCTGTTCAGATCCGCGCGCACATCACCCTCGTTCCAATCATTGACCAAAATGGACATGTCAAGTGAATTGATCTTGTTGTCGCCGTAATCGGCATTGATATCGCCAGCCTTGAGACAGTACGTGTCGCCTTGAGTAAAATCAAGATTCACTACGCCATTTAGAGCCACGTTACTGATTCTCTTAGCCAAATGTTTTTTTGTTTTATAAACCATATCTCCGGTCTGGCCGCAAATACCGCTATGATTATAGTATTCAGTCGCCCCGATCGTCGGCAAACTCTTTTCCACGGCCTCATACGTCATACTTGCGTTGGTCCAATTCGCACCAGTTTGCATAAAAAAAAGTTTACCGTCCACCTGCCGGTTCAATGTTCCGACAAAATTGCCCGTGGTTGCCACCTTTTCAGGCGTAGCGATAATTTTCGTGTAACAGTTATGCGGATCAATAATTGTCACGCTCATAGTCACATTCTTGCCCGCAACCGCCAAACACAAAACAGGGATTGCCGCGGCCAGCAAAACCACCGCTCCCAAAAAGAAGTAATTCATTCTCGACCAGCCGATGTTCATTATATTGAAGAAATTCTTTCGAGTAGATTATACCACATTTTTCAACCAAACCAAAACTACATCCACTGTTCGAGCGCAATCCTCAACTCCGGATGTATCTTCGCCTGTTCTTCGAGCGTAATCCCCCTCACCACCGCCTCCGCCGCTTGAGCGCATGCCATGGCTCCGGCCGCGGATCCGTTTCGATGGCCATGAACACCGGCGCCGAAATTAGCGATTAAATCCGTGCCGAGAATTTTCACGAGCCCGGGCAACAAACCCGGATGCAATCCGCCGGACGCGATCGGCATGACCGGTTTCAACGATGACCAATTTTCTTTCAACTTGTGAAAGTGTCCCCAATCCTCGCGCAACAAATCATTTATTGTGGAAACTTCTTCCGCCGTTCCATCCATTTTACCAACTACCGTGCCGGTATGCAACTGATCTATCCCCGCGAGCCGCGCCAGCTTCGCGACAACCAACATAGAAATGCCATGCTTGGTACTGCGCGAGAAAGTACTGTGTCCGGCGCGATGGCCGTGCAAAATTAAACCAAGATTCTGATTGCGAATAAATTGCACGCCCGCGAGTCCCACGGAAATAATATCGATCATCGCCACTTCGCCGCCTAGTTTCTTGATAAACTTGGCGCGTTTTAACATTTCTGTCGGCTCGGCCGTGATATTACACGAATAAAATTTCTTTTTACCGGTTTCAAGCTCGACTTTTTTCTTTGCCTTCAGCACCTTCTCAACTCGGTCATAAAAATTATTAAATGTCATGCTGGTCAGATTCTCGTCGTCCTTTACCAAGTCAATCCCATTCTTCCAAATCTGATACGACAACTCAGCTTGCTCGCTCGCGTTCAAACCGACCTTCGGCTTGATAATACTGCCGAGGATCAAACGATTTTCGTTCTTTAAAATTTTTCTGATTCCCGCGATGCCAAAGGCCGGACCGGGAAAACTCTTGATATATTTTTCCGGGAATTCCACGTCAACCAATCGCAAATTCTTGATCGCTTTCATTGAATAAATGTTTCCGCCAACACTTGAAAGAAACTGCGGGATACTGCCAAGCTCGAACAAATCAAGCGGGTATGCGATTTTAACCAAGCCGTCTTTCTCGTTCATTTGAAACACGCGCGCCTTCAACTTATTTGCGACTGAAACCTTGAGCGTGGACAAATCTGTCCAAGAACCAATGGAACTTTCGCCCGCTATCGCGTTCACCGCTTCTTCGAAATTCTTTTCAGGTTCAACGTAAAAATGCGCGATGACGTCTTTGTGGCGGTTGGGGTGGTAGGTGAGATCGATGAAGCCAACATGAGGCATAAATTTATAGTTCCCGTCGGTCTTCAGCCGGCGGAGAAAGCTATGTTTAATGAAGTACTAAATTTAGAGAAAAACAGCCATAATCATTGACAATCGCAAGCGAATTTGCTATATTTAGGTGTCGAGGATTGCAGTTAATTGACAACCAAAGGAGGTTCTTCATGAACAACAGGGAAGCTTTTGCCAAACATTACGATGGTGAGTTTGTTGATTACGATCCGGCGCTTGGCCCCATGCCGTGCGAGCCGAACGTGTTTGCACACGATGACAGGGAAGTGCCGGTCGGCCTTGGCAAGTACGAACCGCAAGCGGCCGCCGTCTTACTTTTCGGTCCGCAGTTGTGGCTTGAAAAGTGGAGCGGCATCAGCTGGAAGCTGGCCATCTATCTTTACGAAGGCGAGCCCGGCTGGTTCGGCAAGCTCATCAACCGAACATTCAAGCGGCTACAGAAGGTTCCTCGCCTTCCAAAAAGGCTAATGGCCAACGAATTCGAAATCGTTTGGCTCGGTGGCAGAGGCAGGGAAGTCTCACGCGTGGAAGGTTCGCCTCTCACGCTCCTGACTGGCATTCGACTGCTGGAAGAATACGGCTACGTCGCAATCAAAGAAATCAACGGTCGCGACTTCATATTCCCGACGCCGAAGTTGATCAAGTTGTATTTGCACCAGAAACGCTGGTATGCTGAAGGCCATTAGCAAGGAGGATCCTTGATGCGGACTGCACTATTAGTAGCATTCGTTCTGATGCTGATTTTGAAACTGGCTGAAATCATCGACTGGTCATGGTGGATTGTCTGCCTGCCGCTCTATTTGACCTTTGCAATCGTTATCGTCCTGATGATTTTCGCCGGAGGTGTCGGCACCCTGTTCACGTTCGGAAAAATCTTTCGCGAGCGTGCGAGGTTCAAGCGAGCGATGAAAACGCTTGAAAAGGACGACATTGATCCGTAACATCACGCACGCACCCCGTCTCATCGGGGTGCTTTTATTTTCTTTAAAACGATCAACCTCGCTTCGCCCATTGGCGAACAGACGAAGCACCTACGATTGAAATATTGTAAACGCGCCTTGGCTGTCTCGGTCGCCCATGGGTGAACTATTGCAAACGCGCCTTGGCTACATTGATCGCCTATGAATGAACTATTGCAAACGCGCCTTGGCTACATTGATTGTCTATGAATGAACTATTGCGAACGCGCTTTGGCTACATTGGTCGCCCATGGATGAATCGCATGGGCTCCGAGAACATCATGGGAAACCTCATGAATGAGGTTCTGCCATTAACCCGCTTCAGCGGGTTTTTGTAATTCTCCATTGAGCCCACGTCATTCATGCGTGGGCGAACAGGTGGCTTTGGCTACATTGGTCGCCCATGGATGAATCGCATGGGCTCCGGGGAAATTATGCGAAACCTCATGAATGAGGTTCTACAA
>MFGM01000085.1:0-219 GCA_001778275.1 Candidatus Falkowbacteria bacterium RIFOXYC2_FULL_48_21 | reverse complement strand
CATTGAGCCCACGTCATTCATGCGTGGACGAACAGGTGGCTACCCCAACCACGAATACGCCTCTTTTATTTTCCCAAACATCTCCCCCGGCTTCACCACCCCAAACTCGCAAATATAACCGGTAATCAAATCCGCCGGCACCTTGTCAAAGGCCGGGTTGTAAATTTTTAAATTTTTCGGCGCCCGATCCCACACCTCGCGCGCGTCGCGCTCTTCGAT
>MFGM01000084.1 GCA_001778275.1 Candidatus Falkowbacteria bacterium RIFOXYC2_FULL_48_21 | reverse complement strand
TCGTTCGCTTCCGTCGGCGCGAGGCCGCGCGCCTTGACAATATCAAGCACGATTTGGCCGAATCGTGCAAAGCCCCAGCCTTTTGATATCAAATAATCAGCGACCAAGCTTTTGCCCGAACCGGTCATACCGACGAGCGCGATGATCTTATTCATATGAAAATTTTATTTGTATTTGGCATCGCGAATGGCCCAGAATCAGACCTCCCGTTGGTCGTTCGGTTCTGGGCAAGCAAAGATCCAAGGGCAAAGGGCAGGAGAAAATTTAAAAATTAAAAGAAAAATCGAAATATATATAATCAGTGCTTGAGTTTTTATTTTTAAATTTTGCTTTTGGCCCTTATTTTTGCCCTTTGACCTTTGCCCCTTGCCCTTCTTCCCATTGTATATCCTCGCGCGTCGGCTCTGCATTGCGTTTCAGCGCTTCCAACACTTCAAGCCTTTTGTCGCGCGTAAAAAACAGGTACGCGTTTTCCGGCAGATAAACGTTTCGCACGCCGGCCTTTATCATTATATCCCAACATGACTGGCAACACCACCAGTGGCCAAAAAGATAAATATCTGCGTCGGTTGTTTCGTGGTTATTCGTAAGCGCGTTGTTGACGCACGCGGCTTCGGCATGACACAGGCTGTTTCGTAGTGCTTGGCAATGTTCATAACCCGTACCGGTCGGACAGTGGTGCTCCATGCGTCCGCAATGAAAATGCAGGTCGCCGGAGTTGGCGCCCGCGCCGATGATTTTGTCATCCTTCACCATGACCGCGCCCGTGGGCCAGAAAGCGCAGGCGGAGTTTTGGTCAGCCTGATCCTTAGCGGCGCGCATCCATGGATCGTTGAGCGCGACGAAGGTGAAAGTGCGGTTGGGTGGGAGGAAGGGGTAGTTAATTGAGTTAATCATGCTAATTGTTATGCGATGCGAATTGTCTGCTGATATGATTGGCCGCACTCATACGAATGATACGAATCGTATTTCAAAAATGATTCGTATAATTCGTATGAGTGCGATTGAGACTGTTGTCGGATGATTCGCATCGCACCCTGCTTTTAAAGTCGTGTTTTAAATGTGTTTTTCAACTCATCCAGCTTTCCCGCCTTAAGAAGATCAAGCTCCTCGTTTGCGTCATGTTTCGCTTCGAGGCTGTACGGCGTGGACCCAACGTACTTGGCATCGTGTTTGCCGTGTTTTTTGGATTCGTCCTCGGTTAGCTCGCTTGATAGCTGATAAAATTGCACCTGACAAATGCGTTCACCCGGATAAATTTTCACAATATGATGGCTGTTATTCACGACCGGTATTGTTAACTGTCCGTTGTAGCGGCAATCGATCATGCCCGTTTCAATCTGCAGGCCGCGGCGAAGCGCGGAACTTCGTGGCAACAAAGTGCCGGCAATATCGCCGCAATTCAGCGTGATTTTTTCCAGCGTGGAAATTAAAATAAATTCTTTCGGCAAAATTTCAAAGTATTGCCCGGGCGTGAGCTTCACGAGCTTCAGATATTCTTCCACGTTCTGATAATCCAAATAGTCCGCGTTCACGGCCACGCGACCGGCGCTACTTATTTTCCACGTGTGTGGAATATAAAAACTCCAGCCGACCCTTAAGTCAATGGAATTTGGTGAAAGTTGGAATTGATCCAGCTCGGGGGTGAATACGATTTGTTTGGATTCAAGACGTGCGAGTAAATCTTTTTTTGTTAAAATCGACATAGCATTATTTTATTGATTTTTTGATTTCTTGATTTTTTACCTATTTGATAATTTTGTATCTCAAATTCACCACGCTCCCGCCCAGATCTTTCATTTCCAAAAGTTCAAGCTTGATATTTAAATCCAAATCCTTGAATAAAGTTAACCCGCCGCCGAAAAGAATTGGCTCAATGGTGATTTGCAGTTCGTCAACAAGGCCGGCTTTGAGAAATAGGGAATTGATGGCTGTTCCGCCGCCGAGAATCACTTCTTTGAATCCGCGCGCTTCAATTTCGGTGAGTAGTTCAGTCGGTTGCTTATTCGTGAATTCGAGCGAGCCGGGAATGTTTGTTTCTTCTTCCGGCTTGAACGTCATGATTATGTTCAAGCGACCCGGCAAAGGTTTGCCGATCGTTTTGTAAGTGGCCAGACCCATGATGATCACGCCCGCTTCTTTCGTTCGCTTAACAAAAATATCCTTGTCCGCTTTTGACGTCCATTCCATCGGACTTTGATTCGGCGTTTTGGCGATGAAGCCGTCAGCCGTTTTGACCATCATGAGTGTTGCTTTCATACTGTTGGAAGGGCAAAGGGCAAGGGGCAAAAACAAGGCCAAAAAGGACAATTAAAATAAAATTTTTTTGTTTTGACTTTGATTTTGAGCTTATTTTTGCCCTTTGACCTTTGCTCCTTGCCCTTGATTATAAAACGATTTTCATTCCTTTGATTGGCGGCAACGGCTGATATTGTGATTCGAGCTTGCCGGTAATCTCCGCCACCAGCGACTCGTCGCCGGACTCGGCGCGATCGAAATAATTTTCTTGCGCTTCGAAATAAATCGGGGAGTGCGCGTTGTTCCGCTCGACCAATTCCCACGCGTGCTGGAAATGAATATCGTAAATGTGCGAATTGGAAATGGTGTGAGTCAGTTTGCCCGGCTTCACTCCGAGCTTCGCCGCGAGAATCGTTAACAAAATATAAAATCCGGCCACGTCGTGCGGACAACCGAGCATCATGTCGTTCGAGCGAACAACGCTGTGAATGTGGAGTTTGTTGCCGATAATGTTCGCCGTCCATGTGTAAGGGCAAGGCACGTTTTTCTTCGCTTCCGGATTGCCAAGCCCATCCTCGCGCGGATCCCATGTGATCACAACGCCGTGGCGCGAGCCGGGATTTTGTTTCAAATGTTGAACCAATAAGCCCAGTTGATCGCGGCCAAAAGCGTGCCGCCAGCGATAGCCGTACGCCGCGGGGATTGAGCCGTCCGCTTCGGTGAAGTCTTCCCAGATTTTTGTAAACTTGTTGACGAAGTCCGCCGGTTGTTTGCTCCCCATGATAAACCAACACTGTTCGGCCACGAAAATTTTGATTGGAATTTTTCTTAACGTTAAAAGCGGAAATCCTTTGTCCAATTCAAAAGTCAGCCCGGGCAAAACTTTGCACACGTGCCCCGTGCGTTCATTGCGCTCGTCAAATCCTTCGTTCATGATGCGGAGGATGGCGGCTTTGTATTGTTCATCAAACTGGGTCATAATAATAGAAATTGGAGATGGTTACAGATGTACAGATAAGCGGCGTACAGATGATACAGATAATCACAATCCCGCGATTTCACTTCTACCACTTTTATCACCTGCCTGCGCAGGCAGGCCTCTCCCTATTCCAATAATCTGTATTATCGGTACCTTTAATCTGTACATCTGTAACCTTCTTTCGTCCTGTAACTACATCAAGTTTATCAGATGCATCATCACTCGGAAAGAGGATAAGTCATGACTATTGACAGGCAAACGGGAAAGTGATAGGTTAGTTTAAACGGTTGTTTGTTCCTTAACAAGGAGGATGTCATGATTCGAGTGACGATTGTGAGACGAGAGGACAAAGTGGAAAAGCAGTTCAACGGCCTGGATGTTTTCTTGGATGTTCTCGAGGGTGATGGGAAGGGATGCGCGCGATGCAAGAGGGATAATGTTTTCGCTATCACGCGTTCGTTCGAAGTGGTGAAGATCGTGCGCGGTTGTGTGCCACTACGAATTGATTCGCATTTTGCTCGTGAAGTGCAGACCTTTGTTCGTCAGCAAATGGGTCATGGACGATGTTTGTGCCTCGATTGTTTCGAGCGCCTTACTGATGAAAGTATCGGCGGGTTTGCGCCGGCGGATGAATGAAAATGCCGAGAGAAACAAGACGGCAAGTGGCTTTGTCACTGAATGCGGCCATGACTAGTGATTTGGAAAAGCTGGCGGAGAAACATCAGATATCTTTGGAAGAAGAAATCTCGAATGTTTTGCTCCTTCATTGGGCGAAACTTCATATGGAGCGGGCGTTGGCGAAGCTGAAGCCGCTCATTCCGCCCGGCCAAGTTTTCAACCAAAACCGTTGGCAAGGATAGAAAGTATTTGAACAAAAAAAGTGTTCAAGGTAAAAGGAGGTAGACATGACGGTAGAATCGAAGAGCATTACCGTTTCGGTGGTCATTACTATGGCCGGGGAAGACGAAAAACGGCTTACCGGTTTGGCGAAAAAGAATGGAAAAACGTTGAAGCAGTATTTGGCCGAAGAGCTTGAGTTGAATTTTCGTTTGTCTGCGGCTGGGGCGCGGCTTCAGGAGAATCTTAAACAGGTGAGAGCAACGAGGATGGGGTCGGAAAAAGAGAAAAAAGTTCCGCGCGCCAAACGGCACAAGGGATTGAGCATCAGCGCTGGGTTGGGTGAGACCACTGTAGAAGATGGGAGGTGGGGCATGGTAAAGAAAACGACAAAGAAAACCGTAACCTTGACTTTCGGCGCGGCGCAGATGAAGGCGCTGGAAAAGCAGGCGGCGGATGCCGGCCTTTCGGTCGAGACGATGCTAGAGATGCAGATTTGTATGGCATCGGCATCACGTGAAGTGATGGCGCGCTATGCGAGGAAAAAGTTAAGAGAGCCGTCGGTGAAGAAGCTTTCAGATATTCGTCTTGGAACGGTGTTTGGCGACTATGGCGCACAGGATGATTTGTGCGGAATGAGCGGCAAAGAGATCAAGCGGTGAGGCCGAAGTCAACAACAATCGAGGAGGTGTATAGATGGCGGAGAGAACAGAGGTCGCGAATAAAATCGTCCCCATGTCCGAAGAAGAGCTCTTGATGGAGGCGGAAGATCATCTGGCTGTAGCGCAGAAGTATATCGTCGATTGTCATGTGGATCCGACGAGGATAACGAATCGGTTACTCGCCTCCATCGCAGCCAGCCTGCTCGTGCAGGCGAGATATGTAAACGGCAAATGAACGAAAGAGCCCCCGTCGAAACGGGAGGCTCTTTTTTGTGGACGCGATGCGAATCATCGGCTGATAAGGATTGGCTGCACTCATACGAATCTACGAATCTTATTTAACTACGATTCGCATCGCATCTGAAGTGTGATTATTTTATGTCTACTTTCACCGCCGGCCCCATCGAAGAGCAGATGACAATTGTTTTTAGAAAAACGCCTTTGGAAGAATCGGGCTTGGCTTTTTTGATTGCGTCCATGATGGTTTCGAAGTTGGCGATGATCTTGGCGTTGTCCAAGCTTTTCTTGCCGATCTTTTGATGAATGTTCGCGGTGTCGTCGTTCTTGAAAGAAGTTTTACCTTTTTTCAATTCATCAATCGTTTTTTTCAGATTCGTGGTGATGGTTTCGTTTTTTGGCGAAGGCATGAGACCCTTCGGACCGAGAATTCTGGCGAGCGGCGCCATGTTCTTCATGATGTCCGGCATGGCCACGGCCACGTCGAAGTCGAGCTTGCCGGAATCTTTGAAAGCGCCAAATTCGGCGACCGGGACAACGATATCGGCGCCGGCTTCTTTCGCGTCTTTCACTTTGTCATCTGATACGAAGGCGGCCACGCGTTTCGATGCGCCGAAGGCGTGTGGAAAAACCACCATGCCGCGCACGAGTTGTTCGCCCTTTTTCGGATCAATGCCGAGGTTGAGATGGATCTCGATGGTTTCGTCGAATTTGGCCGTGGCGCATTTCTTCACGATGTCAACGGCTTCGGCGATGGGGTAGGATTTGGATTTGTCGAATACTTTGTTAAGTTTGGTCATGCGTTGATTAGGCATAAAAATATGTTAGGGGTGAGTTAGTCGCAGGGTGTAGGAGATTGCTTCGCTATTCGCTCGCAATGACGGCTCGCTACGCTCGCAAAGGGAATAGATAACGAGGAAACAAAAAGCGGATCTACACGATCCGCTTTTTTATAATCAAAATTGATTATATGAGGATCGTGGTATTGGCGCCTTGACACAGAGTCAAGACTCCCACAATTTATTATTGGATTTTCAAGGTTAGCCTTCAATCGTGACACCCATCTGTCTCGCCGTACCGGCGATAATTTTCATGGCCGCTTCAATGTCGTTGGCGTTCAGGTCGGGCATTTTTACCTCCGCGATGGTGCGCAGTTGCGCGCGAGTGAGCTTGCCGACTTTTTCCAGGTTCGGCTTGCCGGAACCGGCAGCAATGCCGGCCGCTTTCTTGATGAGTTCGGAAGCGGGCGGGGTTTTCATGATGAAGCTGAAGCTGCGGTCATCGTAAACCGTGATCACAATCGGCACCACGTCGCCCATTTTGGTCTTGGTCGCTTCGTTGAATTGGCTGCAAAAAGCCTGAATATTCACGCCGTGCTGGCCGAGCGCCGGTCCGACCGGAGGCGCCGGAGTGGCTTTGCCGCCGGCGATTTGTAACTTGATTTTGACGACCTCTTTCTTTGGCATAACTTTTTAAGCGCAAGGGTATTGGGAGTAACGTGATAAAGGGTTCTATCTAGATTGACTCCAACAAATCCGAGCAACTTGCTATTTGAATTATTGTTTCGATGCTTCTACTTGTCCTCCGAAGCTATTGCGACGGAGGATGTTTCTATGCTTAAATCTTTTTTACTTGCAAGTAGTCAAGCTCCACCGGCGTTTCGCGTCCGAACAAAGTGACGAGCACCTTGACCTTGCCGCGCTGGTCATCTACGGCCGCGATTTTGCCTTCGAAATTTTTGAACGGCCCGTCGATGATTTTGACCGGCGCGTCAATGGTGACATCGATCGTGTATTTCGGTTCTTCCACGCCCATGCGCTTTTGCAGTTCTTTGATTTCCTTGTCGGAAATCGGCGTCGGGATGGTGCCGGTGCCGATAAAGCCGGTGACGTTTGGCGTGTTGCGCACCACGTACCATGAATCGTCGGTCACGACCATTTCCACAAAGATGTAGCCGGGAAAGATTTTCTCCGTCACGATCTTGCGTTTGCCGTTTTTAATCTTGATTTTCTTTTCGGTCGGAACGAGAATATTGAAAATTTTTTCTTCCATGTCCATGGATTCGATTCTTTGCTTCAAGTTTTCCGACACGTTTTCTTCATAACCGGAATAGGTGTGGATGACGTACCAGCGCCGACCGCGTTGTACCACTTGCTTTGGCATAAAAGTGAAATTTTATTTTTGTTATTTACAAGAATAAGCTTAGCGTCTTGGCGAAAACAAAGTCCAGCAAGCCGAGAAATGCGGCCACGAACAAGCTCATGCCGATCACAATCAACGTGTGCTTGGTGGTTTCTTTTTTGGTCGGCCAATTTACTTTTTTCAATTCCGATTTTGACTCGATCAAATACTTCACGATGCGCGATTCTTTGATATTCATACCACGATTAGATGATTATCTTGATTAAGAATGATTGTTGAAAAAGTTAGAAATCATACGCGTGCCGGCAGCCGGCTTCGCTATCTTAAAAAGGCCCGTTGGCCTTACGATGAGCATTATAAGATAAAAGAATAAGAAAGGCAAGGGGTTTATTGGTTAGGCTGTGGGAAAAAGCGGGGATTGAATTTTTTTGAGTAAAATTACGCAAGGCATTGACACTTTGTTTTAAATATGATAGGAAAGGGGGTATGGCTCTTTTAATTCACAAGGAGGATGACAATGGCAAAACGAGGAAAAAGAAAGAACAAAAAGCCGTTTGTGTTTAAGGATTTCGAAACAGTACTGGCATTGCCGGAGCGGTTGGCGGAGTTTCTCCGTCTGCTGCTGAAGTTGGACAAGGCCACGTGGAGTTTCGCGCTCGACAAGATTCGGCAAGGCGCGGCTTATCGCGAGTGGTCGAAGTCCAAGGGGCCGGGCAAGGGCCGGCGTGATTTCGCGGCGCCGTGCGCCGAGCTCAAGGCGGTTCAGCGGGCGATCAAACAGCAGATGCTGGACGTGATTCCCATTCATTTCACGCGCTACGGTTGTTCAACGGGTGTGGGTATCAAGGAAAACGCCGCGGCTCACGTGGTGCCGGGGGTGTCGGTCTGTGTCAAGGAATTTGACATCATGAACGCGTTCCCCACGGTTTTGCGCAGCCGCATTCGCAAGGTTTTGCAAAAGCCGTTTCGGTTTTTGTTGGATCAGTTTGCCGGCATGGAATTCGGTGACGATGATGTCAAGCTCATGCTTGAGTCAATCGTTGACCTTGTTTGTTTGCATGACCGTCTACCGCAGGGGCCTCCCACATCGCCACGTCTTTTCGGCATCGTGGCGTATCGTCTCGATTGCGCGTTGTTTCGGTTCTTGCATGAAAACTCGACCGAGTTTCAGAGTTATAAAATGACGTCGTGGTTCGACGATGTTTCGATATCGTCGCGCGATGAAATTCCGGAAGAGGTGGGCGTAAAAGCGGCGAAGATTATCGAGGAGCATGGTTTCACCGCGCATCACCGCAAGGACAAGAGTAAATATTACAGTCCTGCCACGGGAACGGTTCCCGTTATCACCGGGCTGGTCTTGTGTGCGGATGGTCACTTGACCATGACCCCGAACAAGGTCAATCAACTGCGCGCCGCTTTGCACAAGTGGAGCGGGGAAAAAAGTTGGGACGAGGCAACGCTCGGTCAGATTAATGGCACGCTCGGGTGCATCAAGCAGGTTTATGGCGACAAGCCGCCTTCGAAGTTGCGCAAATCAGTGCGGGAAATCGAGGCGCGGCTGGCCATGATGAAAATCGAGAAGTTGCAGGCCGACGTGGCGCGCGCACGGGTCATGCCGAAGAAGAAGTCAAAGAAAAAGTAAAATCTTTGTATCATTGGGGGAGTGAAACACTCCCCTTTCAATCAGTAAATTGAATTTCGAAATTGAATTTACTGATTGTCAGTTTGCTTGCGTGGTTCTCGTTGTTGTGTTACGAAACGCGATAACGTTTCCAACGCACTTGTCCTGCTACAGGATGAGATTTGGTTTTGCAAAGGTTTGGCCGTTGACCGATAACGCTGCCGCGCGGCTAGCGACTCATGCGCTTGGCGTTACGCAACCGTAACGGTCCCGTTACGCATTCGTAACGCGGGCGTTATGAATGACGACCCCTTTGGGGTCTCGTAACGGCTCCGTTACGGTTGTCCGACAAACCAATCAAACTGACGACGGGGGAGTGTCACATTCCCCCCTTAATCAAAGAGTTGAAAATTCAAAATTCAAAACTACAAGTTCAAAATAACGTATGTAAAATCAATTTAGAAGTGCAACTTTGAGATTTGCTTTTTGAAACTTGTTTTGTGCCTTGAACTTTATTTCAACCCTTCGATCAAGTCAGTTTGCTTGATGGCAATTCGTCGGGCTGTTCATTTCGGCGGAGTTGCTTGTCCCGCTTCGGCGGGGCGGCTTACCTTGCTTCAAGGTGAGTTTGGCGCCTTCATTGGCGTCGGCGATTGCGTGTCAGGTCTCCACGTTAGGGTAACGTAGCGACATGACAGCATCTGACAGAAGCTGACATTCTGTCAGCGTCTGTGCAGATGCCAAGCGCGACCACTATTCAAACTGACTGTGTCATCCGTAGCCACGCCTTGGCGCGGCGAAGGATGACGGGGGAGTGCAACATTCCCCCCTTGATCAGCGCTTTACGTGTCGCATTTCGAGAGTCTCTGTCTGACACGCGAGTGGTGATTAAGTCAGTTTGCTTGCAGTGCAATTTCGGTCGAGTGAATTCGTCCGCGAAAGCACGGCTTGTCTTGCTTCAAGGCGAGTTTGGCGTGTTAGGTGGCATCGGCGACATCTTTGTCAGCGCTTGGTTTCCATAGAAGGAACTCGCGCGCTGACACCGCGTGACAAAACGAAAACGTTTTATCACCCGGATCGCT
>MFGM01000083.1 GCA_001778275.1 Candidatus Falkowbacteria bacterium RIFOXYC2_FULL_48_21 | reverse complement strand
TAATGCTTTGATAAATTATTTTATTCTGCACGCCATATCCGCTACAATGTTTCAGACAGCCATAATATGAATTCAATGACGCGGTATAGGCGCTCAAACCAATCTCACCCCGCGCCAGCGCCAACCGCCGCGCCGCCATCCGCCGCAAAATCCTCTTCTTCAGCGCCGGTTTTATTATAACATAACGCGGCAAAATCCTGTACCCGACAAAATCAATTCCTTGGCTGAATTTTTTTATAAACGTTTTATCGTCGTGCAACCGCAAACACAGTTTTTCCGCTAAAAACACGCTGAGCGCAGACAGATGTTCCCGCAACTTACCAGCATCATCATTGAATATCAACACATCATCGGCATAACGGAAATAATATCTAATTTTCAAATCATGCTTGGCAAAACAGTCCAATTCGTTCAGATAAATGTTCGCCAGCCATTGACTGGTGAAATTTCCCAGTGGCAAGCCCTTGCCCTGCTCATCTTTATAAAAACTGCCAATTATCTCGACGAGCAACCGCAAGAATCGTTCATCTTTTATCTTTCGGCGCAAAATTGAAATGAGCGCCGCATGATCAATGTTGTCAAAAAATTTTCTCACATCGCACTTTAAATACCAAAAGTTACTCGTATAATTTTTGCTGACCTTTCGCGCGGCCGCGACCACACGGCTCAATCCCCGATGTATCCCCTTGTCTTTCTGACAAGCGAATGAGTCGGTGATAAATGTCGGCTGATATAATCTTTCCAGCTCTTTCGCCGCCAAGGTATGCACGATTCTATCCTTAATCTTTGCCTTATGAATAATCCGTTGCTTCGGGTCATGAATAACGAACTTTTGATATGCCCCATGCCGATATTCGGACTTTGCCAGCTCATCGCGCAATTGAAACAAATTATCCTCCAAGTTAAACCCGAATTTCATCACCTCTATTTTTCCGGATTTTCCTAACCGGAATTCATGCCACGCGTGGAAAACATTTTCTATTTTAATCAACTCATCATAAATATTATGGACGGTTTTCATAACTTTGAATTGAACATCCCTTTGGCCGATAAACTCTTCACGCTCTTTAAAACAACCTACCAACAACTCAAAAGATTCCCGAAGAAAGAACGCTATTCGCTGGGAGAGAGCCTTGAGAAAGGCATCTTACATCTTTTAACTCAAACTTTCTACATCAACCAACTGCCCTACCCGCTGAAAGAAAATGAGCTGTTCAAGTTAAACGCGCAGATCGAAACGCTAAAAAGATTATTCCGGCTGACGCGCGAAATCGGTATCTGGGGAGAGCCTGAATACTTGACCGTGTCAGCGCACACGCAAGAAATCGGCAAAATGGTCGGCGGCTGGATAAAATATCTAAAGTCAAACCGCTAAACTGCCTGCCCAGTACCGGAGCGTAGCGTTTACCCTGCACTTGACGAAGGAATAGTGCCGGGACTGGTACTGTGGCCGGCTTGCCGGGCACCCGCCGAAGGCGTGGTGCGGCCATTCTTTTAAACGATCATATTTTCAAAACTGCCGGCGAGGCGACACCCTTGATTATCATTCTGATTATCGGGATCATTGGAATTGAAGTTCAGTCTCTCATTATCTGGATTCCAATTGCCATAGGGAACGCGGCCGGAGCGAGGCCGCCTCGTCTTTAGTTTGTTTTCATCCGTACCACCACCGGAATACTTATCTTGACGATAAATTTTCCGATTGAATTTGATGCGGCGGCAACCCCGCCAAGGCGGGGCACCCGCGCCAAAAACAAACCGCAGTTTCCTTCCGCTTGTTCGCCGAATTCACGCTCCGCCCCGCCATGAGTTTATCGAATGGGCGGGGCGGACTCCGGATCACCGACGAACAATCCTCGGCGAACCATTCCTCGCCCCTTCGATAAAACCAGGGAGAGGTGGCTTCATTAGCCGCAAGTTGCGTTCCGACTTCCGTCAAACCGCAAAATAAAAAATATAAAAAAACAAAATAAATATCAGCTTTCCAAATACAAAATTACAGAAGGAAACTGCCGGCGAGGCGACACCCTCGAAAATCATTCTGATAATCGGGATCATTGGAATGGAAGTGCAGTCTCTGATCCCCTGGATCCCAATCGCCACAGGGAACGCGGCCGGAGCGAGGCCGGGAACTGGCCGCAAACCATGTATAGAGCTTCACATCCAAATGCTTTCCTGTTTCCTTGTAATACACTCTTTGAAAAATCAAATACTCCGCTTCCGTCATGCCACCCACTCCCAACGTTTCAAATATCCCGCCTTTCGCCTCCAAATCATCAATGCTCCGGCCCATTGTTAGTTTCAACTTTTCGTCTTCGGTCACCTCCTGCACTTGTTTCGACATGATTATTCTCAATCCCGTTCTTTTATCCTTTGACGCACCCACTCCGCCGTCTTCACCGTAATTGCCACCATAAAGCGTCTTTCCCTTGTACCCCTCGCTCATCAGCTCGTGCAATTCCTTGTAATGCTCCGCCGGCTTTTTCAGTTGCAATCTCTTTACCTTGACCTTTTTCTTGGTTTTCTCATCTACTTCTTCCCCCTCCACCTCCTCATACTCCGGTTCGCCCGTCAATCCCTCAGGAATGATCACCGGCCAGTCAAATCCCAATACTTCTATCTGCCTTTTCATTTCCGTTGCCTGTGCTTCCGTTAATTTGATATCTTCCGGTATCGGTTCCACCCATGTTACTTTATTATCCTTGTAAAACGTATTCCAATACCTGGCCAATTCCGCCAGATTGACCTTCACTTCTTTTTTATCAGGCGTTCTACCCGTCACTTCTGAAATCGTGCGAGCGCCGAGTTCGGAGTCAACCGAATCTTCTTTTCTTGGCCGGCGCGACGGTAATCCTTTTTCCAACGCCTGCGCACGCTTGGCCGCAGCCACCAGCTTTGTCTTAATTTCCGTTCGCGCCTTCACGATTTCCGGATTATCGAGCAACGCCTTCAGCTTTTCAGCCGCGTCTTTCGCCGCCAAAGCGGTATCCAAAATCTTCCGCAATTTTTTCCTGACGTTTTTATTGCTCGAATCTTGCTTGTCCTCATCAACCTTGCCGATATAGTAAAATTCCACGGCATCTCGGAGCACCGCCAGCAAATCATCCGCTCCGAAAATCCGCAGATATTCCGCCACGCGCAAAGCATCGGTAAAATCGCCCATGCGAAACTGCTGTTCACCAGGATCCTTGGGAATTTTATCCAAATAATCCTGCGCTAAAAAGGCGAAAGACACAATCAAATCATTCAACAATTCGTTTATCTCCGGCCGACCGAAAATATCCGCGCGACCGCCCTTGTCCGCATTCCGCAAGCCGGCGAAATCCAGTCTGGCTTTGAAATCTTTTTGCCCCAAGGCGGAAACTTTTTGATACACCCAGCGCCGTAAAAAATCTTTTTCAAACGGCTCGCGACCGGCATACGACGGCGGATTGGTGGTGGCGAAAAATCGGAAATTTTTACCGCCCACCACTTCCCGACCGCCGTTTTCCGTGATTTCTATTCGCTTCATACCGCGAGCAAAAACGCGATTCAACTTCACCAATATCTGCGGCTCGGCCGCACCCAGCTCATCGAAATACAGCCAAGCGCCGTTGCCGCCGTCAAACTCCATGGCGCGCGGCACCGTGCCGTCCTGCCATACCCATTCCGCGCGATCAAGGCTCAAGCCTTCCAGTTCCGCGATTTTCATGCATTCTTCTTTGGTGAATCCGCGCGGTTCTTTTTCCGCATTTATTTTCGCAATGATCGCTAACGTTTCAAGCTTGAGCGAACCGCGATTTTTTTGCGCCAGTATCCGTTCAAAGGTTTTGCGCGCATCCTCCGTGTTCGGCACGTATTTGCCGATCAGCTCGGAAACGTCCGTCTGACCGGAAAAACTTTGGTAAATCAGAAAATTATTCGTCAAAAAAGCCAGGTATTCCAAAACCTTTGACTTGCCGATGTCGGTCGGGCCCTCCACGAGCGGCGGCTGGTTCAGTTTGATCGCCTTGGCGTAGATTTTCAAAAGCTCCACGGTTTTGTCGTCCAACGCGAAATCTTCAAATTCCTCCGCGCCAAATTGAGTGCCGCGGCCTTCGACATTGACTTCCAACTCCACGCCGCAAACCGACACAAATTCACGCTCGACCTTGCCCTCGGGCGTTTTGATCAGCTTTTTGAATTTATAAACCGGGCCTTTATCTTTTTCTCCTTCCGCCTCGCGGAACAAAGCATCGAATTTTTCAGGCATATTTTTATATTGTGAACCCCTCCCTGCGGCAGAGACCGCAGGGCGTCAGGCTCAGCGGTCATTTGTAGACCCTGTGGCAGAGACCACAGGGAGTTCAGTCACAATTCCTTAAAAATCTTCCGTCACACAAGCTCAATTCGCTTTTGTTTCAAAATATTTTCAAAAAAAGAATCTTGTCCGACACTCTTTCGCTTAAATTCGGGCTCACCAATCAATCCATAGTTGATCGGTCGGCCAAATTCGCCTTCCAGCCGACTGATAACGTCCAGAATCTTATTTTCATCCGCCGAACCGATGATCATAAGATCAATGTCGCTGTCCGCTTTTTCCTCGCCGCGCGCGAAAGAACCGTAGATAAACGCCCTTGCCACCCCCTGGATCTGGGCCAACTCTCGCTTCAGAGTCCCCGCGATGCCGGAAGTTTTAAAAAAAATACTTTTCATTTCCGCATACACCGGATGATTTCTATTAAGCGAAAAAAAACGGCTATTTCCCTTTTTCTCACTGCGCAAAAATCCGACCTCAACCAATTTATTAATATCCCGCTGAAACACTCCGGGCTTCTTGCCAAGCTCCCTGCCCAATTGCCGCAAATAAAATGATTCATCCTGATGTTTAAAAAAGAAGTTCAAAATCAGCTCCTGATTTTTTGTAAATTTTAACGACATAAACCATCCGTATGCTATCTGCATACAATTGTATGCTATTTGCATACACCCGTCAATTTCTATTTTTTCTTAATTGCGTACGGGCAGAACAGTGTTCTGCCCTACGCGTTACTCAATTACGGCGATTCTCTGTTCCTCCACTTTTTTCAACTTATCTTTCGCCTCCGCCAACTTCGCCCTCTCCCCCTCCACCACCGCCGCCGGCGCATTTTTCACGAACTCGGCGTTGTTCAACTTCTTCTCCAAACCGGAAATATAACTGACCAGATTGGCTTTTTCTTTTTCCAACCGCTCCTTCTCCTTGTCAAAATCAACCGCGTCCGCCACGTTCACAAAAATATTTCCGTGCGCGAAAACGCCGCCGCTCACGTAGCCGGCAGGTTTCGTAAAAGGACTTGCTTTTTTCACTTCAATGACTTCCAAATCGCTCAACTTGGTGATTTGCTTTATCACTTCAGCGTTTGCCGCCACCAACGCCGCATCCTTGTCAACCGCCGCCATCACTTCCAACTCCTTCGAATACGGTATATTGTATTGCGAACGTACGTTTCTGATACCAATGATTATTTGCTTCACAATTTCAAACTCCTCCTCCGCCCTTTCGTCGATTAACCTCTTCTCCCCCTCCGGCCACCTTTGAACCATTATGCTCTCATTGACTTTGGACTTTGCACTTTGGACTTTGTCCGCCAAAGGACGGACTCGTCCCGCTGGCGAGGACTCGCCGCTCTCGCCCTCTTCTACCAAACACCAAATCGCTTCCGTCACAAACGGCACAAACGGATGCCACAACTTCAACAACTCGGCTAAAATATTCCGCAAAATCACATCCTTACCTTTTTCCACCTTCGAAATTTCAAGATACCAATCCGCAAAATCATTCCACGTAAAATCGCGCAACACCTCACCGGCTTGCGAAAAATTATATTCGTCCAACAATTTATTTATTTCCCCCTTCACCCGATTGAACTTCGACATGATCCATCTATCGGCCAATGAATATTTCACGCTTTTTCCTTGTAGTACAGACGCAAAATTTTGCGTCTCTACATTTAAAATAAACCGCGAAATATTCCATAACTTATTAACAAAATTTCTATAACTCTCGATCTTCTCATCATACAACCGAATATCATTCCCC
>MFGM01000082.1:1633-5994 GCA_001778275.1 Candidatus Falkowbacteria bacterium RIFOXYC2_FULL_48_21 | reverse complement strand
CAAATTTGTTTAAATTTAGCAAAATCGTCTTTTCGGCATTTTTGCTAAATTTAAAAGGAAACAGCGATTTCAGTTGTCATTTGGCGACAGCGCCTATATAGAAACGAAGGATTAAAACAGCCTCGCTCCAGCGAGGCTGTTTTTTATGCCGATTTAAAGTTACACCTTCTTATCCGCCACAATGGCCGCGAACTCTTCTTTCTCAATGGTTTCCTTTTCCAATAAAATTTTCACAATCGCATCAAGCTTGGCTTTGTTTTCTTTAATCACCAGCTCGGCCGTTTTTGCCGCCTCGCGCATGAATTTGTCGATCTCCGCGTCAATCTGTTCGGCCACCTTCTCGCTGTAATTGCGTTGTTCGCGAATGTCGCGACCAAGAAAAACCAACTCATCCTTGTCACCGAAAGTGCGCGGCGCGAGCGAGTCGCACATGGCGAACTCCGTAACCAAACTTCTAGCCAATTCCGTAGCCCGTTGCAAATCATTCGACGCGCCGGTCGTGACTTCGCCAAACTCCAGCTTCTCCGCCGTATGGCCGGCGAGGAGCACGGCCAAATTGTCAATATATTCTGATTTCTTGTGCAAATACCTTTCTCTTTCCGGCAGGCTCATGGTATAACCGGCCGCCCGACCGCGCGAAATGATGGAAACTTTTTGCACCGGATCGGCGTTCGGCAAAACATGTGACACCAAAGCGTGCCCGGCTTCATGCACGGCCGTGACTTTCTTTTCGTCATCGGATAAAATATGGCTTTTTCGCTCCGGCCCGAGCATTACCTTTTCAATACTTTCAATCAACTCGGCCTGCGACACCTTGCGCTTGTCGCGCCGGGCGGCAAGAATTGCGGCTTCGTTGAAAAGGTTGGCTAAATCCGCACCGGAAAAACCGGGCGTTCTTTCGGCGATTCGCCGCAACTCGACTTCCTTTTCGAGCGGCTTCTTCTTGGAATGCACTTTCAAAATTTCTTCGCGATCGTTGATATCCGGCATATCCAGCACCACGCGCCGGTCAAACCGACCGGGACGAAGCAACGCCGGATCAAGCACGTCCGGCCGATTGGTCGCGGCCATGACAATCACGTTCGTATTCGGATCGAACCCATCCATTTCCACCAATATCTGATTCAACGTTTGCTCACGTTCATCATGAGAACCGCCGAGGCCGGCGCCACGTTGGCGACCGACGGCGTCTATTTCATCGATAAAAATTATACATGGCGAATTTTTTTTCGCCTTCACGAATAAATCGCGCACGCGACTGGCACCCACGCCCACGAACATCTCCACAAATTCCGAACCGGAAATGGTAAAAAACGGCACCTCCGCTTCTCCCGCCACGGCTTTCGCCAACATGGTTTTGCCCGTGCCGGGCGCACCCATGAGCAATACGCCGCGCGGAATGCGCGCGCCGAGCGCCAAAAACTTTTTCGGAAACTTGAGAAATTCCACCACTTCTTGCAACTCCACTTTTGCTTCTTTCACGCCGGCCACGTCTTTAAAAGTGACTTTGTCTTTGCCGTTGAACTTCACCTGCCGCGCGCCGCTCTGACCAAAGCTCATGGCCTTCATATTCGCGCCTTGCACCGAACGCATCATGAACCAGATGAATACCACGATCAAAATAAAAGGAATCAAAAACGGCAACAATGAATTCAACCAAAAACTCAAACCGCTCTCATTTTTCACCTCAATCGCCAGTTTGCCTTTCTTCACATTATCAACGCCGAGGTTGGCGAGGAGTTGAGACAGCGATTCGGAGCTTTCTTTTTGCATTTCTTGCTTGCTACCGTCCTGAAGTGTTAGCTGGAGCATGTTGCCAACCACTTCGATCTTGGCGATTTTTTCGTCGTTGATCTCTTGCACCATTTTTTGGATATCAATGCGCTCCACCTTTTTCGATGAAATATTATACAGACTAAAGATGCTGGCCAAGCACAAAAACACCACCACGAAGATAATCAGATTTTTTATTACCCCGTATTTATTCATAAGCGCTAAAATTGATTGAGCAGATTAATCTCCTTCTTCCTTGTCTTCTTTCTTTTCTGCCGGCGCGATTGCCGCCTCCGGCTTTTTGCCGGAATCCACAAACGCCGCCTGCGCCGTAATACCGTAACCGGTGCCGGCCGGAATCAAACGGCCGATAATCACGTTCTCTTTCAATCCCTCGAGCCGATCAACACGACCGGTCACGGCGGCGTTGATCAAGACTTTGGCCGTTTCTTGGAACGAAGCGGCGGACAGAAAGCTGCTGGTGGAAAGAGACACTTTGGAAATCCCGAGGAAAATTTCATCGGCAATGGCCGGTTTTTCGCCCTTTTTCAAAGCGGCGTTGGCGCGCTCAAAGGCCGCTTTTTCCGCCACCTCACCTTCGAGCAGTTCCGTGTCACCGGAATCTTGGACATAAACGCGGGAGAACATCTGGCGCGCGATCAATTCCACGTGCTTTTCATTCAGCTTCTGACCTTGGGAAGAATAAATATATTGAATCTCTTTCAAAACATAATTTTGTACCGCATCGCGGCCGCTGATGCGATAGAGTTGCGCCAAATCAAGATGGCCTTCAGTCAATTGCGCGCCTTTGGCCACCATATCACCGTCCTTGACCCAAAGCACGGTACCCGGCGCGATCAAATATTCCTTGACCGCGTCGCCGTCAATCACCACTTTCAATGTCTTGTCCGTCAAGACTGCGTGACCGTAACGTTTGGCTTTGACTTTGTTCTTGGCCGAGTCAACGTAAAGAGTGTCGCCCTCATTCACGAGGTCGCCATCTTTTACTTTTATCTTCATGTCCGCAGTTAACTTGTAAGTATCTTCTTCCTTTTCGTGGTAATTGATCTTCAATACGCGCTGACCAAAAGCGGTGCGCGCCACAATATCGCCTTTCGGCCCCTTGATCGTCCGCGCCTGCTCTTCAATGGCAATCAACCCGCCCACTTCCGCAATCAAAGCTTTTTTCTTGGGCGGACGCGCTTCAAAAATTTCTTCCACGCGCGGCAAACCCTGCGTAATATCGCTACCGCCGGCCACACCGCCGGTATGGAAAGTTCTCATAGTCAGCTGCGTGCCCGGTTCTCCGATACTCTGCGCCGCGATAATACCGGCCGCCATGCCGATTTCCACCGGCTGATTGTAAGCCAAGTCAAAACCGTAACACTTGCGGCAAACGCCGCGCGTCATGTGGCAAGTCATCACGGAACGGATGTTAATTTCTTTGATATCCATTTTGTCCAATTTTCTCGCCAGCTCTTGCGTAATCACTTCTCCCGCCTTGACGACCGCTTTCCCGGTCGCCGGGTTTTTTACGTCGGAAACGACATAACGACCCATCACTCGTTCGATGAAGTTGATGCCCGCCTTTTCGCTTTCTATCCGAGAAATGATTCGACCAACATCGTCACCGCAATCATCCATCTTCACCACCACGTCTTGCGCCACGTCCACCAAACGACGCGTCAAATAACCGGCATTGGCGGTACGCAGGGCGGTATCGGACAAACCTTTGCGCGTGCCGTGAGTGGAAATGTAGTATTCCAAAACCGTAAAGCCCTCTTTAAAATTCGCTTTCACCGGCAATTCGATAATCTGACCGGCCGGATTGGTCACCAAACCCTTCATACCAAGCATCTGCGCCAGCTGACCCCAAGAACCGCGCGCGCCGGAATTGATCATGGAATAAACCGAGCCCTCAGCCGGAAGAATCTTTTGGCTAAGCTTGGTCACTTCGTCCTTGATTCTGGTCCAAATCTCAATCACCTTGCTATAGCGTTCGTCATTCGTCAACAAGCCCTCTTCATATTGATTGCGCACTTCTTCCACTTCCGCCAATCCCTGCCGCACCAGCTCATCTTTGCCTTCGACTTTTGGCAGATCATTCATACCCCATGAATAGCCGGACTTGGTCAGCTGCTTGAAGCCGAAGTCTTTAATTTTATCCAACACCTGCGCCGTGGTTTCAAAGCCGTAATATTCGAGGCAAAGCTGCACAATGCCGGCCATTTTCTTTTTATCAATAACTTCGTTATAGTATGGCAACTTTTTCGGCAATAAATCATTGAATAAAATGCGACCCATGGTGGTTTCAAAAATTTCACCGTCCACCTTGCTATCCATCTCTTCACCAATCATACAGACACGAATCGGCTGACGAATATTAATCTTGCGCAAGTCATAAGCGATTTTGGCTTCCTTGGTGCCGGAAAAAACCTTGAGCGGCCCATTCGCCTTATTGAGGCCGGTCACATGGTAAGACCCCCACACCATATCCATAGTCGGCGTGACAATCGAATTGCCGGTCGCCGGCTTCAAAAGGTTGCGCGTGGACAACATCCGTTCTCGCGCTTCGGTTTTCGCTTCTT
>MFGM01000082.1:1217-1581 GCA_001778275.1 Candidatus Falkowbacteria bacterium RIFOXYC2_FULL_48_21 | reverse complement strand
GGCGGTGCAAACCAGCGGGTGGATTTGAATGGCCTTGCCTTCTATTAAAATCGGCTTGAACGACTGGATGCCTAAGCGGTGTAAAGTCGGCGCCCGATTTAAAAACACGTAAGCGTCTTGGATAATTTTTTCCAAAATGTCCCAAACATCGTCCGAGCCGGCTTCAATGTAACGGGAAGCGCTCCGAACGTTGTGCACGATTTCCTGCTTGATTAATTTGCTGATGATAAACGGCTTGAACAACTCCAGCGCCATTTTTTTCGGCAAACCGCACTGGTAAAGTTTCAGGCGGGGGTTGATTACAATCACCGAACGGCCGGAATAATCAACGCGCTTGCCGAGCAAATTCTGCCGGAAGCGCCCT
>MFGM01000082.1:695-1190 GCA_001778275.1 Candidatus Falkowbacteria bacterium RIFOXYC2_FULL_48_21 | reverse complement strand
TTATCAATTAAAGCGTCCACCGCCTCCTGCAGCATCCGCTTTTCATTGCGGCAGATAACTTCCGGCGCGTTCAAATCCATCAATTGCTTGAGCCGATTGTTTCTGCCGATAACCCGGCGGTACAAATCGTTTAAATCCGAAGTGGCGAACCGTCCGCCATCCAGCGGCACCATCGGCCGTAAGTCAGGCGGAATAACCGGGATAGTCGTTAATACCATCCATTCCGGCCGCAAATCGTTAACTAACAGACTTTTCAATATCTTTAAACGTCGGAGCAACTTATCGCGCTTAGAATCAATGATGGTTTCCAGTTCGCGCTCTAATTCTTTAATGGTTTTTTTTAAATCAAGGCGCTGCATTAATTTTAAAATCGCCTCCGCGCCGATGCCCGCCTCAAAAATATGGCCATATTTAAGGGCTAAATTCTGATAAGTATGCTCGGAAATAACCGCCAACGATTTGATTTCTTTTATTTCTTCTTGCGCGATTTTAAAA
>MFGM01000082.1:0-669 GCA_001778275.1 Candidatus Falkowbacteria bacterium RIFOXYC2_FULL_48_21 | reverse complement strand
GCCTGACTCCTCTGCTTGACGCTCCTGATTTTGCAGGGCGGATTTTTTATTTTTAAATTCAGCTTCAATTTGTTTTTGTTTGCTTTTGTACTCCTGTTTTATCTGCTCGAGCGTCGCTTGTTTCAATTCCATATCCACGTCAGTGATGATGAAGCTGGCGAAATAAACCACCTTTTCTAAAGCCGTTGAAGGCAAATCCAATATTAACCCGATTTTCGAGGAGATGCCTCGCAAAAACCAAATATGCGTTACCGGCGCCTGCAATTTAATGTGCCCCATCCGTTCGCGCCGCACCACGCTGCGAGTCACTTCCACTCCGCATTTGTCGCAAATTATCCCTTTGTAACGAATTTTTTTGTATTTGCCGCAATAGCATTCCCAATCTTTAGACGGGCCAAAAATCCGTTCGCAGAATAATCCGTCTTTTTCCGGTTTTTGCGTCCGATAGTTAACTGTTTCCGGTTTCGTTACCTCTCCGTGCGACCATCCTAAAATCACTTCCGGCGAAGCGAGCCGGAGTTTAATGGCGTCAAAGTCGGTTGTTTTTAGAGGATTAAGCATAGTTATTTTTATCAGTAGTCGCGTCTTCAGCGACTCCGGCCGCGTCTTCGTCTATTACTTGTTGCACGCCGATCAATTCCACATCCAAACACAAACCCTTCATTTCCC
>MFGM01000081.1 GCA_001778275.1 Candidatus Falkowbacteria bacterium RIFOXYC2_FULL_48_21 | reverse complement strand
GGTAAACGCCTGATTTATTTTTTTGAACGATTCGCCGAATTGCTTATCGATAATCACATCCAATTCCACCACAATTTTTTCGAGATCAGTAATTGCTTTTTCCAAATCCTGCGCCTGCGCCGTTAAAAATGTATATCGACTTTCCACTTCCTTGTGCTCGTCAACAATTTCAACGTCAATACCGCCGATTTGCTCAAGGTTGTGCTTCAACTTGCTGATTTCAAACCAAAATTGATCCGCATTCAGCACCTCCGCCGCGTCCACCGCCGACAAATCCACGCCCGCGCCCAGTTCCGCGCTTATCTCCTTGTCCAAATCCTCTTGCTTGGCCTCAATTTTGGCCAGCTGAATCTTGATATCGTTCAATTCCGCGTTAACTTCATTCAAACTGTTCTGATCTTTTTGCATTTCCGCTTGCAACCGGAAAAGTTCAGTTTTCTTTTTCTCTTCATCAAGGTTAAACTCATCAATCTTGCGCCGCACTTCTCCGGCCTGCTTTTCTATTTTTTCAATCTGCCGTTCCAATTCCTGTTTTTTCATCGTTAAATTTTTCAAATACCGATCCTGATCTTCCGGCGCCACCTGATTTTCTTCAATTTCCGCCACCACTTTTTGCTTTTCTTTATTCAACGTCAGCAAGTCATTACCGAGCGCCTTTTGCTTTGTCTCGGCCACCTGCACTTCCACGCGCAAGTTGTTGATTTCTTCGCCGGTCGCTTGTTTTTGCTTGACCAAATCATCCAGTTTGGAACGCAAAATCGCCACTTCCTTCATCTTGTCCTCTTGCGACGCCGCGCGCCGATCTTCCGCCCCGAACTGCCAACCACCGCCTTCGCGTCTCACGAAACCGCCGCGCATGGCGCCGCTTTTTTCCAAAACATCGCCGCCAAGCGTGACCATCCGTTCAAGTCCAACGCCAATCGCCCGCGCGTTATCGACCGTATCAACCACGACCGTGCTCCCGAAAACGTAATTGAACGCCTTGCGATATTTCTGATCAAACGTGGCCAACTCCACGGCAAAACCGATGGCGCCGTTCGCGGTCAAAAGTTTGCGCGTTTCCGCTTTCGGCACGAAGCCTTGAATTTTGTTCAACGGCAAAAAAGTCACCGCACCCAATTTGTTTTCCTTCAAATAATTTATGCAACGCACCGCCACTTGATCGTTCTGAACAATTACCGCGCCAAGTTTCCCACCGGCCGCCGTGCTTAACGCCAACTCATACATGGGCTCAGTTTTGCCAAGTTCCGCCACCGTGCCAAAGATGCCATCAATCGAACCGCGCCTGTCCACCGAAGCTTTAGCGAAGGTGGACTGACGCAAAATCGCCCGAACCGCCTCCATGTTTCCATTGCTCGCGCCGCCGCGCCTGATCGCGGCCAAATCTTCTTCCGCCGCGCGCAAATTATTCGACAAGGTGACAACCTGATCATTCAAATCCAAAATGGACGCTTCCGATTCCGTCAATGTTTGCCGCTTGTGACCGAGCCGCACATCGAGATTATTCAAGCTCTCCTGAATCTCCGCCACTCGCCGATCCAACTCATCTTTCCGACTCTCCAACCATGACAAGTTCTGCTTGCCAACCTTAACATATTCCAAACTCATCTTGCCGTTCAGCACGGCCATTTCTTGCAAAAAATTATTTTTCTCGGAATTTAACTTGTTGAAGTCCTTTTGTAAATTATTAAAAATTTCTTTTCTGGATTCTTCGCGCGCCGAAGCCGCGAGGCCGGTCTGCACCGCATCCAGACGCCCTTGCCAATCTTGACGCAGCGCGTCTTTCACATTGAACCGCTCATCCAGACCGCCGCGGTCAATCTGCAATTTCTGAATCATCTTGGCGTAATATTTTTTCTGCCTTTCTCGCAACTCGCCCTCGATCTCTTTGCGCTTCTCTAACTTTTTTATTTGCCGCGTCAACAAGCGCAATCGCGGCTCCAATTCCGCCACAATTTGGTTGGATTGATTTAAATTTTCGCGCGAGCGTTTCAATCGGCCGACCGCCTGATCACGCTTGATTTGATACTGCTTCACACCGGTCGCTTCGTCAAAGAACTCTTTGCGCTCGAACGCGGTAATATTAATAATATGATCCACCATGCCCTGCCCGATAATGCTGTAACTGCGCTGGCCAAAATTCGCCTTCGCCAGCAACATCAAAATGTCAAACAGGCGCACGCGATTTTTATTTATCAAATATTCAGTCTCACCGTCGCGATAAACCCGCCGCGTCAAAGCCACTTCCGCGTATTCAATCGGCAATTCGCGATCCTCATTATTCATGTACAAAATCACTTCGGCAAAACCTTGCCGCGCTTTTGATTCTGATCCGCCGAAAATCACATCATCCGCTTTTTTGCATCGAATCAGCTTCAAACTCTGTTCACCCAGCACCCAACGGATCGCGTCCGCCACGTTTGACTTACCTGATCCGTTCGGACCGACGATGCCGGTAATGCTTTTCGCTTTGGCATCATGGTTTGACGACGGCGAAAATTCAAAAACCGCCTTGCGGGCGAAGGATTTGAATCCCTGGATTTCTAATTTCTGTAAAAACATAGAGGCGCTACGAGATTACAAGATACTTTACAGATACTCAAGATAACCACATCAGTATTCTATCTTGTATATCTCGTAAGGTATCTTGTAATCTTGTAGTGCAATTATACCAAAATTACACGCCTCTAACAACGCCGCCCCTGTTGACAAAATCAACCGGACGCGCTATAATTTCTTGGCTGACAATGTCCTTTTCCATCATCATCAATCGAACCAATTTCTATTGTGCTTTTTGATACATGATTCATGCTACATGAAGGAGGGGGTGATGCATGCGATCTTCATTTACTGCCGGGACAACTACCGCCCAAAGGCCTGACAATCATGTTTGGCCCGACACCGAGGAGGCTGTCATGGGCGGAAAGAAACATGTGCTGATCAAGTCCAGTTCGATTCACGCGGTGCACACTGATTTCGAAAGCATGTGGGAATACGTTTGGTTGGTTTTCAAGGCCGGACGCAAACCCGT
Source organism: Candidatus Falkowbacteria bacterium RIFOXYC2_FULL_48_21 (assembly GCA_001778275.1). Classification (GTDB taxonomy): domain Bacteria; phylum Patescibacteriota; class Patescibacteriia; order UBA11705; family JABHMO01; genus MFGM01. Next base: position 2,849 of record MFGM01000081.1, on the reverse strand, counting down.
TCACCTCGGACCGACCATGCACGCGAGAAGCATGGTGGAGTACGAGATTCGTGGCGCCATTGACAGTATCGAAGAGCTTGAACAGAAGCTGGCCGTGGGAGAAAAGAAGACCATGACGTCCATCGTGACCGATCCGGCACCGGAAGACGTTTTCGAAATCGACAATGCCGAGATGCTCGAGCATTATCGGCACGAATTAACCTTCTGGCAGGGAATCGAAGCGCGCCTCGCAACCGGAAACGCTTTCGCGCTCGACGAGTCGCACGAATCCGGTTGCCCTGACATCTTTGTAAACGCGGAATTTCTCACTCGCGCCAACATCGAGGCCGGTCTCGAATACTACCTTCGCGCGAAGGAATACTTGAAGCCCGGCAGTGCGCCGAAGTTTCACTGGCAGCGGCCGAAGATTCTCTGCCGGTCGTGCACGGACTAACATTCACACAAGAGCTCCCTCGTCGGAGCTCTTTTCTTTTTTCCAAGCTTCTGATACAATACCATCACAAAACGATTTCAAAATGGAGGACACTATCATGTCAATCGGCCCATCGCTCTTTGCTTTCTGGCTTTTGTACGCGTTGTTCGGTCTTGGCGTATTCATGCCCGGCGCGGCGAACGGCACAGCCGAAGTCTGGCTAACCGTCGGCCTCATCGGCGCGCTGATCACGACCATCGCGCTTTCAACCACTGCTCATTTTCGAAAAAAGGCCGCGCAATTTGCGCTAACCAACTGCACTCCGGCCGAAGCCGGCAAAGTCTTGATGCAAGTACGTAGCAATCCGGACGGACCATGGCTGATTCACAGCTGCGTTGACGGCGAGCTCGTCAAGCGAGCAATCGATCCACACAAGATTGGTCTTCTGCGATCGCACTGTTTGCATTCCCGACCGGGCGAATGCTGGCGCATTTACAGCATCAACGCAAAGGCACGCACGATCGCTTGTCAAAACATTTAGAAACACAAAAGAGCCCCCTCACCGGAGCTCTTTTCTTTTTATCCCTGCCTGCCTTGACACAGCGGTCTTTGCGCGCTATATTTATAAATCCCTTATGGAGGTACACCATTGACAATCAAACGCGTTGATGTTTTTTCACCCGACAAACCGTCCGACAACGATCCTTTCCAATGGTGTAATCTTGCGTTGTTTAACGGAAAGCGCAACAGACGTTGGTTCATGTTCACCATCGTAACCCTACCGGGACTTGACGAAGAAATCTCGAATTTGGAGTCATATCTCCAACCCCTGCGCCAGCGAAGCGCCGATGATCTACGTCATGAGCAAAGACAACGCCAGCAGCAAAACATCAAAGTGCAACTTTTGGCTGGTAGAGAATTCATAATCGATTCGGAATTTTCGAAAAACATCCATACTATTTTCACGCGCCATAGAAATCTTACGTATGAACTGCTCAATCGTTATTTCGAATTTTTTCTTAAACAAAAAGGGTACGTGAAAGCGAGCCGACCGATCAAATTCCATTGGCATAGGCGGTAACGGTGAATCAAAAGAGCCCCCGCGTCGGAGCTCTTTTTTTGTTGTTCAATTTGTCCAAGTGCGATCTCTGCCACTTCGCTGGAAACGCTAAATACGGGCGATAGCGGCACGGCCAAATACTAATTCAGCAGACCCTTTTTTATTTCTATGCGTTCTTAAGTAGTTCCAATATCGTTTTTATATATTCTCTCGTCGGCTTTTTGTTCCGCAACGTGCGAAAGAATGCCGGCAAACACTTCACCATATCCGACTGGCTCAAAATATCCTGCGGAATAACCCCTTGTGCGACCTTGGCGTCATCGACAAATCGCCGCCAATCGTGACCCACCCCTAGCACTTGCGCCCACTTTTTTAATATTGCCTCGTCGGCCGGAGGCGGGATCACTCCACGCTCGATTTTGCTCCAATTGCTCGGATCATAATCAACCATGCCGCAAATATCCCTCAAGCTTAGCTGTTTCCGAATGCGAAATTGCTTCAGCGTTTCGCCGAATTGTTTTAGGTTTTTTTGCATAATACATGATACATAATTTTTTATATAACCCGACGTGGTATAATTATACCACACAGCAAAATCATGTCAAATTTTTCAACCCCAATAATTGTAGGGGTTCAAAATTTTGAACCCCTACATTTAACCGCCGTGATTTTAGTATCCTGCCATTACCGATATCGCTTCGCCCCTCGCCAAATCATCTCAAACTGCGCGTTCATCATCTCGGCCAAGTCCCGACTTTCGACTAAGAAGCCAAGATTGTCTTTGCCGAGCGAGATGAAGCGCACCGTACTGCCGTATATGGCATAGCCGAAGTTGAAATTAAAAGTGGACGGCACGATCCGCACCTCCCTTTTCAATTTTGGCCCCACTTCCAAAAACGCAAACTTCTTTTGTGGCAAAATACCGGTCTCCGGCCACAGCACTTGAATACTGATATTGCGCGCCACTCTTTCTTGGTGAAACTTTTCAAAAAAATCAGCGCCCAAGGCGTTAATCGCCTTGTCCGGCGGCCAAAAAACGCGCACCGTCAAATCACGGTAAAGCAACATATCCTTCATCATTTGTTCCAATTCTTTTTTGCCTTCAAATATCTGCACGCGCGGCCGACCGGCTTTACGCTTGGCGTGGTACTGCACGTTGAACGAGTCCAATTCCGCTTTGGCCAAATCCAACGCCGCCCCTTTTTCATCTATCAGTTGCTTCAACTTTTCCGGCGGTTGCACGGCGAACATTTTTACGCCGCCTTTTTGCGTTTCGGTAACCAAACCGAGCCTGGTCAGCTTTTTCAACATGTCATAAACCGCGGTGCGGGCGATATTCGCCTGCCGCGCCAGCTCGCTGGCCGTCATGAGTCCACT
>MFGM01000080.1 GCA_001778275.1 Candidatus Falkowbacteria bacterium RIFOXYC2_FULL_48_21 | reverse complement strand
TAGTGAAAAACGCGACGAATGTAGAGGTGTTGAATCGACGCCGACCTTGATGTCGCGCAGCCGTTGAAAAAAGTTCGAGGACGCAGAAACACATGTTCGCAAGAACGATGAGTGCGATGTTCTCATTAAAGTTACGGGACGATTGACAGACTGCGAGAACGCGACGTTTACCGTGTCCCTGATTTGTTTCTTGCACGCGAGACGCTACACCGCCTGTTGAAAAACGAAAAGCGGGTTGTCTTACAAATCATTTAACGTTCTTGCAAGTGTTCGGCTTCGGATGGGAATCCGCGCTGAACCAAGGAGGCTGATATGAAAGCGTTGAGAATTTCTGTTGGAGCGTCTGTCGATGGCTTGGACAAGCTTTGGCAAGCGGCTAGCGAGGAGAGCTTGAAGCTTAACGTCAGCTTTCTGCGCAAAAACGTCAGTCGGATTTGGTTGGTTTTCGAAGGCGATTTCGGCGGGCAGATCTATCTGACCGCGCGACTGGATAAGCTTGGCGACGGTGCTTGTTTTGTTCTTCTGCTCGACAAGTTGGATACGGCCGCATGGTCGACAAACGATGGTGATGGCAAGAGCTGGCATCTATTTTTGACCGATCATCCGCGGCGGGGAGTTAACGGCGGCATGGGCGGCGGAAGGCTGCGGGACGGCGTGTGGTTGCACAAGGAGTTTCATCAGGACGAGAAGTGGCGGAAAATGGTGCGCGCCGAATTGAAACTCAAAAAGGGAACAAGGATTTCCTAGTCGCACATAAGGCGCATATTGGTTTCTTGGCGCGGGTACCTGACTGTTTTATAACGAGTGCATCAGTGCGCCAAAACAAAGACCGGCTCCGTCGAACGGGGTCGGTCTTTTCTTATAATAATGTTTATCCTCATTTGCTCGTTCGATTTTTTCGTTTTGTTAGCCGGCCGCCGGCTCATCACTCGGCGCGGCGCGATGAAGTTCGTTGTCTTCATTTTTTTTATTTTGCGCCACTAGCAATACTTCCTTTTTAATCTTTTCCAATAATTTTTGATTGGAGCGCAAATAATCCTTGGCCGTTTCACGGCCCACGCCCAACTTTTCTTCGCCATAGGCGTAGGAATTGCCGGATTTTTTTATGACGTTGTAAAGCAGGCCGGTATCAATCACATCGCCCGGAATGGAAATGCCTTCATTGTACATGATGTCGAATTCGCAGGTTTGAAACGGCGCCGCCACTTTGTTCTTCACCACTTTCGCTTTGACGCGGTTGCCGATAACGATTTCGCCTTTTTTGATCTGCGCGGCGCGGCGCACTTCGATGCGCACGGAGCTGTAGAACTTGAGCGCCATACCACCGGTGGTGGTTTCAGGGTTGCCAAAGAAAACGCCAATCTTCTGTCGCGTTTGATTGATGAAAATAACGGTGGTTTTCGTTTTGCCGACAATGGCCGCCAGCTTGCGCAGAGCCTGACTCATTAAACGAGCCTGAAGACCCATGTGCTGATCGCCCATATCGCCTTCAATCTCCGCCCTCGGCGTGAGCGCCGCCACGGAGTCGATGACAATGATGTCCATGCCGTTCGACCGCACCAGTGTTTCCACGATTTCCAATGCTTGCTCGCCCGTATCAGGCTGGGAAATCAAAAGTTGATTGATGTCGATGCCGATTTTTTTGGCATAGTCCGGATCGAGCGCGTGTTCCGCGTCCACAAAAGCCGCAGTCCCGCCGGTTTTTTGGATTTCCGCGATGATGTGTTGAGACAGAGTGGTCTTGCCCGATGATTCCGGGCCGTAGATTTCAATAATTCTACCGCGGGGCACGCCGCCTACGCCGAGCGCGATGTCGAGCGAAACGCTACCCGTGGAAATCGCTTCCACGTTCATCGCCTTGGCTTCGCCGAGGCGCATGATGGCTCCGTCACCGAATTTTTCTCTGATTTGTTGGATGGCATCATCCGCCGCCTTGACGCGCAGATCGCCTTCGTCGCCTTTTTTTGTCATATTGATTTCTCCGAAAAAATAAGCATGGAATTTGTCGGAGAGGTTAGTTAAAAGTTGAAAGTTGTAAGATAAAAGTACTACGATAAGGGAATCAAAAGCTGGTTGATAGCGCACAGGCATTGCAGTCTCGGTACTTTAATCTTGCAACCTTCAACTTACAACTCGGCTTGTGGTTCCTCCACCATTATCTTCTTGTGAATAACGGTTTCCTTGCTGTGTTTCTTGCGTGCTGATATTTTAACGATATTTAAACCGTTTTGCAAATTGAGGGTGAGGGTAAATCGGCCGTCTTGGTCAATGAGTAGGGGCTGGTCATTGATTTGCACGGACACTTCCTTTTCCGTTTGGCCGGCAATGGTGACTTGGCCGTTTTCGGTGGTCAGGTCGTCCGCCGGAGAAAATATCTCAACCATGGGCGGGGAAATAATGCGGTTGACTTCAAATCCGAGATAGACGACAATCGCGGCAGATAGGGATATAATAATCAGGTACTTTAAAGTGCGCGGGTTAAGAAAGTCGTTCATGGCTTGATATAGGCGGCTGATTTTTTGTTTGGTGCCACGCTGTCTCGTTTTGTCAAACAATAACTTTTCCTTTTCGTAGCATTCAACGACCATGATCGGATTGAGTTGTAGAATTTTGGCGTAATTTTTCAAAATGTTCGTGGCGTACACGGCCGGCGGCATGGCGACATAGTCGTTGTTTTCGATTTTGATAACGTTTTCCACGTTCGTACTGATGAGGCGTGCCGCTTTCTCCAGCGACCAGCCGTTTTTTTCTCGGTGCTGACGCAATTTTTCGCCCAGCGTTTCCAGACCGGAGATTTTTTTGGCCGTAAAAATCATATTGCGGTATTTATCACAAGGGGCGCACGATTTAATCCGAATTATTATGCTAATGGTTAACGACCAATTTATTTTGTAGATGTTCTTCTCAATTCCAACGATAATTCGAATTAAATTTGCGTTTGTTCCAGCTCGTTTTAATAATAATTTGGATTAAATCTTAGTAAATCTCATCTTCCTCTGTTTTTCTCGCCGGTTTGGCCGGTTCTGATTTAAAATCGGAATCATCATTTTCAACGATTGATGCGGCTTTTTTCGGTGGAGCAGTCTTAATCGGTGCTGACGGTTTTTCTATTGGCTCATCTGATTCTGCCGGCTCCTCAATGTCAGTCTTTTCGGTTTCGGCATCGTCAGTCGCTTCTTCGTCCGCTTCATCGTCGTTGTCAACGTCCGGTTCTAATATTGTTGTGGCCGAGACTTCGTCCTGACTGACGGCCGCCTTGAAAACAGTCGGCGTTTCGTCTTCTTGATCTTTGCCAAATTCCAAAACGTTGGTCGTTTCTTCGTCGGCGATTTCACTGTTTGATTGATTCAAAATACCGCTGTGCGCCAACGCGAAAACTTTGTCCACCAAAATATCGCGCGGTTTGGCGCCATCGCCCGGTCCGACAATGCCGGCTTCCTCCATTAAATCAATCAAGCGAGCGGCGCGCGCGTAACCGATTCTTAGTCGGCGTTGTAAATATGAAGCGGACGCTTTGCCTGACTCAATCACCAATTTTTTCGCTTCGTCAAACAGATCATCATCACTATCGCCGCCGCCATTGAAATCAAAACTGGTACTGCCGCTGGTCGCCGCCTTGTCCGTGATTTCCGTTTGGTAGTCCGGTTCGCCGGCCGCGTGCCGCAGGAAGTCCACCACGCGTTTGATTTCTTCGTCGCTAACGTATGCGCCTTGGAGCCGTCTCGGCTTCGCCGTGGTCGGCGTCATGAAAAGCATGTCGCCTTTACCGACTAATTTTTCCGCGCCGGACGTGTCGAGAATGGTGCGCGAATCCATGAGCGAAGCGACGCTAAAAGCGATGCGGCACGGAATGTTCGCTTTGATGAGTCCGGTGATTACGTCCACGCTCGGTCGTTGCGTGGCCACGACGAGGTGAATGCCCACGGCGCGCGCCATTTGCGTTAAACGAATAATGCACGCTTCCACTTCCGCCGCCGCCGCGACCATGAGATCGGCCAGTTCGTCGATGATAATAATAATGTGCGGCATTTTTTCTTTGGTCGCAAGATTGTATGATTCGAGATTGCGTTTTTTCGCTTTTTGCAAGGTGTCAAAGCGGCGATCCATTTCCGAAATGGCCCAGCGCAAAGCGTAAACCGTTTTGGTTACGTCGGTGATGACCGGCGTTAGCAAGTGCGGAATACCGTTGTAAACCGGAAATTCCACGCGCTTCGGATCAACCAAGATCATTCGCAAAGTATCCGGATTATTTTCATATAACAAACTGATAATGATGGCGTTGAGGCAGACGCTTTTGCCCGAGCCGGTGGCACCGGCGACAAGCAGGTGCGGCATGTGGCCGATATCGTCCACCCAGGCTTTGCCGCTCACGTCTTTGCCAAGGGCGATGGTGATGTTGGTTTTGCGGTTTTTGAATTCCGGCGTATCCAAAATTTCGCGAATGCGAACCACGGCCGGTTTTTGGTTCGGCACTTCAATACCCACGAGCGACTTGCCCGGAATGGGCGCTTCAATTCTAATGGGGTGGGCGGCCATGGCCAGCGCCAAATCGTTGTTCAGCGCGGTGATGCGGGATAATTTAATTCCTTCGGACGGTTTCAGCGTATATTGAGTAACGGTCGGCCCGACTTGCACTTCGCCCATTTCGACCGGAATATGAAAGTTTTCCAAAGTTTTTTGGATTTTTTCGAGACCAACCTTGATGTCGCCGCTGGTCGGCTTGGACTTTTTATCATCAAGTAAATTGATCGGTAAATCAACCTTTATTTTCGGCGTGCGAATAGACGGATGCGCTTCCGGCTCTTTCGTCGGCATCAAACTTTTCGCGGCGAACTTCACATCGTTTACCTTGGTATCCGTATCTTCTGTTGACGCTGTTTCCGCCGGTGTTTCTTCGGGCTGATTTTCCGGTTGCGCTTCTTCTTCGTCCGCGACTTCTTCGTCCGTCGGTTGTTTGGCGAAGTATTTGAGAATGTTGGTTTTTTCGATCAGTGATTCAATGCTGGTATTGAACATGAGCAGAACGGCGACAAGCAGAGCGCCGACGAGCACCAAGAGGCCGGCCCAGAAACCCAAATATAAATTTAATGGGTAAGTGACCAGATACCCGACGATGCCACCGCCGAGGCCGCTGAAAGTTAATTCAAAAGAATTGGAAATCGGCAGGCGCGAGTGGAGCAGGCCGTGGATGCTGATAAAAAATAAAACGATGCCAATATAATTCGGCCAGGAAATCTGATAATGCGCCGGACGCGCCAGCACGTAGCCGAGGATAATTAAAACGAGCGGCAAAAGAAATCTTCCCCAACCGAACACAATGCCGGTCCCCCAGTCAATATAAAAGCCCGCCTGGCCGGCCAGGCCGAGAAAACTTAGAACGCACAAAATGGCGACAATAAAAAGGAATACAATAAATATTCCTCTTTTTGTTTCCGGACTCAAGCTGTAATATGCGACCTCTTCGTATTGTTTTTTTCTGGGCATTTTGGTTTTGGTTTATGCCGCGCGTGAAGCATTAGCGCGGTGTGGGTGAATATAACTGCATTTTAGCATATTTAACAAAGAGGGGAAAGAGGCGCGAGAAGAGGGATATGGGAGAGAAGGGAAGAGAGGGGGGGGTAATGGGCGTGGAGAAAGTTAATTGTAGTTAATGAAAGTTAATAGAGGTTACGGAGAGGCAAGTTAATCATCCATTTCCTTGGGTAACTATCAATTAACTCTTGTTAACTTCTATTAACTTTCCCAGCGATTCTTCGACTAAAACAAAGGGGGTCGGCGCACTCGGCACCGCCTCCTTTGAAAATGCTGGAAATAGATGGACTTTCTGAAAGAGTAGACAATTCCCGCGGCTAGTTAAAGAACAATTGTCTTTAGCCGCGAAAAGAGGAGAGAGATATCTCCGAAGTTTGTCCACTCTTTCAGAAAGTCCAGTCTAACTCCCAGCCAAAGGATGAGGAAGGCGTGCAGGCGCTTTATATATATAATGTATACAGGCCTAGCCTCTCTCCTCACCTTTTGGATGGAAGTTAGTTGGATAAATAGTACGTGGTATGTGGAAGCTGGTGCGGAAAGTGGACGATGGAGAGTGGATTTATAAATTCCATTTTCCATTCTCCATATTCCAAACCGGCTCGCCTCGCTTACGCGAAGTCGAAGCGGGCATCCATGCACCACGCACTACTTTCTGTTTTTGATTACCCACAAGTTGATGAAGAGGATGGCGCGGATTTGAAGGGAAATGACTGATAAATTATTGCCCTTGTTCCGGCCGTTGTTGATGATGTAAGGACTGGCTAATGAGGCGAACCTCAAAGGCAAGACCTTAATGTATCTCTCTCCCGCTTCATCAATCTGCAGGTAATGTTTGATTGTTAAATAACCCAGCATTATATCATATTTTAAATTATTTGTCAATAGACTTAGGCACTGGTTAGTTGTTTTTATTCAATTTTAGTATATATTTCGTGTTTGAAATAGCTGACATTTTGTGGTTTAGCTCGATTTCACAAAAAATAAATTGTGGGGTATAATTGAAATCGCAAGGAGATAGAGGTGATAAAGGAGATATGCTGACAGGAAAATTATTTGAAGTTTATTTCTTTCATCCTCTTATTAGTTTTTTGAAGTTAATAACCACCATGATTTATGTCAGAACGTTTGTACCCGGACGATGTCCGTGACAAAGACGGTTTGAAAAAAATAATGAGCCAGTCTGCCAATAGGTGTCCGGCACAGGATGTGCCGATCGGTTCAACTGTTTCCAGAATGTGTCCGCTGGCTCATGAAATCAGAAAATCGTTGAAAGGCACGCCTCATGAAATTGATCATCCGATTTATAATATACCGGTTTCTTTTAATTGTGGCTCATTTCGGAAAAAGGGAGAGGAGGCTTGTCCGATAGAAGATCCGGCCATGGAGACCGTTTTGAAGTTGCTCGAAGAAAAGGATGACGCTACGCCAAGGGTTGAAAAGACAAAATAAAAAAATTATCATTTTTTAAATTTTTGGTAATTATTCAGCGGACAACGTAGCTATTTTGGATTAATTTAAAATTTCTTATATGAACAAAGAGTCTTATCATTCCGTGGAAACGCAAGCACAGAAGAAACGAGAGGAGTTAGAAAGGGAGTTGGGTGATGATGTGGCGAATGTAAATCTACTTAGGACATTAACGGAAGGTGAAATAGTTGATCTGTCCAAAAAAATTATGCCGACTATATCAGATGGAGAGACTTATGAATTCGCCTCACATTTTGTGTTGGCAACTTCAAAAGACGATTATGATCAGCGAGTTGAATCAAAAAAGTGGTGTTGTGGTATTTATGAAGATATTATAAAAATTGGCGAGAAGACGTTTTATTTTGGCTTTGATTATGGCCATTGATCCGAACGCAAAGAAATTTCCGGCGAAATCGCATTGATTTCATACGAGCTCTTTAATTGATTACTCAATTTCCCAATTTCCTAATTTCTTAATTTTTCTTATGTATTTAATCCCAACGGTCATCGAAAAAACGCACTACGGCGAACGCGCGTATGATATTTATTCGCGGCTCTTGAAGGATAGAATTATTTTTCTCGGCACGCCGATAGATGATGGCGTGGCGAATTCCGTGATTGCGCAGTTACTTTATTTGGAGAGCGAAGACCCGGCCAAGGATATCAAGATCTATGTTAATTCGCCGGGCGGATCGGTGAGCGCGGGCCTCGCGATTTATGACACCATGCAATACATCAAGCCGGACGTGGTCACGATTTGTGTGGGGCTGGCGGCCAGCATGGGTTCTTTGTTGCTGATGGCCGGCGCCAAGGGCAAACGATTTTCTCTGCCGAATTCGAAGATCATGATCCATCAAGTCATGGGCGGAGCGCAGGGGCAGGCGAGCGATATCAAGATTCAGGCGGAAGAAATTTTGCGCGTGAAAGATTCGCTGAACAAAATTTTGGCCAAGCATACGGGCAAGAGTTTGGACCGAATTGACAAGGATTCGGATCGCGACTATTATATGACTGCGCAGGAAGCGAAGGATTATGGAATAATCGATAAGATCATTGAATAACACAAAAGGCGTTTAAATACAAAATAAAAACAAAACAAAATCGTTTTGTTTTTATTTTGGCGGAATAGTCTGTGGATAGACTGCGGATAAAACGGGTATAAGTTCAAGCTGTTTTGATTTGCTTCGCGGTGTTATAATGAAATATGGCGGACGTGAGGGCTGACATTTTTTCTATTGTAAATTTAAACTAAAAACTTAAATTTACGCAAAGCTCTTGACAGATTTTTTTTCGCGTGCTAGAATACTAAATCATCTGTGTTAGCCAACAAAGCCTTTTCCTCTGGACAGACACGACAAGCATGGGATTTTTACTTTAGGTAACGTCAGGCGCAAGCTCGACTTCGCCTGAGTAAAAATTTCTTGTCTGTCCAGAGGAGGAGGCTTTTGTAAAAAACTCAAAATTCAAAGCCCAAAATCCAAAAGAAACACAAAGTTCAAAATTAAAAATTCCAAAATACGATTTGGAATTTTAGATTTTAGTCTTTGAATTTATTTCGATTTTTGGATTTTGTGCTTTGAGTTTTTGTTCTTTACTGCCATAACGGCAAACAGGAGGCGATCATGATTCGAGTGGCGATCAATGGTTTCGGCAGAATCGGGCAGATGATTTTTCGGTTGATGTTGACGAGGGATGAGTTTCCCGACATGGAATTGGTCGCAATCAATGATCTCGCGGCGGTGCGGGATCTGGCGCGCCGGATGCAACGAGATTCGGTTTATGGGAGTCTCGGTTTGGACGCGCAGGCGATTCTCGGCACGGGGATCAGGATGTGCGCGGAAAAGGATCCGGCCGCACTACCTTGGAGGGAACTGAATGTGGATTTGGTTTTTGACGCGACCGGCCGCTTCACCACTCAGGCCGATCTCGGCAAGCACATCGATGCTGGTGCGAAAAAGGTGATGCTTACTGCGCCAACCAAGGATCCGAACATCCCAATGGTAGTGCGCTGTGTGAACGACGAGCTGGTCAAGGGTGCGCCCATCGTGTCGAATGCATCATGTACCACGAACTGTGTGGCGCCAGTGTGCTATATTCTTCACAAGGCCTATGGTATCAAGTGGGGACATCTGGTTACGGTGCACGCGGTGACCAACAGTCAGATGCTGTTCGATGGATTTGGTGCCAAGGATCCGCGTGGGGCTCGAGGGTGTATGGACAGCATCATTCCAGCTTCGACCGGCGCGGCCAAGGCGGTTGGCGTGGTGATTCCGGATCTGAAGGGGCGCATTGACGGTTTTGCGGCGCGAGTGCCGGTCAAGACCGGATCGTATGCTTTTCTTGATCTTGACCTGCGAGCGCAGGTGAAGGACGTGGCTGACGTAAATGCCATGATTCGGCGCGGCATCGATCTGTACCAGATGTTCGACATGGTGGAGTACACGGAAGATGATCAGTTCGTCAGTCATGATGTTTCCGGCATGACGTTCGGATCCGTGGTGAGCGGTGATCTGACCAAGGTGGCGAAGGATGGAGAGAACGTGAAGATCCATTGCTGGTACGATAACGAGATGGGCTACACGTATCAGATGCTGCAGGTAGCGAAGAAGATGTTTGAGTAGTTACAGCCAGCCGCCCCCGAGCATCGGGAGGCGGCTTTTCTAAAACTCAAAATTCAAAGCACAAAATCAAAAATAAATGTAAAGTTCGAAATTTAAGGAATTGTGACTGAACTCCCTGTGGTCTCTGCCGCAGGGAGGGGTTCACAATTTCAAAACACGATTTGGAATTTTAAATTTATTTTGAATTTTGAGTTTTGTACTTTGAGTTTTTGTTCTATTGACACCCCGCGTGTTTTTTTGTAAAGTGGGGTTGGTTCTTTGAAAACCCTCCCAGGAGGGCCGCCGGCGGAAAAATAATTTTCCAATGGTTTATCTTGATCGCTCCGAGGAGCGGTTGCTTCAGATGGTGGAGGCGAATATGCCAAAGCAAGTGCCTGAAGAGAAAAAGCGTTTGAGTGAGGAAGAGCAGTTGGCCAAGTTGCGCGAGGAGTTGGCGGGGAACAAGGCCTTTGGCCTGCAGCGCGGGCGGTGGGAGCAAAGACTCATTGATTTGCTTTTGCCGTTTGTCGAAGCTGATTCACCGACACAGGCGGTCAAGCGGTTCGACGCTTTTGCGGCGGACGCGCGCGTGATGGTGCAAAAGCTGGCGCGGCTGCGGCGCGATCGAGAAAAAGCGGCATTTGAAATGATGAAAGTGGCGATGCGATTTGCGGATCGAATCATTCCGGGTGAAACTTTTCCGCTCGAGCAAACTCGTCCAATCACGCTCGTCATGTTTGATTTTGAGCGAACTTTCTTTGTGAATGAGGCGACCAAGTCTTCGCGGTGGCAAGCGCCGTATTGGGCGCACATGGGGCATGACTGCTCGTTGTTGGAAGTGAATGAGTTTGGACCGCTTTTTCCACACTGGCGCGATGATGCGACTGGAAATTTTCCGATTTCAGTGTTGGCAAAAATCTTTTGGAACCAGATGAAAAGAGAACTTCATTTGGACAAAAAGGTGATCGTCCAGACAAGATTTTTCGAATATTGGCCGGAAACTGTTGTGAAAGATGGTCTGGCTTTTGACTTTGGCGCTCATTGGCTTTGGCTTAAGTTTCCAGACAGCCTTGGCATGATCCAGCGATTGCCGGTTGCCGCGTGGTACGAGGGTCGGCCGGATGTTTTTTTGCGCTTGTTTACGCGCGAAGAACAGCGGCTGATCCGCACATGGAGCTTTGATTGTCCGCGCGTTGTTGAGCCGGACGTGTTCGCATTTCATGATGAAGGCGACCATGCAAGATGGCGCAAAGAAGAACCCGCACTTATGAGCCTCAACGTCAGCGAAGGACTTGGGGTAGCGATTACGCCGTTGTCATTTCTGGGCAATTACCAGGAACAGACGAGTGTCAGATTGTTCTTGAGTCAGTCGACACGACTTTCTTAACAAAACAACTCCCGCGACTCGACAGTCGCGGGGTTTTTTATTGGACGGATTTTTAAAAAATGTAGGGGCACAAAATTTTGTGCCCCTACATTTTTTAAATTGTAATTTTACGGCGCGGGTATCGCTTCCGGCGCAACCGGCGTTTCCGTTGTTGTTTGCTCGGCGTTCAACGCTTCAAGCGCGGCCGCCGCTTCAGCGGCTTTTTTCACCGGGTCAACGCCGATCAGCCACACTTCTTGCCACGGCACATAATGGCTTTTCCATGTTTCTTTTAATTCAGTGCCATCCGCTTTCACTACTGTGCGATTGAAAGAAGCGTCAGCGCCATTGTGCGCGGATTCGATCTTCTTTTTTTGACCGGGTTCCAGCGCTTCCGTCTCGACTTCACGCTTCGGACCCGGCGAGGTGATATTGAAAATTTTTGGCTTCAGTTGTTTCAAATCTTCGACAATATTGTTTCCTTCGAAGCTAACCTTGCGTCCGTCGCGCGTGCCCCAGTATTCAAAAGTTAAATTATTACCGGACAGTTTCGATTGAATCAAAATATAATTGGTCGTGTCGTTGACAAACTTCATGTCCGGCCAAGGATCGTAGATCGTGGCATCCGTGCCGGCCGGCTCATAATAAACTACGCGGTAAGAATGATTTTGGCGCATGGTGATGGGCAAGCCCGATTGAAGTGCGGCGCGAAATACGGTGGTGCCGATTTGACACAGGCCGCCGCCGTATTCCGGCTTGGTTTCATTCTTTTTGATTACCAATTCCTGCAAATAGCCGTGTTGTCCGTCAATCTCGCCAAGCGTTTTGACCAGTGAGAACTCGCCGCCCGGCGGGATCAATACGCCGTTCAGCGTGGCCGCGCCCACGCCGATATTGTGGCGCCGATTGGCCGGACTGCCGGCGAAGTTCGAGTAGCCGAGGCCGATTATTTCCTTGATGCCGAGGTCGTTGGTGCTACCGACCGCCACTTTTGGTTCTGTGATTTTGACGACAAGGTCAATAACGGTGTTTTGGTTGATTAATATTTCCTGATTAATTTTTTGTAAATTAGTTTCGATATCCAGAGCCTGACCGTTTTGGCTGGCGATGAATTCCGTCACGCGACCATCCTTCATTTGTAACTTCGCATCCGTAGCCGGCTGGTCGATTTCTTGGGCAATGGCCTCGAGGTGGCCGGTCACCATTTCCGAATTGAAGCGCACGGTCACTTTTTCTTCGTCGTCCAAACCGAGTTCGAGCCAGTGCGCGAAATCATCCCATTTGATTGACCAAGTTTTTTCTTTGAATTTCAATTGAACGTCCGGCAAGGCCAGCAATTGGAGTACGGTTGCTTCCGTGCTTTGGGCTTGCGCGCGAGTGATGGTAGGCGTGGCGGCGTGGCGCGTCAGGGCAATGGTTTTGTTTTCCAGCCGGCGCGCGTTTGCTTCCAATTCGGCAATGGCTTCATTAAACCTGAAAGTTTCGCCTGTCTGTTCGTCAGTGAAATTAAAAGTGGATTCTTTTTTCTCGTCATCAAGCACATTGATTTCCAGCGCCGAATTGACCGCCGGTTTTTCCAAAATGGCAAATTCGTTTTGCAGTGTTTCCTTTAGCAGATCCTTGTCCAATCGATAATCAATCGGCAATTTCTTGTTAATAATCGGAAATACCAAAAGTTTCACGTGGCGCTTGAAAAGGTTGTCTGTGCGGCCCACGTTGAAAGCTTGGTCGATCAGGCTGTCCGCGTTCAAGACGAAAATTTTATTGTTCGGGTCGGCAATGGTTTTGGTAGTGTTTTCGAACGTGAAAGAAAAGCCCGGGTCGAAGACTTGATGGAATTTTCCGCCCACAATGTTTAACGCTTGGGTTTTGGTCAATCCACCGAGATCGAGATTGTCGATTTTGACGCCCGGATAAATTTTGTTTTGATAATTGTACGCGAGCGCGGCAGAGGCGCCGGCGAGAATCAAGCAGACAACAAAAAAAATGGCCAAACCGATCAGCGACCATTTGAAGAAAACGTTCATTTTTTT
>MFGM01000079.1:3822-7383 GCA_001778275.1 Candidatus Falkowbacteria bacterium RIFOXYC2_FULL_48_21 | reverse complement strand
AAACGCTGATTCATTTTGTAACGCCCCACGTTGCCGAAGTCATAGCGTTCGAACAAGAAGAACATGGCAAAAATGAGTGACTTCGCGTTGTCCGCCGTGGCAAGGTCGCCAGGGCGAATGCGTTTGTACACTTCGATCAAACCGGAATCCTGATCCGTGGCCGCGTCTTTCGCCAAAGTGGCGTCAATATATTTAATGTCCGGGTTAGTATCAATGTCTTTGAACTTGGCGCGGATATCTTCATCCGTGGCCATGCCAAAAGCTTTTAACAAAGAAGTGGCCGCCACTTTTCTTTTGCGATCAATCTTCACCCAAATCACGTTGTTGCCGTCCGTTTCAAATTCCAACCACGCGCCGCGATTCGGGATAATTTTCGCGCCGTAAAACACACGATTTTTTTCGCGCAAATAATTCGAAGTGAAAAACACGCCGGCCGAACGGATAATTTGTGATACAATCACACGTTCAATGCCGTTGATAATGAACGTGCCGCGCTCGGTCATGAGCGGGAAATCGCCCAAGAAGATTTCTTGCGTTTCGCGTTTCTTGGTTTTAGTGTTGTTAAGCGACACTTTTGCGCGGAGCGGCACTTCAAAGGTGATATTTTTTTCTTTGCAAGTCACTTCATCGAATTTCGGCTCATCCAAATAATAATCATCAAAAAAAAGTTCCAGGCCTTTGTCGGAAATGTCCACAATCGGCGACAGTTCCTTGAAAAGCTCTTTGAGTCCGGTATCAAGAAACCATTTATAAGAATTGGTTTGGATCTCGATCAATTCCGGCAGCGGATGTTTATAAGCTTCCGTAAAAAATTTGCGCGGCAGCTTCTCCGTCTTCTTTAAAAGCTTTGACATAAAAAAATATTGCTCCGCGAAGGTAATCGACGGAGTTTTTTAGATTATTTATTGAGATTTTGGATTGCGCCCTCTAACATTTTGGTTTAGGGAACCTATTCCTGCGAGCAAAAGGCCGCCAGGTTAAGTTTCCGGCTGAGGGTTTAGCGAAGTTTATTCATAGATAGACTATCAAACTATTAAATAATTGTCAACAGTGAATGTGGAAAAGTATTATTATGCCTAATTTTAAACAAAAGACTCTAGTTACATAACCTGTGGATAACCTGTATTTAGCGCTAAAAAACTTGTCAAATTTAAAAGCGAAGACCGGTTGATCTTCGCTGCGATATGTTATTTCGTCAGAAACTGGTCGTTCGCATCCCACGACGGCACCGCCACCCCCCACGCCTCAACGGTCGAAAATTCATCAGGGACAACGTAGTGTTTTACCATCGGTGGAATCAGTACCACCGTACCAATCAAGATTCGCCGTTCTTTGCCGTTCAGCACGACACGGCCGGTACCGCCGACAAAAATGTAAAATTCCGCAGTCTTCCGATGATAATGTTCACGCGATGGAACTACCGCTTTCCAAAACACCACATTTGCTTCGGGAAATTGTTCCTTGGTCGTCACGTTGAAGATCCGCCCGCACACATCCACCACCCCGGCCACGTCTAACAAATGCTTCACGACCGGTTGCCGCCGGCGAGGTTGCCGTTTCTCGTAGTCCACGACAATCACCGACTCCTTCTGCGGTAACATTCCACCACCGCGGACAGCCGCTTCATAAGACACCGTTTTTTCCAAGCGCCATTTCTTCACTTGAACGCCGCGACCCAAGTCTTGCCGCAAAATCTCATTCACCAACTCATCCGAAGGATTTACATTGTGAATCACAATCCGATGCCACAATCCGCGTCTCATGATTGACCTCCAGTTGAATAAACATCCACCAAACCCGCGACAGACAAACTTAGCATGACAAAAACAAACCGTCAATGGCGTGGACTTGCACATGATGGGGCGCAAAATAAAAGGCGGATGTTTCTCCGCCTTTGTCGTGCTTACGAATGTGGATTATACTGCTTCAACGGCTCACGCAAGACGGCTGCCTTGTGCAGCGTCAGGCTGACGGCCAGCATTTCCTCCAAAATACTGACAACGTACAAGTTGGACAGCCGCAACTTCTTCAAGTGCTGAAACACCAACGCCCGCGCGCGGAGCGACTCCTTGCGCGCTACCTGATCGGTCAGCGAATCATCCAGCTGCTGCTCAATCATGATGACAAAATCGCGCCGATTGTCGAGACGGATGGCATTCAACACGCTGAATCCGGTTTCCGCCAGCGAGCCGGTTCCATACGTTTCCCCGGTGATCGGAAAAAGAATAATCGCGTCATTCGCCAGATGCTCGGCCTCCTTCACCGCGTCTTCCGGCTTCCAGTCCGCGACCTGTGGATTGAAAAACTCAATCCCCGCCTCCTCGTACTTTTTCATGAACGCTTCGCGCCACCTGCTTCCACCGCAAGTACCAAACAACCCAACACATGCCATGTTCAGCCCTCCTTGTTATTATCATTCTGGCGAACTTCGCTCGGCAGAATGATATTATCAGAAATAGAACGATTGTCAAGGCTCGTATCCAAAAATGCGACCCTAACCGCGTTTTTTCGTTTCGCTTTTTAACATTGGTTCATTTATAAATGTAAACTTTGCCCTTTTACCTTTGACCTTGCAACCATGCTCGCACAACCCGTCTATCATCCCACGGAATTAGCTTTCCGTCCGCCACCGCCATGGCTTGCTCCGAGCCTTTACCCGTGATTAAAACCAAGTCTCCGGCCGCTGCTAAGCTGATCGCCTTACCAATCGCTTCTTTGCGATCCAATATCTTGAATAAATTTTTATCAAGTTCCTTGCCAACTTCAATCGCGCCCGCGACCACTTCATTAATTATTTCCATCGGATCGTCGTCATACGGATCCTCGTTTGTTACGATAACAACGTCCGCGTTCTTCCCTGCCAAGCGCCCCAGCACCGGCCGACGCGCCTTGTCTCTGCCGCCGCCGCACGAGCCAAGCACGTGGATTATTCGTTTGCACTCACCTCCCCCGGTTAAAACGCGGGGGCTGGGTTGATCGCCCTTACCACCCCCCGGATAAATCGCGGGGGCTGTTGTGTTTTCTTGCTTTATTGATTTATTGATTTTTTGCACGGTTTCATACAACTTGCCCATGCTTGCCGGCTCCGGCGCGTAATCAACAATCACGGTAAACGGCTGACCCTCGTCAATCACCTCCATCCGCCCGGCCACGCCTTTCACGCCTTCCAAACCGGTTTTAATCCGTTCCATGCTTAACCCTTCTTCGAGCGCAATCGCCACCGCCGCCAGCGCGTTGTAAACATTGAACGCGCCAAGCAATTGCAAATTAATTTTTACAGCGCCGACTTCAAACGATGTCCCATGCGTTGTGACGTCAACGTTACCGGCTACGACCATTTCATCGACACGGGCCGCTCCCTTTTCGGCCATAATGGGTGGGGCAGAATGCGATTCTGCCCCTACAATACCGATACCGGGGGGAGCGGTAAACCCGATTTTCTTGTCCGCCGCAAAACTCAAAAAATATTTCGCGTGTTCATCATCCACGTTTGCGATTATGACTTTATTTACCGGTGTGTCACCCTGAGCAAGCCCCGACAACGACGGGGCGCGTCGAAGG
>MFGM01000079.1:0-3759 GCA_001778275.1 Candidatus Falkowbacteria bacterium RIFOXYC2_FULL_48_21 | reverse complement strand
CTTTTTTGCCCAAATGCTCAAACAATCTCCCCTTCGCGCGCTTGTAGTTCTCAAACCCACCATGCGCCTCAATATGCTCCGGCGTCAAATTCGTAAACACCGCATAATCATAATTCACCCCAAGGTGCCGATACTGTTCAATCCCTTGCGACGATGTTTCAATCACCGCGTACGTACAGCCGGCATCCACCATTTGCTTCAACAACTTTTGCAACTGAAACCGGCCGAGCATGGTCATTTTCTTGTTATTCATCCACTCCTTGTCCGCGACTTTGAAGCTAACGGTCGAAGTCGCGCCAACCTTGGCGCCACTCGCTTCCAACGTTTTCGCGATCAAGGCGACCGTGGTTGACTTGCCGTTCGTGCCCGTAACGCCGACAACGATCAGCTTGTCGCTCGGATTGCCGTAAACAAAAGCGGCCAGTAAAGCCATGGATTTGTGGTAAAAATTTAAAACGAATCGCGGGACAATTTTTTTTATTAATGACTTAAACATAGTTTAATCGCAAAGCGAATTTAGAGATTGAGCGAATTGAGCGATTTAGGCTTAATGTTTCAATCTCTCAGTCTCTCAATTCTCTTAATACATTAAATTCTCTCTCTGCCACATTTTATAATACACGATTTTACAAAAATTAAAAGCCCCGAAGTAGACGCTACGCGTCACTTCGGGGCAAGCTCGGCACAATGCCCGAGCCTGATTTTCATTTACGCTTGCAGCCGCGGATACAGTTGTAGAAACGTCTGTTCTCCTCCGACTTTAAATCGGATAAAGCCGTCCGAAACGTATCGGCTATATGACCATTCCCGCACCTTACCGCACACCAAATCCAGCGCTTCCGTATCGCTCTCCCGCACCAGCAATTCCCACGATCCGACCGCGCAATGACTGACCGCCTCGCCAAGAAGAATGAGACGGCCTTTCGGATTGTTCATCTGCCGCACCGCCTCTTCCATACTGAACGCACGGCGGAGTGGAAGCGACCACGCTTGATAGTCGTTCACCACAATGTGGCGACAAACCTTTTGCTTGATGTCGCTCCAAATACCGGCCGCGCCCGAACCGAGCGTCACGAGAAAACTCTGACCGATCGGATGTTTGCTCGCGTACCGCTTCCAAGGCGGCAGGGCGAAAGTAATGGCCGCGGCCATGAGCGCACCGACGACCAGCCATGACAACAAACAAAAGATCGAAAACATGAGCGGAAAACCCCAAATGGTTCTCGGACCGATCACGCCGAAATACATGACCGCACTGCCGACCAGTAAGCCGGCGATCGAAGTGTGCGTGAGAAAATCGCGCCAATACGATTCCCAAAATTCTTCTCGAATATGGGAATTCTCGTATCGCCTATCATCCCTGATTCTCCTGGCTTCCCAATACGCATCGTCCTTGGCAAGCGCGCGCCGTTTTTCCTTGCGCCGGGCAATGACATTAGCACGGAATCGGCCAACCGTTGCTTTCCATGCCGGCACGACGAATGCTTTCCACGGCCGGCCTACGCAAAACGCCAAGACCGCAAATACGCCGCTACCTATGCATTCAGTCACTCGATTGCAAAGCAAAAAATTAACGCAAATCACTATTAGCAATACCGGCGCCCAAAGCCAGACAAAGCCCCAGATGAAAAACCGGCTGACAATTTTTGTCATGGTTGGATGCCTGTCAAAAAACTGAACGGGAGCATCAGGGTCGGTGAAACACAGCAAGTAAAAAGACCCCAATGAAAGGACAGCCATAACCGTGATAATAAATGTGTTCACCGGATCAACGACCAACCCCCAAACAAACGTTGCCACGAGTCCAACCGCGGCCAGCGCCAAAAGCGCGATAAGCACGTACACCGCCTTCGCATTGCACGTGTTGCTTCCCTCGTACTTCGCCCAAAACGATTTTCTGGAAACTTCCATTTCAAACAAGCCCATGACCCACCTCCGCTTCGTTAATGTTCTATCGGAAAAACAACCCACCTTGATTGTCAAAGTTCTTCAGCAGATTCTCATCTGAAGCCGAACACTCGCAAGAACGTTAAAACTTAGCACGAGCGTTCGTGTTTGTCAATAGCAACATTTTCCTTCTAACTTTACCGAATTCCATCCTCCCCCGGATGAATCGTGGAGGCTGATTGTTTTTTTAATTTGACCGTTTTAATTTTCCCACCGTCTTCACCGCATCAGCTCGATGCTTCAATATTTTTTTATCATATCCGGCTTTCCAAAACAACTTGCCATTGTAAAAAATGGAGAATGCGCGCGCGTGCTTGTGAATCGGGAATAAATTTTCGATCGCTTTTTTCAACTCCGCTTCGTCCATGTTTCCCGCCCGCATCTTTTCAAACAAAAACGCAACAAACAATTTGGCCGCGTTTTTCGGATGATACAGCTGGCCTTCCGTCAGATCAAGATTGCGCCGCGCGTCGAGACCGGCGCCTTTCATGAGTACGTGGAACAAAGAAAAGGAAAACGCTCGGTGATGCTTTTCATAACGGTGAAACTCGAACTGGCCGAGCGGCGCGCCGCCGGACTCTTGCTTGGCCACGGCCAGCATGGTGGCGAGGAGTTCGTCTTCCGATATCGTTTCCAACAACTGGTCGATAAATCGACCGTAACGCGAATCTTCCTTCAGCTCGTCGAGCGCCACGCGCGCGTATTCAACGAACTTTTCATCGGCCAAAACGCGTTCTCCTTCCTCAAGCGGAATCGGAATCCACATGCCGGGCTGAAGCGCGTTCGGCGGAATGTTGAAAGATTTTATTTTCGCTTTTTGCTTCGACAAGTATTTAAAATCATCATATCGCGACAATTTTTGTTTAATGCCAAAAATCGTATCACCCTTTTCCACCAAATAAAACGCAATCCCCGCGTCAATCAAAAGTTTCTCGCCATTCGGCAAGACGCGACGCCGCGCGGCGCGCTCTGCGGCCGTATATTCGCCATTTTCGTGGCGCACAAAAAACGCCGGGTCTTCTGTTTTCCAATCCAGCGCCAGTTCAACCTTTTGTTCCTCCGCGGGTATGCCAATATCCACCGGCTTAGCAGTTTTAGGTTTTAACTCCACCGTTGGCGTTGGTTTTTTCTCCGGCTCTTTTTTGCCATCATCCGGCGCGCCGGTTTCTTGGCGCGCGACTTTCCTTTCCGGCGCCGACTCAGAACCGCCCACCGTCATGGCCGCGGCCACAATCAAAGCACGCGTCGCCTTTTCCAAACGCGACGATTTTTTTTCTTTTTCCGGCACCGCTTGCAGCGGATTGACAAAATAATTTTCTTTCATATAAATATGC
Source organism: Candidatus Falkowbacteria bacterium RIFOXYC2_FULL_48_21 (assembly GCA_001778275.1). Taxonomy (GTDB): domain Bacteria; phylum Patescibacteriota; class Patescibacteriia; order UBA11705; family JABHMO01; genus MFGM01. The sequence continues at coordinate 478 of MFGM01000079.1, read as the reverse complement.
CGCTATAGGTGAAGGGGGGGCAATGTCATCCCGAGCGGCGTCGAGGGATTAGACCCATAGATTCACGGAATGATCATAGCATTTTATAATGAAAATATAAAAGCCCCGAAGCACTTTGGCTCCGGGGCAATGAATTCACTGGAAACAATTTTCCGACTCTCCCTTCTGCGGCACGAGCCACCGGCAGGAAACCGGTTTCGGGTCGAAGCGGTAAAGCGTACCGCAACGATATTCGAGGCAAAGTGTAGCGCTTTTTACCATCCTGGCCGCATACGTGAAGAGCCGGTCATTCTCAATCTTTTCAGCAAAAATCTTTTTTTCACTCGGCTGAACCACAATGCGTTCAAACCAAGTGACCGGAATGACGGGCGAGAACACCCACTCCTCCTCATCGTCCTGCACCCAATCAACGAACATGGGTTCAACCCGTTCAACCACGGAAACGCGCGGCGTGCCGGTAAACTTCACACCCACATCA
>MFGM01000078.1:4440-11161 GCA_001778275.1 Candidatus Falkowbacteria bacterium RIFOXYC2_FULL_48_21 | reverse complement strand
TCAACTTTTCCGAACACGAAGGACTCTGTTCTGTTTGTTCCAATCCGAACCGCGACACCGCCACGCTTTGCGTTGTCGAAGAATTTCACGACGTGCAAGTGCTCGAAGCCACCGGCGCGTATCGCGGTCTTTATCACGTCCTCGGTGGCCGCATCGATCCGCCGGAAGGCATTACGCCGGACAAACTGCGCATTCGCGAACTGCTCGAACGCATCAAAAAAAACAACGCGCGCGAAATTATTCTCGGGCTCAATCCGGACATTCAGGGCGAAGGCACCGTTCTTTATCTCAAAAACATTTTGCGCCCGCTCAACGTCAAAGTCACGCTCCTCGCCCGCGGCTTACCAATGGGCGGTGATATCGAATATGCTGACGAGGTTACACTCACGAACGCACTAAAGGGGCGGCAAGAGATAAAATAACACGCTTTACATTATAAACCTCCCCGATGGTGTTTTTTGTAAAATTAAACACAAAAACAACGAACTATTGACAAATCCATAAAAATAATATATTTTATATTGTCGGCTTCAAATGGGAATCTGCGTAAAATCTATTAACGGAGGAACGAATGAAAAACAGTTTGGCAATGCTCTTTCTCTTTTCGATGATGTTGTTCGCCGCCAGTGGTTGCGAACAGGTCATCCCGCGAGTGACCTTCAGTTACGAGAAGGTGTGTTCAAAAGAACAGACCACCGCGGTAACGGATTTCGTGCTTCAGTGCGCGAAGAATGCCAACCCGCTGTCTGACGAAGAAGGCGAGGATTTGGTGAGAGAGTGCCGTTATTCGGGCGAAGAAATCATCTGCCCGCCAGTACCCTCGTTTATGTTTTGTCAATCAGTAAATGGCGGATGCAGCCCGGCCATGCCGTGCACGCAAGCCAGCACCGCCGAAGAAAAAGAAACTTGCGAAACACACCAACGCGTGTACGTTCGCAAACAAGAGCAAGATTAGTATTGATTTATACGCCCCGAAGCCACCTTGGCTCGGGGCGCTTTTTGTTATCTCTCATATGCTGACGAAGTGACACTCACGAACGCACTAAAGGGGCGGCAGGAGATCAAATAATTTTAAAATAAAACCGCCCGGCAAAGTTTTGCCGAGCGTATTTTTTTAGATTCGCGGATGGCCACCGGGCCTACCGTCGACCGCCGCTCTCGTCTGGTTGCCAAACTTCTCCTGCATCGCTCGCCACAACTTCAACGCCTCATCCGAATCAATCTGCGTCCCGTACTTATTCACCAGCGGCCGATTGTCGCCGAGCGCTTCCGCATCAAGGCCTAGAAGCGTCAACACTCGTACGAACAGCCCCATCGGCACCGGGACACGGAAAGACACCTGCTTGCCACTTGCTTCTTCCACGCTGTAAACCACATCGTCTTCAATCTTGAGCTCAACCTCAAGAAAATAATCCCGACCAATGGCAACCGACTTTTTGTAATTAATCAGTTCAACGAACGTGACTTCGCGCTCCCTGACAACGATCGGCTCCGCGCCAGTCGATTCGTCCTTGCGCTCCGCCACTTGAGTTTTGACGCAATTGTCATCGCTCTCCACAAACTTCACCAAGTCCGCAAACTTGTCCGGCCGAATCATTGAAAACTTTACCAACATGACCCACCTCCCGTGGCACCGCCACATTAGAGAAACTACGCTTTCCCGCGGCACCGCCGCGTAAAAGCAATTTGACGTTATCAAACACTTTCCACCATGTCAAATAAAACAATCACACCCGTTCGCTTCATCTCCATTTACTGTATTCTACCAACATACCCACTACTACCTACTTCCTACAATCTACTACCTAACCTCCCATTGACATCCCCTTTTCAATATTCTAAAATGCAAATCCAGCGTTCTTTGACAATCCGGGGACAGTCCCTTGATTGCCATGATTAACTCTATTGCTTCTGATTCGTCGGCTCCCGCCGTGGCGGGACCGGGACGAGTGAAGCGAGGAGGAAAAGATGAGAGAAGAATCAGAATTGGTCAAAATCCCGCACCTTGTTTTGTTGTTATCAATTGACCTGGATGAATTTATCAGGCCAAGCGGTATCATGAAACTGTCAGTTAAGGCGTTCGGTCACTATGCGGCAACCGAAGAATCCACGAAATCAGACATGAAAAAAGGACACCTTCATGATGTCGAATACTTGAACACCGAAATAGTCGGTGGTGGATGTCCGGTACTGAATGCCACTCCGCAAGAATACGGCCATCCGGTCGAATTTCGCTCCAACCATCCTGATTTTTTGAATCATTACAGCGGAAGTGGTCGTGGATTTTTTTTCTCCGGCGAACTGCACGGCTCAATCGGCCTGTACAATGAAATATTCCTGATGCTTTGCCAACACTTCGCTCCGAGGCTAAAGCTCAAACACACTGTCCATTTTGACTTCAAACAACACGACCATGACACCTCCGCGCCACCAATCTTCAATAATTCTATTCCCGCACAGGTTTATCGCGGTTTTTCCACACCCGGTATCGACGGCAACGGCATCATCGGCCTGGCGCAGGATCCGCCCGTGAATTGCAGCCAAGAACAAGTCTTGCAGGAAATCATCGGTTGCCTGTTCGCAAAGATGTCACGACATGGCGTGGTTCTGCAAGAACAGAGGAGACTATTTTTGAGTAACATGCTCGGCATCAAATCATAAAGGAGAAAAAGATGAACAAGGCAATTTTCTGTTTCGTGATTCTTTTTTTCAGCGGATGTAAAACCACCGACATGGAAACCGTTCGTTTGTCAACCCACACTGTTTACGATTGCACGATTGTTAGCAAAAGAACCCTTTCCGACTTTGTGAGCCAGTGCGCCGGTAACCCGCCGACACTTGACGCTTCTAACTCCGCAGAATATAACAGTCGGGTTACCAACTGCACCAAAAGAGCCCAGGAGCTGTTTTGCCAGCCGCTTCAGCCGGACACAAAACCCACGGCCACGCCGTAGCCATTCAGCACAAAAAGGAGAGAGAAATGAATAAAATTATTTTCTGCGTCATGGTTCTTTTTCTCTGCGGTTGTCAGATCACCAGCACCCCGTCCGTTGTTTACGACTGCGCCGAAGCGGACAAACCGGCCATCTCTGACTTCGTCATCAAATGTTCCGGCGGGCAAACACCCTTCTTTGAAACCAACAACGATTACAATCACCGCCTCAACAACTGCACCGAAAAGGCCAAGCAAATCTTTTGCCGGCCGATTGCACCAAAGTCGGACGAACCGACATCGGCCCAATAACCGCACCAACAGCCCCGCCGCGGCGGGGCTGTTTTTCGTTAACCAAAAAGCCCCGCTTTCCGCGAGACTTTCTAATTTTTTTCTCTCACCATTTCCGTTACCTACTCCCTACATCCTACATCCTACATCCTACTACCTACACCTTCACTATCTTCAACTTCGTAAACGGCTGTCTGTGTCCGGCTTTGCGGCGATATCGAGTTTTCGGTTTGTATTTGATAATCACCACCTTTTTCGCTCGACCCTGCGCCACCACCTCCGCCTCAATCTTTTTTCCGGCCACCGTCGGCGTGCCGACTTCTACTTTCTCACCATTTTCATCGGCAATAAGGAGCGGCTCAAACATCAGCTTGGCGCCCACTTCCGCTTCCAATTTTTCCACGTTCAATTCCTGACCAACCGTGACCTTGTATTGTTTTCCACCTGTTTTGATTACCGCTATTGTCATACATTTGTGATTATAACTTTAGACTTTAGACTTTGCACTTTGCACTTTGCACTAACAATGATAACGCAATGATACATCATTATTTAATCGTAGTCAAGCGCCGGTTTTCTCGAATCTTCGTGCGATAAGCGTAGGCTAAAATTAGCATAAAGACTACCACTGCCACGATAAATAAACCAAGCAATGGCCAACCAAAATCTTGCGCAAAATAGACCAAACAGCCAAAAGCCACCGCAATGGCATATAAAAACATCACTGCTTGTTTCTGACTAAACCCCGCTTCAAGTAGCCGATGATGCAAATGTTTGCGGTCGGCCGTGGAAAAGGGAGAATTATTTTCCATTACCCGCCTGATAATCGTCCAGATGAAATCTAAAATCGGGATGCTTAACAACATGAGAGTGACACCCACCTTGCTGCCACTGACAATGGAAAGCGCGCCAAGTAAAAATCCGGCCATAGTACTGCCGCCTTCGCCGAGAAAAATGGACGCGGGATTGAAATTAAACACCAAAAAACCAATAAACACGCCGATCAAAATCAGCGCCAGCATGGCCACGTCGTATTGAATGATTTCGCCCTTGTTAAGCGCCGTTAAAAAAATAAATGTCGCGCCGATCACCGTCACGCCGGAAACCAAACCATCAACGCCGTCGAGCAGCTTCGTCGTGTACATCATTCCCATGAGCCAAATGAAGGTAAAAACGTCGGCGAATAAAGTGATTTTGTATGGAAAACCTTGATACCAAAAGAGTGTCCAATCAAAGTTATTCAGCGACACCATGCCATCGCCAAACGGATTGGTCATCGCGTCAATGCCAATGCCGCAAACAATCACGCTCATCACGGCCGCGATCGGCCAAAGGATTTGATAGCGCGGTTTCAAGTTATACTTGTCGTCAAGGTATCCGCCCACGGCGAGAAAACATGAGCCAAGGAAAATGCCAAAAATATTTTTCAGAATAATCGTGTCGCCGATCAGATCGTTCCGATACCATGAATAAAACAGCATGACCAAATTGACGCTCAAAAAAATCGCCAACCCGCCAAGCAGCGGCGTTGGTTTTTTATGTAACTTTTTTACACCGTCCGGCTGATCAACTATTCCCCTCCGCCGCGCGAACAAAATAACCGCCGGCGTTAAAACCAAGCAAACAAAAAAAGAGGCAAGTAGCGCGATGATTAAAGTTACACTAGACATAAACAAAATCTTTCATTATGCGTTCCGCGCCTGAATGCATCACTAATCCCTCCACTCCGGTCGGGATGACAGAATATTACTTTAGACTGGCGTTCTGACCTTTGACTTTAAACTTGCGCCTTGCAACTCTACGCTTCAGACTTTTGACTCTAGACTTGCGACTCTGCGCTTCAGACTTTTGACTTTTACCTTTAGACTCTAGACTTGCAACCCTGCACTTCAGACTTTTGACTTTTACCTTTGTGCGCCATAGGACGCACTCGTCCTTCGGCGAGGACTTTAGACTTGCGCCTAAAGCTCCTGCGCTTTTTCAACTCTTAAGTTTCCACCCACCTCATACACCACCTTATCCCTTCGCGCCAGTTCGCCCTGAAGCAACTTTTTCGCCAACGCATCGTCAATCCGCTCCTGAATCACACGGCGGAGTGGTCGCGCGCCAAACTTCGGATCAAAGCCGAGCTCGGCCAGCTCCGCCACCGCTTCGTCGGCCACGCTAAACTCGATGCCCTTGTCTGCCAACTGCTTCGTTACTTTGCCAATCAATATGCGCGCGATCTTGATCACGTCCGCCATAGTTAGCGGCTTGAACACGACCGTACCGTCAAAACGATTGAGAAATTCCGGCCGAAAATTTTGTTTCAATTTTTCATTCAGTAAACTTTCTTTTATCCGTTCCATCGCCGTTCCGGCATTAATCTCGTCCTGAATGAATTGCGCGCCGGCGTTCGACGTCATAATTATAATCGTGTTGGTAAAGTCAACGGTTCGCCCCTGCGCGTCCGTCAACCGGCCGTCGTCCATTACTTGTAAAAATAAATTTAAAATCTCCGGATGCGCTTTTTCCACTTCGTCAAACAACACCAACGAGAACGGTGCCTTGCGCACCGCCTCGGTCAACAGGCCGGCATTTTTACCAAGACCGATCAATCGGCCGATACTATTTTGTTCTTGATATTCCGACATGTCGAAGCGGAGCATGGACTTTTCATTGCCAAAGTAAACTTCGGATACGGTTTTTGCCAGCTCGGTTTTACCTACGCCCGTTGGGCCAAGGAACAACAAGCTGGCAATCGGCCTTTTCCCTTCGCGCAATTCCGCGCGCGCCCGCCGCAAACTGGCGGCCACCACATTAACGGCCTCATCCTGGCTAATCATACGCTCATGAATTTTTTCTTCAAGATGCAAAAGTTTTTCCCCCTCTTTTTGGCTCACGGCCGTAACCGGAATTTTCGTTATGCCGGAAATAATTTCCGCCACGTCTTCACCCGACACCACCTTGTTCTCACCACGCTCTTGCCGAACCCGAATGGCCGCTTGCTCCAAAATTTCCAGCGCTTTTTCCGGCAAATATTTATCATGAATATATCGCGCTGACAATGTCGCCGCCTTTTCGATTGCGTCGTAAGAAAAATAAACTTTGTTTTGATATTCAATTGGCCCACTCTTGGCTTCGAGCACCTGAATCGCATCGTTAAGCTCGAGCTCTTCCACTTTCACCGGCATGAACGCTTCGGCCAAACTTTTTTCTTCAATCGACTCCGCAAACCCGGCTGGTGTCGTCGTGCCTAGGCAAAAGAAAAGATGTTTATTCAAGTATTGCGCGAATACCTCGGCCAAATCCAAACCACCCTCGCCGCCCACGCTAATACCGGAAAGATTGTGCACATTCTCCACCACCAAAACAACATTGCCGGCGCGAATCACTTCGCTCACAATTGACAGCAACCGCTCCTCGGCCATGGCCGAATCAGCTCCGGAAAGAATACTGGCGATATTTAAACTGACCAGCCGCTTGTCCTGCAAAATCTCCGGCACATCCTCGGACACC
>MFGM01000078.1:0-4392 GCA_001778275.1 Candidatus Falkowbacteria bacterium RIFOXYC2_FULL_48_21 | reverse complement strand
CCGCCGATTAACAATACGCCTTGACGGCTGCCTTCGATTACGCGGAAAATTTGTTCAAACTCCTTGGTTCGACCCAAGCACGGAAAATACGCTCCGGCACGCGCCGCATAAGTCATGTCTTCGCTGAATTGGTTGAGCAAATCCGTGGACACGGCCGTCATGGCGCGATCCATGCCGCTTTTCGGTTTGTATCGGGCGCGACCCTGAAATCGCTGCCAGCCGGAACGCAACTCTTCCTGAATATTCATCCATACCACCACGTTTTTCACTTTTTGGTAATTCAAATTAAACTCGAGCAAAATTTCAAGCACGTCATCTCGTTCCGCACCGACCTGCGTTGTTTGTTCCGGTGAAGCCAGTGCCGCCACCAAATCCGGCATGTCCACCTTGGTGTGGCCAGCTTCATAAGCCAGCACGTATGCCAATAGCAGAGTTTTTTGCAATTCCGCCGACAAGAACGGATTGCCCGCGCGACTGATGACGTTTTTGGAAAAATAACGGCTGATTTTCTTCTTGAACGAATCGGAGTTGATACCGAGACGCGCCAGAATAATTGCCGACTTATCAAACTGGAAAAGAATGCCGAGCAAATGCACGCGGTTCACTTCGTTGTGGCCGAAATGTTTGGCCAATTCGTACGCGGCCACGGCCGCTCTTTCCGCCTCGCTCGTAAAAGCGAGCGACGCGTCGACCTGCTTGTCTTTTTTCAACTGCCAGACGCTCGGCCAGTCCAAAACCGCCGGGCCGATATTTTTACCGGCATACTTCTTCACCAACACGCGATAGCGGGCACTGCCCTCATCACTCAAGCGATAGTACAAATAAAGGTCTGCTGCGAGCGTGATCCAAAAATATAATTTTTCCGGCGAAGCCGTAAGCCAATACTCCAAAGAAAAAAAGTTTTGAAAATTATCAATATAACCGAAGTACCCAATCAGTCCAATGCCGGACAAACCGAAAAGCGCGAGGATCATATTCAACGCCACGCGCACTTTTTTGAGCAACGATTCGACGGCGAGGATGGCCGTTTCATAGTACTTGCCCCAAAACAAAACCTTGTCTGCGACAAACAATGCCACTCCACGACCATGACAATGCGCGCAGGTTTGGCCATCCCTTTCCCCATCGCCGGCGCAATCAGGACAAACTAAAAATTGTTGTTTCTTGTCTACCATAATTTTCCGAACAAGCCGAAGTTAAGCAGTATTTGAAAAACGATAAAAACCGGCAACAACGGCCAGAACATAAACACAATTACCGCGAACGCGATCCAAAACAAAAACGCGACAAAGCGAATGATAATTTGCACGAGGCGCATGAAAAAGCTGATCAGCCTACCCTGCCAGTCCGTTTGCCCGAACATGGGCACGAATAAATTCTTCACCCAAATCCCAAGCGCCAATTCCCGATTGCCCTGCGCGACCGTTTCCTTCATGTTGTTGAACGACTTGGCAAGACCGATTGAATACCACCAAATCGGCCAAAACAAAACATCAAAGATGATGTCTTTGAAAATGAAGTTGATGGATTTAACGGCGATATTTTCGCGGTACATAAGTGGGTGAGAGAGTAGGTCGTAGGCTTGCCCAGAACCGAACCCCGCCAGGGCGGGGAGAGTTCTGGTTCTGGGATGTAGGGAGTAAGTAAAAAACACGAGGGATGCCCCAACAACAAATAAACAAAGTTTCCGTAAAACTTCAGCCGGCCATCGCAACGCAAAAGCGACAGGAAACGCATGTCGAGCAACCAACGATCCTTAACTTTACAGAATTTATTATACCATTTTTTTGAAAAAAACACCAAGCTGATTATACACCGACTTCCCCGCTTCTCGTGTTTTGCCTCTTCACCTTATTAAATGACGAACTTATTATTACGCGCCACGAACACTAACCAAGGAAATCAAAAATCATAAATCTGCAATCTTAAATGCTCATTAGCCTATGTTCTCGCCATTAACATTTTGGCTTGCACCGGACAATTTTAATCAAAAAAAATAGAGGGCCTTTCCGTTGTTACGGTCAGGCCCCCTTGCAGTCGTTGTGGAACTTTTGACGATTCCACTTTTCTCTGTAAGTGTAGATTTTTCCATGGTAGCGCAACCGAAGTTGCGACAGAAGAGGCTGTTTTCACCTAACAAGTTTTAGATGGGGCAAAGTCGGATCTCATCCGTGTTGTTTGATGTTTTCCTTGCGGATCGCATCAGTTTCCGGGATGAGCTTTGCTCAATCTATGGCTTTGGCTTTTGTCCTTGCGGATTTTGGCTTTGGCCGGCTTGTTAGCGGATCAGCGATTCGTTTTGGAGCAGATGGTTAGTCCGCTTTTTGACGAATCTTGATGTTTCGCTTTCACGAAGTGTGAGCCAAAGGCTCATCTTTTTGTGAATTGGGGCATTGCCACCTCTCCGTGAGGTGTCGGCTTTGCCTTAGTGAATCATCACCTATTACTGTTTACCAACCGTGATCTCGGTTGAATCGGTTCTGAAGTCTTTCTGTCTGGTCAGATTGTTCCTTGCGGACTTTTCTGATTTTAACAAATCGGCTTTTTGAACTTTTTCAACTTCGCTGGATTGATTCTTTGTGTTTCTTTTCGCCTCGATCGAAGAACTGGTCAATCTTTCCTGATTCAGATTGTTCCTTGCGGACTTTTCTGATTTTAACGGATTGATCTTCAAGCGTCTTCGACTTTGTCGAATCGATTCACTGGAACCTTTCCGGCTCGGCTGATTTGATTTTCCTTGGTCATCTTGATTTTGGCTCTACGCCGCGACCGGACAAATCCTTGCGGACACATCCAGTGAAATCAATTTGACTTTGGTCAATCTCATCGGCTTTGATCGTGGGTCTATCTTTCCTATCTCCGTTGCAATTTCGCCTTGCCAAAGCTTGGCGGTTGCGTAAGCACTGGACCGCGAGGGCCGCTGGCTACGGGTGGATAGTTCAGGATAGTGGGACAAGGAAGTGTTGTCAGCTAGTTTAGAGCCGGCAATCTTTTTCTTATCTCTAACTTGTAGAGAACTTTTGCGACTGTGAAGATATGATACAGCAATTAAAAAAAGCCGTCAAATACGGCTTGTGGATAAGTTTTAACGCAAGTCTTGAGTCCAAAGTGCAAAGTCAAAAGTCAGGGCTACAGACGCACCACAGACTTTGCGCTCTGCCCGCTTCGACTCGATTGATATGAGGTGTTTTACTAAAGTCAGCGTCAAATCGAGGCGAGCGATTACGACTTTGGACTTTTAACTTTAGACTTTGGACTAACTATTTAAGGTATTCTTCCGCAACCTCAAGGAAATTTTTAAAATCAATTTCCCGATACTTGAAATCCAGATCATCATAGTTGATCACCAAAACCGGCGCCAACTTGAAGTTGCCGGCCCACTCGTCGTACAGATCGTTCAAATCGGAAATATAATGTTCATCGATCGACTTTTCAAAATCACGACCGCGGTTCTGGATCCGCTCCATGATATTGCCCACGGACGCTTTCAAATAGATAACCAAATCCGGCGGCGGCAAGATGCGGATGCACGTTTTATATATCTGATTGTAAACTTTCCAATCACGCTTCGAAATAAATTTTTTGCGATACAGATGTTTGGCAAACACTTCCGCGTTTTCGTAAACACTGCGATCCTGAATCACCGAGTGTTTGTCGATAACGAGTTGGTAATGATCTTGCAGGCGCTTGCCGAGAAAATACATTTGCGAGTGGAACGCCCACTTTTTCATGTCTTTATAAAAATCTTGCAAATACGGATTTTCACTGAACGGCTCAAGGTACGGCTTGAAATCATAATGTTCCGCCAACTTTTTCGTTAAAGTGGATTTCCCGATGCCGATGTTGCCGGCGATGGCGATGAATTTTTTCATAGATTACAGATGTACGGATAAACATACAGATTGTACAGATAATCGCAAATCAGCCCTTACCGTTAGCCAATCTGCATTATCTGTACCTTTAATCTGTACATCTGTAACATTATTCTACCAAATTTTTACGGAAAAATATAGCGAACAAATCCCGCCACAATCGCCCACGGTTAAAACGCGTGGGCTCAAACTCAAACACCATTCAAAGAAACCCGATGAGTCGGGTTAACGGCATAACCTCATTCATGACCTGCCTGCGCAGACAGGGGTTTCCCATGATTTTCCCATAGCCCATGCTTGCCCTGAATCGGCGCGAGGATACGCGACTGGTTCAGGGCGATTCATCCGTGGGCGTATAGTGAATTTCACAATTTTAAAAAATCCCGCTAAAATAAGCCAATTCTCCTGTGCGAATCCCGCCAACCTTGACATTTCCACAAAAACCTGATATTATCTGGGGTCAGTTGTAACTTAACAATCAAAAGGAGAAAACGATGAAAAATGAAGAGTTGGTTGTTGC
>MFGM01000077.1:2655-6537 GCA_001778275.1 Candidatus Falkowbacteria bacterium RIFOXYC2_FULL_48_21 | reverse complement strand
CATCTTTTCTCACGCCAAAACCGTCCGGAATCAAAAACTCCAGGCCAAAATCACTGGCATAAAGCGAGGTGTTCTCGAGCGCCACGGACAGAATTTCCGGCAACAAAAAAATTACTGCCGAGATAAGCAAAATAATACTTACCGCCAAAGCCACAATCAACAGCGACTGTTTCATAATTATTGTATTTAGTTTAATCATCAGGATCCGCAATTTTAAAACCGTCTCCTTTGTCTTTCACAATCAAAACCCGCGGCGCGCCGGTCAGCATCCGCGCCTGCTTGACCGAATCTTCGAGCGCGACTTCTTCATACGGCCGAAAGATCTGCCCATCAATCACGGCCAAATCATGAATCGCGTTAGTTAAAACATCCGCGGCATAAACATAACCCTCGCCCTTGCGCGTGCCAACGTCATTCACGATGAAATTGTCACCCTTGTAACCGCGAATAACCACAAAGTGGTAAATCGGACCCGGTTGTTTAAAATTCGGATTGCCGAGCTCTCGTCCGGCCGTGGGCGCGATAACCAAAAATCCGCGCGCCAACTGCTTTTTTATATTTTCGACTGAAACGTCTTCGCTGATTTCAACGTCCAGGCCGAAATATTCATCCGCCATTATCTTTACCTCTGACAACGCCGTATCCGTATACAAGTTAAAATGCGCCGTTTCCCACTCCACCACTTTCTTAATCTCCACGTCCATGATCGCCTTGTCCAACTTTTCATTATAAAAATATTTTCTCGCCTGAATCAACGCCGCTTCTTCACACGCCTCTTGATACGGCAAACCCCAATCGCTGTTCGGCGCTTGAGTGGCAAAGGCGACGTTTAAGTTAACCTTGGTCGGCAGCTCATCAACGACCGGATCTTCCGTCACCATAACTTTATCTTCGGCCACCATGACTTTTTCATCGACCAAGGCTTCCGGTTGTTCCACGGCCGTTTTCTTCTGAACAACAACATCCACCGGCTGCGCCGTGCAGCCGGCCATAGACAAAGCCAGACACAAAAAAAACAAAATTCGTCCACTGTTTTGCTTCATAATTCCGCTTCCATTATACCCCACCTTTCTCCTTTTACAAGATGATTATTGAGATTCAAAATACATTGTATTACCACTCCCCTCTACGTTCCTACTCCCTACCTCCCTACTTCCTACAACCTCCCCACTTATTTGACAAGGCAATTCTTTTCCATTATACTTGTGTCATCCTGTTTATTAGTCTAAATTAACCTTAAATCCAATATGGCACATAAGAAAGCGGGCGGCAGTACCGCCTTAGGCCGCGATTCAAACGCGCAGCGGCTGGGTGTAAAAAAATTCGGTGGAGAAAAAGTGCTGGCCGGCAACATCTTGGTTCGCCAAAAAGGCACTCGCGTCCACCCGGGTAAAAATGTCATGAAGGGACGCAATGATAACCTGTTCGCGACCGCCGCCGGTTTTGTCAAGTTCAATCAAAAAAAAGTGAAAAACTTCACCGGTAAGCTGGTAAAACGCGTATTCGTGAGCGTACTGCCGGAAAAAAAGAAATAATTTTCTTCAACAAAAAAAGGAGCAGAGATTCGTCTCTGCTCCTTTGTGTTAATCGGGGAAGCACTGAAAATCAGTGAACCACACTTCCCCTTCTCCCTTGGCGTCAATCACGCCGGGGATTTGCAAAGCAAACGCGTGATTGCATTCAACCTTGGCTACGCCGGGGTCGAAACATGACCATTCCATCGGCACAGTACAAGCGCAATTGAAGTCAATCCACGGTTGCCCACGCAAGCAAACTTCTGATTTGCTTGATTCCATTATCGCTGGTTGTCCGGAAACTTGTCCAACGTCGGCGTACCAAATATACGCCTTCATGCCGGCCGGGCATTCAACTGAACAAATTATTTGTTCAGCCGCGTTTACCAGATATTTCGGCTCGTCAACCGGATCTTCGTCGTCCGGATCAGGCAACGAAACAACATCTTCCTCCTCCTGTTCTTCTGTCGTTTCTTCCGGTGGCTTTGATTCTTCTTCCGTCACCTCTTCAATCGACGTTTCTTCCGGTGGCATTGATTCTTCTTCCGGCAAAATCACTTCAACGACTTCCAGACACTCACCTTCTTCGCAAACAAACCCGTCTTCGCAATCCGCGCCTTCATCGATCGTACCGTCACAATCATTATCAATGCCGTCGCAAACCTCCGGCAACAATTCTCCGCACACGCCGCAAGCGTTCAGAACGCCTTCGTCAATTGCGCCATCGCAATCATTATCAACGCCATCGCAAAGCTCCGTTTCGGCAAGACAAACGGCCGGATTATCATTGTCGCCTTCTTCGGCTTCCGCGTCCGGATTGTCATCCTCGGCGCCAACCGGATCCTCGGCCGCAATGACAAATCCTTCACCAGTCACGCAGACTTCACTTTGCGCTTTGTCGATCAAAGAACCGAAGCTAAGGAAACTGGAGACAAAATCGTTTTCCGAAACTAACGTCAGTGGCAACTTGTCATACCCCATAACCGCGAACGTTGACCAATCGGTAAACGGCAACAAAACGCCATTTCCCGACGCCACGAAGATCACCCCCGCGCCATATTCCGGCACAGCGAACGTGGGCTTCAGTAACGTTCCCGCGCGCACGAACAATATCTCGCCGTTGGTGCAAGGCGCAAAATATTTTGCCTGCGCCGCCGCTTCATCAAGAGCCGCCACCTCTCCGGCGATGTTCCAACTGTTGAAAGCAAAGGCGGACGAGAATTTGTACACGCTACAATTCGGCTCACCAAACGCGCCCTGCTCCATCAAATAATACGTTTCACCGACGCGAAACAGCTCACGATACGGCTCCCAATCAACCGGGTTGCCGGCCGACAAACAGACAAACTCGTTCAGCGAAATGAAAATAACCTTTTGCCAATCAAAGCCGTGCGCCTTGAACACCGACTCATTGACAATCCAATGCGTTTGCCCCTCGGCAATCAAATGGATTTCCGGCGAACCTGACACCTGCACCAACGAACCGTCCGGATGCCACGACACGTCGGAAGTATCCACAAACACGCTGGCGTAATTCGAGGTTTTCCACGACTTCATAAATTGACTTTGCGCGTACTCGTTTTTCGCGCCGCCGGACTTACCCGGATCATGGACAACCACTTTATCATCCTTGACGCCAATCAAAACCATGAAATGGCCGGACTTGTTCGGATCCATGTCAATATTCACACCCACGATCAGCGGATTGCCTTTGCTCAACTTGTCTTTGACAAACTTCATGTCTTTGTCGTTTTTCTTCACTACCGAGCCGAGCGAAAAGTAGCTATTCAACACGCCGGCCACCTGAGTCGCGGTCGTGGCGTTGCCATCGTAATACTCCGCTTCCGCTTGCGGCACGATGTACTGCTTGGCGTAAAGCCAGTCGATCAACGCCTTCAATTTTTCCTCGGACGGTGTTTTTTCATGGTAATAATCAGACAGCATAAGCGCCGATGTTGGTCCGCAATTCTTATTATCCTGCCAATCGCCGGGCGGCGACTGGGTGATGAACGGCACGCCCTCGACACTCACTTCTTCCGCTCGCGCCAATGAATACGGCAAACACATCAAGACAAAAATCAGTACGTTTCTCATGATTTTTCCTCCTTAAAACACGAAACGTCGCAAAAATTCATTAAACCAGATATTCGCCTCATCCTCGCTTACGCCGCGAAAATACAGCGCCACATCGTAAACCCGACCGCCGGCTCGCGCTAGAAATCGCGGTTCGCCGTCAATCACAGCCTGAACCGTTTTGAACCGAACCGCGTCCAGCCCGTCCTGATATGGCACTTGATACGGTTCGAACTCATTGATCGCGCCGGGATAGATCTTGTCAAACCATTCGGCAAAGTCGGCGTTGAAACCG
>MFGM01000077.1:1285-2598 GCA_001778275.1 Candidatus Falkowbacteria bacterium RIFOXYC2_FULL_48_21 | reverse complement strand
GTGCGTGCTGGCCACCGCAATATGCTGAACGCCGCCTTCCTCCACAAAATTAACCGACCAACCCGTTGGACAAGCAAACTGCCAAGTCCCGGCTTCACACGGTACAAACGTTTCGTCCGCCATAAAGTCGTTGACCAACGCCGAGCCGTTAAGATTTACCGCCGGCTCTGCATCAACGCCGTATTCAAACGGCTGAATATCGCGCGTACAACGCGCGCCGAACAAACAAAAGCAAGCTACCACGATAACGGCATAAAACAACCAACCCAATGTTCTCATAACTTTTCTCCTTATTGTTTAGTGGTGAACACGCGCCAAGGAAATTTATGCATGATAAAATTCGCTTGCGCGTAGCTGAACCCCTGATAAACCAACACCATTTCAAACACCGAATCACCGGATTGCCAGTAAACAAATGGCGATTGCCAATAGTGCTCGCCACGCCAATTCGGCTGAACCACCTGAAACGGTCCAACCTCGACAACGCGATGTTCTTCATAAGAACCAAGCCGTTTACGCAAAAAATTCGGCCAGTCGAAATTCTTTTCATACTCATGCGTTTTGATCAACACCACCGCGTACTCGGCGCTTGCTTTGCGATCTTTTCGATAGTTCGCCGCTTCGGGGGTGATCAGGCAAAAAAGCATTGACCGCCCCACTTGCTTCACCACGTAAATTTTGTTTTGCATACCGGCCGCGTTTCGCAGCCACTCCATGGGCTGACGAAACACTTCCAGCGCCGCCGGTTCCCACCGCCGCTCATTGTTGCCGAAGACGGAAGTGGACACGTCCAAATTCCGCTGATAAGGTACGGCCGAGTCAAGCACTTCAATTTGGTCGTAGTTCTCTAACGGATTTTGCAGCGCGGATTGAGTCAGTCCGGGCGCTTGCGCCAGAGCACACCCGGAAACACAGATTAACGAAAGCCACACCCAAACCTTTTTTCTCATCGCCTTTCTCCCTTGTTCGGCCGTTATGGCCGCAAAAGTTGTCAAAGAACACGATCGTCAAAACCATCATATTTTTTTTTGAAACCAAATGCGAGAAAAATGTTATCAACAGTCGTCAGGAAAAATTGCCGGCCGATTTCTCGATAGGAAATAACAAAAAAACCTGTCGAGCGTGCTCGACAAGTTTTGTCGGTGTTGATTGGAGTGCGGCTAATTCGCCGCCATTTTCTGATCCGCCGCTCCCTGGCCACGGACAAACAGGAACCAAAACGCATGCTGCGTATTTGGCGCGGAACGCGACGACATGGTTATGCCCGTGCGCGCGAAGCCGAGCTTTTCCGCCGTGCGAATGGCCGCGATGTT
>MFGM01000077.1:0-1259 GCA_001778275.1 Candidatus Falkowbacteria bacterium RIFOXYC2_FULL_48_21 | reverse complement strand
GAAAATTGCCCGCTTCCCGACTCAAATGATCAATGAAAGTCCGACGTAACAGCGAACCGATCCCCTGGCCTTGCCAACCCGGCGCTACGGATAAATGCCTTTCCCAAATAATATCCCCGCCCGGATGAGGCGGCATCAGATGCGCCGGGCAAGCCGGCTGACGCTCCAAAAAATCAAACGCGAATCGTCCAAGCTCATCGCCCCATTTCCCGGCGACTTCGGCAATGTGCGTTGTTTCGCGCCAATGGCCGCCGACAATAATCTCGCGATCAAGCGCGACCAACGCGGCGAAACCGAAGTGCTGGAAACTTTTTTGCCAACGTTCAAGTATTTGTCGTCGGTCAATTTTTCAAACCACGGCGCGCCCGCGAACGCCTGCTTGTAAACGAAACGAATGGCTCCGGCATCTCCGGTTTCAAAAGGACGAATGGTGAACATCTTTAACCTCCTTCGGGCAAAGAGTTAATGATTGAACAGTTAACTACTGAAAAGTTAATTTTAGTTACTCAAAGAAAACCGTAAAAAGCAACTAGAGCCGGACAAGCTCCCGACACTTCATCAACCGGCCAGCAACCTAATCATCTTATAACAGCCAATACCGGCATACTGGCCGCACATTAACGGGTAAAACTCTTCCGTTCCGCTTCGCACCAGCTCAAAGTCCCGCCAGCCTTCGGCTTTATCAAGTTGCTTGCCATAAACCCAATAAATGTTTTTGCCAAGAAGACTGTTTTTCGTGATCGGTTGATCATAATCGCGCAAAAATTTTTTTATAACAGCGACCAAGCGTTCGCTATCCTGCCTATTCGCTTCAATTTCAACGGCCGGCTCAACAAACTCGGTTAACGGGCCGCTTGGCCGCTTTTCCGATGGCAGCCAAACAACGATGTCATTTATATCAAGCTGCGCCGCCAACAGCAAATCAACAAAATTCGGCTTGGTTAAAATGATAAACGTGCGCGTTTCCAGTGTATGATTGTGCAGGTCAACAACGCCATTATAATCTTTCGCTTTCAACAAAATTTCCGCGGCGCGCCGCTCTTCATATTTATCTGACTGAAGCGCGCCGGGAGCGCTACGATTCATGTCGCAATCAACAAAACGCCGACTCAACGCCACGGCTTTTTCGTTCGCCACCAGCCAATCATGTTTTTTCCCCGAGCCAAGCGCTTTCATTATTTCCAACCCCACCGGCTCATCGCCGTGCGTGCCGGCCAAAAACAAAACGTTTTTAATTCCCGCCTTTTTCGGCAAGAAAA
>MFGM01000076.1 GCA_001778275.1 Candidatus Falkowbacteria bacterium RIFOXYC2_FULL_48_21 | reverse complement strand
GATGGCTCGCCATGCTACCGTCATATTGAATCGCTTTTGCGAGCAGATCGTCAATTCCGGCATCACCGCAGTCAGCGTTAATGCGTTTATAAAAGCAATAACCGGCTTGATAATGATTTGCCTTGTAGCCGTGGCCGTTCAAGATTTCAGAATAACGCATTTGCGATTCGGTTGCCGCGGTAAGTGAATACGCGCCGTCCGGATGCGCGTTGATCAAACGATCGTCGCCGCAAAACGCGCTCCAAAAAGCGCGGTCATCGATACCGGTTTTGTCCGGCATATCCTTGGTGACGTAATGAGCTATGAACTGTGCGAATCCTTCACTCGGTGTGACCGACCCGGCATGATAAGGCCATTCGCTTTTGTGGCCGCCATCATAGATGTCTTGTAAAAATGTTCGAGAAAAAAGTAAGTGAGCCATTTCGTGGACAATGGCGGTTTCCTCAATGGGGCAACGGGTATCTTTTGTCCAAGTGAGTTTTTGTTGTAAGGAGGCGACGGATACGTTGAATAAATTTGTTGGAACAAATATGCGTTGATAGTCAGCGCTGTATGCGTTTGCGTCTCCCGTGGTTTGGTAAATATCCCAATGTTGTCTGCCGATCGGCCGGACGGAAGCGAGTCCGGGAATTTTTTTTAAGTAGCGTTGATAACAGGCGCTAAACGCTTCGGTATAATATTCCGCCGCCAGTCGGGCTTGCGCGCCGAGATAAAATGTTTGAACGTTGTTATACGATACGTATGCCCGGTCGTCGGCCGGATAAAAACTGCAAGCCAGATCTTTTTTCCATCCGGCGATCGCTTCGCAACGCACGCGCGCTTGTTGGCCGTACCATTGGCGCAGTGAAATTTTTGTGGCGCCGATACCCAGAACTTCGAAAAAAGAATCGGTGAATTCGCGAAATTTGAATTCGGCATCAAGTGTGAATTCACCGGCGGCGCTCAAGAGTTTGCACGTTTGGTCGGTGTCTTTGCCCCAAATTGAATACCTGACTTTTTGAGCGGTAACGTCGTCAATTCGCAGGTTGATGCCGTCGCCGATGGCGATTTTGTCGTCAACGCCAGCGGTATAATCCGTATATCCGCCGGGCGCGCTGTAGTCCGTGCTCGGATAAACGGTGACAAGTTTGCAGGCTGACGAACAATGCTGTCCACCGTCGCAATCTTCCGCCGCGTCAATGATTCCGTTGCCGCAAGAAATGGTAGATTTATTTAACGGGGGCGCGAGCGGAGTAAATATTTGATTTTGATTTGACTCATCGGCCGGATTGAAATCAGTGGCGGCGACAAGCGGCGCGCCGACAGAGTAATCGGTGAAAAAAGCGTCGGAAACATCGTGAACCTGCTTTTGCCAGTCAGCGCCATAATAAGCGCGCGCCAATGCTTCGGTGGTGATCCAGCGCAAGGTAGCGTTGGCGGTGACCGCATATACTTTCGGGATGGAAACGATTTTGATCATCTTGACTCCCGGTCGATACGTCACGTTTCCTGCTAGTGAAATCTCGGCCAGCGCCTTGTCCGTGATGGTTTGCACTTCTGAAAAATTTTTATGCCAAGTAAAAAATACTTTTTCATTTGGAAAGGCGTAACGTTTCCCGTTTACCAATTCATAAATCGCGGCGCTGAATTTTCCTTTGATGAGTTGCGATGCGGCGAGCGTTTCACTCGGCCGTCCGGTGAGACAGAGTGAGGCCAACGCGAAAAAAAATATTCCAACAAAAATCAACCAATGCGTTTTCATAGGAAAGAGGTGGTTATGAATGAGGTAATTGTACATAAATGACGCCGGAAAGGCAAGAATTTTGTGGTTTGTAAAAGTAATGGAGAACACCGTTTTGATACCGGGCGCTGTTTTTTGCGACCGGAGTTGAAAACCGAAAGTGTGGATAATCAAGGTGCGCGACGCGTTTGTTTGTGGTATATTGTAATAAGAAGAAGCAGTGTGAAATAGCCTGAAATTTCTTTGTTATTAATTAATATTATGAGTTTTGAAAAAATGGGTGGTCATGCGCCACCCGTAGAAAAATCTGAGAAACTAAAAGGACTTAGAGAGAAAACACACAGCCAAGAACAATTGCCAGTTCTTACTGAAGCAGAATATTCGGAGTTTATGCGCTCCAATTTGGAGTCCGGTCAATCGGGAGAAGGACTCCTTATATCTGACGAAGAAAGAAAAGCTTACGAGAAACTAAGATTAAGTAAAGGGCCAAGAAAATAATAAGGAAAAGAAACTTTTGGCTACCTACCATAATAGTTTTTTAGTTAAATTTATGGGCACGAAAAAATTTATCGGCACATTGGCTCTTGGCGCGCTGATTGGAGGCGCGATTGGTTTGTTTCTGAATCCGGAAACAGGCAAAAAAAATCGCGATCGGTTCAAAAAATTATCCAAGCAAGTCAGCGAACAGCTGGTGCGCGAGGTGGGCAAAGCGGGCAAGATCGGGCGCAAAGAGTATGACGCGGTGGTGGAAAATATTGTGAAAAAGTATTCCAAGGATGATCTGTTAAATAAAGCCGCGTGGGTGGAAATCGTGGCCGAGTTGAAAGAGCGCTGGGCCGATATTCAAAAAGAAGTGGCGAATAATTCCAAAAAGAAAAAATAAGCCGGCGACCAGTCATCGTTGGTTTATATATAAGTTTGCAAAAAGCCTAAAGAGAAAGAAACGGCTCTCGATTTAACGAGAGTCTTTTCTTTTGTTATAATGTTACAGATGTACAGATAACAATACAGATAATACAGATTGGTTGACAAATAAAGCGCATTTGTTAAATCCGTACAATCCGTATGTTTACCTGTACATCTGTAACTATGGCTTATGTTTAATTTCCTCCAAGCCTATCACCCTCAACCGATTTTGATGAAGATCGGACCGTTTGAAGTACATTGGTACGGTTTTTTAATGGTGATTGGCGGACTGGTTGGGTTGGTGGTGATTTTGTCGTTGGTAAAAAGGTTTGATATTGAAAAAGGGGACGTAGGGGCGTTGCGCGCAACGCCCCTACGTCCTCTTTTTCATGATTTGCTTTTGTATTTTGTCATCGGCGCGGTGATCGGCGCGCGCGTTTATTATGTGCTGTACGCGTGGGAAATGTATCGTGGCAATTGGTTTGATGTTTTGAAAATTTGGCAAGGTGGCCTGGCGATTCATGGGATCATGCTCGGCGGATTTGCCGCGACTTATCTCTTCTGCCGAATAAAAAAGCAAAGTTTTTGGTTTATCGCCGACTTCGCAGTTGTCGGTTTGGCCGCGGCGCAAGCTGTCGGTCGCGCCGGGAATTATTTTAATCAGGAAATTTTTGGCAAACCAACGTCTTTGCCGTGGGGAGTGCCGATTGACGCGGTTAACCGTCCGGCGGCTTTTGCGGCCGCGGAATACTTTCATCCGGTTTTTTTATACGAGTGTTTGGGTAATCTGGCGATTGCCGTGATTTTGTTTTTAATAATGCGGTGGCGGTTGAAAGAGGGGGACCGGCAAACGGGAAATGTTTTTTTGTTGTATCTTGTTTTGTATTCAGCGCAAAGATTTTTGTTGGAGTTTTTGCGTGTTGATTACAGTCCGCTGATATCTGGCATACGTTGGGCGCAAGCGGTTAGTGTGGCATTGGTAATTTTTGCATTAGGACTGTTACTTTATCGCCGCCGGCGAAAGAATGTGGGATTGAGCGCGATTTAACCGTGGAAGGTTGATCGTTTTATTTGAAATCGTCGCGATTTGGCGGCGATTTTTGTTTACGCTTGACACTGTGGAAAAGTCACGAGTTTTATGTTTGTTTGATAAATGAAAAAATGGTATAATAACGTCAATAAGATTTAGGTAAAATAACTGCTTTTAACAAGGAGTGTTTTTTCCCGAATGAAAAATAAAAGCAAAAGAGCAAACCGACTGAAAGTCTGGGAATATTTTAGTAAAATTTTCCAGCTGTTTTTGGTTTTGTTCATGATCGGTTGGACGCTCGGCATTCCGGCCTGGTTGCCATTTGTTTTCAAGGCTGACGCTTACACATGGACGATCAACGATATCCTGACGACAGCCGAGGGATATTATACCTCGTTGGCGTTTGACAGTACCGGCAAGCCGGCGATGGCGTATTCGCGTTTGTCCGGCGGCTCGTATGATTTGTACTACGCGTATTTTACCGGCGCGTCGTGGGTAACGGAAAGCATTGATACCGGTAATAATAAATTCACTTCATTGGCTTTTGATTCGAGTGACATTCCTTACATCGCTTATTACGATGCCGGTAATGGTAATTTGGATTTTGCGCGGCGCGGCGCCAGCGGCACGACCACGCTTGATCCGGACGAGGGGACGGGTGAGGCGGATTGTGCGGACACGGATTGGAATTGCTCCGCGATCGATTCGACCAACGTTGTCGGTGCGGACATTTCATTGGCGTTTGACAGCGGCGGGACCATGGCCATTGCTTATCGGTATGTTACCGGCGCGGATTTACGTTATGCTTCATACGTGGGAAACGGCGGCACCGGTTGCGCCATCGATAGTTGGGTTTGCGAAGACGTTTTCACCACCGAGACAAGCGGCAAATCGGTTTCGCTGGCCTTTAACGGCACGACCGCGTATATCGGATTCATGTATCAGGAAACAGGGGTGAATAATTTTGTCATGGCTAGCCGCGATGGCGCGGGCGCCGGCAATTGCGATGACGCGGGCGCAAATAATAATAATTGGAATTGTGAAACCGTGGTTGGCGATATTGATACGGCCGTTGAATTGCGGACGATTTCCATTGCTTTTAGTAATGGTACGGCGGGCGGTACGCTCGGCGCGGCTTACATTACAGGTACGACGTCTGATTTGTATTATGCGCAAAGAACGGCCGGAGCCGGATGCACTGATGGCGATTGGACATGTACGGCGGTGGATACGACCAGCGCTGTTTCGGAGTTTGTTGATTTGGTATGGGCAACGAGCACAATTCCGGCCATTTCTTACTATGACGGCACAGCCGCGAATTTATTATATGCCGAATATAACGGCTCATGGGCGACGGAAACGGTTGATTCTGCCAACGCGACCGGCGAGTGGAACAGCATTGCCCGATCCGCCACGAAAACGGCCATGGCTTATTTTGACAGCACTGACGGAGATTTAGTCGTGGCGCAAGCAACGATTTCTTATAACACCGCACCGGTGGCGACGACGCCGACCAGCATTTCACAAGCCACGGACGGAACCGGTTATGTTTCTTTTGCCACCACGATTTCCGATGCGGACAGCAATGATACAAAATTAAAAGTGGAGTACTCCGATGACGGCGGCTCCACGTGGTATGATCCGGATTTGGTTTCCGCCACGCCGAGTGCCGGTTCGGTTGATTTGGACGATGCCAATGCTTATCAAATCGGCACGGCCAATGCCATTGATACGAGCGGCGGCGCGAAAACCGTAACCATTGTTTGGGATACGATGAGCGCGTCAAATGGCAATGGTAGTTTGGACGGCACGGCTCAATCCGATATTCAGGTGCGTGTGACCCCGAACGATGCCACGGTTGACGGCACGGCGCAAGCATCGGCCAGTTTCAGTTTGGATAATTTGGATCCGTCCGACATGGGCGGTTTCAGCGTGGCGGTCGTGGCGACAAATACCGATACGCCGTCATGGACAGCGGCTACGGAAACAAATTTTAATCATTATGAAATTTGGTACGGTACGGTGCAGGCGGATGTTCAGAGCCGCAGTGGCACTGCTTCGGAATGGGATAATGCGGATGATGCGAGCATGACCACGCGCACTACCACCTCGACAATTATTACAGGATTGTCGATCAATACGCGCTATTATTTTAAAATTTGGGCGATTGATAATTACGGCAATGTGCAAACGTTGAGCGACGCGAATCTTTATACGCTGGCCGATACCCCGGGCTCGCCGACCGTGGCGGTGGATACAACCACAACCATGAACATTTCGATTAGCGCGGATAGCAATCCGAGCACGACTGAATATGCAATTTATGAAAATGGCAACGCCAATTATGTGCAAAGCGATGGTTCGCTCGGCGTCGGCGCCGCTTGGCAAACTTCATCCGTTTGGGGAACAAAGACGGTTACCGGATTGGTCGGCAACACTCAATATGTTTTCAAAACCAAAGCGCGAAACGGCGATACGACTGAAACCGCATTCGGATCTACCAACAGCAAGTACACATATGCCACGCAAGTGAGCAGTTTCACCGCGGCGGAGGCGACGGATAAAACAAATTACAAAATTAATTTAACATGGAGCAATCCGACACCGGCGCCGACCGGCATGTCGATTTTTCAGGACACATCATGCGATGATGTTTGGGATACCACGGTTTACAACAATGCATCGGCCATGCCGACCTCGCCCTATTCGATTTCAGGCTTGACGGCAAATACCTGCTACAAGTTTCGCGCCGCGGCCTACAATGGCGA
Organism: Candidatus Falkowbacteria bacterium RIFOXYC2_FULL_48_21; assembly: GCA_001778275.1. Classification (GTDB taxonomy): domain Bacteria; phylum Patescibacteriota; class Patescibacteriia; order UBA11705; family JABHMO01; genus MFGM01. The sequence goes on along the minus strand of MFGM01000076.1, from coordinate 1,873 downwards.
TGGTTCGCCAAATCTGACCGCCCGACCGGAAACCGGCGCGGAAACGTTGGGTCCGGCGCAACCGATTGGACTTACTCATTCCGCGAATACCACGGATTCCATTTCGTGGGATTGGAGCGATGTTTCGGGTGCGACCGATTATAAAGTTTACCGTTCTTCCGATGATGTGCTCGTCGGAACGGTTGGTAGCGCGACGAGTGCATATACTTTATCAACGCTTTCGGCCAATACGCAATATACGGTTTACGTACGAGCGACAAACGCGAGCGGGGAGGGTATCGGTTCGTCCACGGCCAGCGCGTACACCTCTGCGAATATCCCGATTAACCTTGGCCATACCAATCAAACCACCGCGGCCATGCGCTGGACATGGGAAACCGGCGGCGCGCAGGCGGCCTATTATTCCAGTACGGACAGTCCGGCGGGAAACAGCGGTTGGATCACCGATGCTTATTGGGATCAAGCGAGTTTGAGCGAAAACACGTCGGTGACCATGTCCGTGAAAGCGCGCAACACTGACACGGATGAAACATCGGCCGCGTCAATTTCGCGTTACACGTCCATATCAGCGCCGACGGGAATAACATATAGTGATATTACGGCAGCATCCATTACTGTCACGGCCACGGGTACGTTTCCAAATCTAACGAGCGGTTCTTCCGCGATTAATTTTAGCAATGTAGAAACCACGGTCGAGCAGCAAAGCGCGGTTTGGATTAATTCCGGTCTTTTGCCGAACACTTCATATACCTATTCGGTTTTCGCCAAAAACGGTGACGGTGATTCCACAACGGGGGGAGGATCAAGTAAGTATACCTTAGCCAATGTGCCAAGCGCGCCAACGGTGCAGGGTCCCGCGGCCACGACCCTGACGGTTGTGATAAATCAAAATTCAAATCCTTCAAATACCACGTACGCGATTCAAGAAGTGAGCAGCGGCAATTACGTGGCCGCAAGCGGCGCGCTCGGCGCGGGAGAAGTGTGGCAAACATATACGGTTTGGGGTGGCGTGTCCGGCATTGTCGTGACGGGCTTGTCCGTCAATACGGGTTATCAATTCAAAGTGAAAGCGAGAAACGGTGATAGTACTGATACGGATTTGTCGTCCGCCAATACGGCTGTTTATACGTTGGCCAACGCGCCCGGCACACCCACGGTGCAAAGTCCCACGGCTTCAACGTTGACGGTGATAATTGATATAAATTCCAATTCGGCAGACACAACGTTTGCGATTCAAGAATCAAACAGTGGCAATTACGTGGCCGCGAGCGGCGCGCTTGGCGCCGGTGAAGTGTGGCAAACATATACGGTTTGGGGTGGCGCTTCCGGTATTGCCGTGACCGGACTCTCGGCCAATACCAGTTATTCATTCAAGGCAAAAGCGAGAAACGGCGACACCACGGAAACCGCTTTGTCGAGCGCGGCCTCATTGTATTCCGCGCAAAATACGCCAACGGCGGTAACGGCATCCTTGATCGCGTTCGATGCTTTGACTGTGACCGCTTCCGGCACGTTTACCAATCTGACAACGGGAAGTTCCGGATTGTATTTTGAAAATTCAACCAACAGCACCAATTCCGGCTGGGTGACCACGAACAGCTGGCTTAATTCTTCGTTGTCCGGCAATACAACATATTCATATCGTGCCAAGGCGCGCAACGCGAATGGCACGGAAACGGCATTTTCTTCTGCTTCATTGTTAACTACCACCAGTTCTGGCAGTTTACCGGAACCTACGCCACCGGCGCCGCCGCCTCCTCCGCCGAAGCAGTGCGCTGATGGAAAGGACAATGATAATGATGGTCGCGTTGACTTGGTGGATGTGGGTTGCGCGAATGCGAGCGATGATAATGAAGCTGATCATCCGCAGGCG
>MFGM01000075.1 GCA_001778275.1 Candidatus Falkowbacteria bacterium RIFOXYC2_FULL_48_21 | reverse complement strand
TCATTTCTTCTGACAAGTCGACACTTTGCCAGTCCAAAAGTTCATCCGCGTCATACGTTGGACGCGCGGGCAGATCACTGACCGCTAGGGTCGGCCATTCTTTTTCTTGACCGGCGCAAATTTTCAAGGCGCTTTGCAAACGCTGAAGCTCGCGAATGCGAGCATCGATCGGCGCTTGCAGTTTTAGCAGCTTTTCAATGTGCTCGTTCAGCTCGTCCGCCTTGGCATGCGCGCGTTCAATGGCCAACTCAATTTTTTTCAAGTCCTCCGCTTCGGCAAAGTTTAGCCGCGGATTCAACTCCTCTTCGAGCACGTGCAGTTTTACGTCGGACAAGTAATGTTCAACGAGATTTTGTTCGCGCCGCAGGCGATCGAGTTGTGATTGCCACTTGGTGATATTGCCGGCCAGTTCGATCAGTCGCGTTTGGGTGGCGGAATGATTTCTTTCTTGCGATGCTGCGGGGGTTTGACCGGTTGAATCGGGCGAGGCCGACGCAATGGCCGTGACCAGCTCAAGGGATTGGCTTTCCACGCGATTAATAACGCAACGAAGAGAATCTTCGATGGTCAAGGCAAATTCTGCGATCGCGTTTTGCGTTTTTGTCGGATCGGCGGAGAGGCAAGTTTGCATCATGTCGCCAAAAGATTGGATCAGATTCTCGATTTCAGGGTGTTCTTTGGCCATTTCTTTCAACAAGTCGAATAGGTCGCCGGTGACGAGCGCCTTGACTTCCGCAGGGCTCAAGGGGTGAACGCCGGTTTTGGACTTGTCAGCCTTGGCAATGAACGATTTCAATCGTTGTCGGATGTCGTGTTTGATTTGCGGCACTTCGCGGTACTGGCCGGCGCGGGTCAGTTCATCCAGCTGGCCGTCATCGAAAAAGTAGCGCCGTGTCGGATCGTCCGTCATGATCAGCACGCCGTATTGAACCAGATAGTTGATGAATTGCCAGATAGCCTTGTTTGGCGAGAATGGCAATTTTTGCAAATACTTTTGCACCCGGTTCATCGGTTGCAGGATCGAGTCCGGCGAACGGAGCAGTTGATTTGTTTCCTTGTTCACGCTGCTCGCGAAGCGATCCTTGATTTGCCGCAGCAGTTCGCTGTCCGGCGGCTGGCGGCGCGGGTCAATCTCGCTGGTTTTGGAAACAATGTTAATTTCGTCGGTCATGATATTCCTCCATTTGTCAAAAAACAATTATGTCTCATCTTAGTATAATTAGATAGGATTGTCAACCGAACCAAAAAGCCCCGCCACAGCGGAGCTTTTTAAATTATTTTTGCAACCGATAGTCGTATCGCGTGTGTGTCGGGATTGATAGCAATCAATCCAGACACAAGAGGGTTACAGCCAAAGTTTCGCAATTATTCCCACAATCAACAACGCCACAATGTTCAAAATCTTAATCATCGGATTGATCGCCGGGCCGGCCGTGTCTTTGTATGGATCGCCGACCGTATCGCCGGTCACCGCCGCCTTGTGTGCGTCAGAACCTTTGCCGCCGTGATGGCCTTGTTCAATATATTTTTTGGCATTGTCCCAAGCGCCACCGCCGGTGGTCATTGAGATCGCAACGAAAAGTCCGGTTACGATGCTGCCGACGAGTAAACCACCGAGCGCCATTGGCCCAAGGATTAACCCGACTAAAATCGGGACAAGAACCGGAATCAAAGCCGGCACAATCATTTGCTTGATTGCCGCCTTGGTTACAATGTCAACGCAACTGGCATAGTCAGGTTTGGCCGTGCCTTCCATAATGCCTTTGATCTCGCGGAATTGGCGCCGTACTTCATCAACGATTTTGCCGGCCGTTTTGCCGACCGCTTGCATGGACATCGCGCCGAATAAATATGGTAAAAGTCCACCGATGAAAAGACCGACCAAAACTTTTGGTTCGTTAAGTTCAAAAACCGATGATAAACCCGTGTCTTTCAATGCGTGCGTATAGTCGGCGAACAGCACCAGTGCCGCGAGCGCGGCCGAGCCGATGGCGTAACCCTTTGTTACCGCCTTTGTGGTGTTGCCAACTGCGTCGAGGGGATCGGTCACGTCGCGAACTTCTTGTGGCAATTGCGCCATTTCCGCGATGCCACCCGCGTTGTCTGTGATCGGACCGTATGAATCAATGGTGACAATTATTCCGGTCATGGAAAGCATACTCATAGCCGCCACCGCGATGCCGTAAAGTCCGGCTAATTCATAAGCGCCCAAAATGCCGGCGCAAATCACCACAATCGGCCACCCCGTTGACTTCATCGAAACAGCGAGGCCGGCGATAATGTTTGTGCCATGTCCGGTGGTCGATGCGTCCGCAATCGACTTTACCGGTTTGTATTTGGTTGATGTGTAATATTCAGTGATAACGATTAACAACGCCGTAACAACGAGTCCGATGAGCGAGGCCAAGTAAATGTTCAGTACGGAGAATTGACCATTGTCAGCCATGAGCCACTTGGTGGCCGGATAAAAGCCGATTGCCGCAAGCAGTCCGGCGACAAATAAACCCTTGTAGAGCGCGCCCATGATGTTTTGGCTTTTGCCCAGCCGAATAAACCAAATGCCGATAATAGACGCAATGATCGAGATGGCACCAAGGAATAGCGGAAACAAAACCGCATTGTCGAATCCGACGAACAAGAGTGACCCGAGGAACATGGAGGCCACGGCCGTAACCGCGTACGTTTCAAACAAATCAGCGGCCATACCGGCGCAGTCGCCCACGTTGTCGCCTACATTGTCGGCGATGACGGCCGGGTTTCTCGGATCATCTTCCGGAATGTTGGCTTCCACCTTGCCCACTAAGTCTGCACCAACATCAGCCGCTTTGGTATAGATACCGCCACCGAGGCGAGCGAAGATTGAGATCAAACTGCCACCAAAACCAAGGCCGATCAAAGAGTGTACATCTTTTGTTATCGCATAATAACCGGCCACGCCGAGAAGCGCGAGACCGACGACAAGTAGGCCGGTAACAGAGCCGCCTTTGACGGCCACATCAAGCGCTTTGGCCAATCCGCCGCGCGCCGCCTCCGTGGTTCGTACATTGGCGCGAACGGAAATGTTCATGCCGATATAGCCGGTCAGGCCGGACAAGATTGCGCCAACGACAAAGCCGATGGCCGTTTTCCAGTCAAGAAAAATGGCCAGTAAAATGAAGACCACAACGCCGATAGCGGCGATGGTTTTGTACTGGCGATTCAGATACGCTTTTGCGCCCTGCTGAATCGCCTTGGCGATGTCTTGCATTTTTTCGTTGCCCGCGCTTTTTTTTAAAATGACGCGGATGAGAAGCAGGCCGTAAATGATCGCGATGACGGCCGCGACCAGTGACAGAATAATTGGAAGTTGCATAACAAAGAAATTAGAAATAGGAAATTAGAAATTTGGGTAGGCCGACATAGATGACGGCCAATGCGTTTACCATAATCTTTGACCCTAATTTCGAATTTCCAGTTTCGTTATTTATTTTTCAATTTAGCCATGCGTTCTTTCTCTTTCTGCTCTTGCTTCTTGCGCTTTTCCGTGCGTTTAACCTTGATGTCGGCTTTGGTCACCAGAACTTGTCGGCCTTTGTAAAAGCCGCAAGCGCCGCAGGCGCGATGAGGTTTGATCGGTGCCAAACACTTCGGACAAGTGCTCGGTCTAGATGTGCGGAGGAACTTGTGGGCGCGGGCCGAGCGTACTCGCGAACGGCTGCGCCGGTGAGCTGGAACTGGCATAGAGTTAAGTTAAAAGTTTTAAGTTAAAAGTCAAAAGTCCAGAGTCTCGAGTGAACGCAAGGGAATAATAGAATATAATAAGAAGAAAATCAAGAGGCGGGGGCGGGATCGGAAAAGAAAAGAACCTTGCCAGACAAGGTTCTTTGTGGTGATGGAGATGATGATTAATCTCCCGGTTCAGCGACCGAGAGGAATTTCTTTATCCGCCCGGCGTAGATGAAGCCGGCGACTGATATGCCGACCATGATCAGCGTGGCGATGGCGCCAATGATGATGTAGATTGGGCGGTAGGGCGACGTAGGGGTAAGTAAGCCGGCCATAAGAGCGCTGTCGCCAAATGACAACTGAAATCGCTGTTTCCTTTTAAATTTAGCAAAAATGCCGAAAAGACGATTTTGCTAAATTTAAACAAATTTGTTCATTCGGCGACAGTCCCGTCAAACAAAAAGTCGCCAGTAAACTGACGACTTTTTGGTGACTCCACCGGGAATCGAACCCGGGTTACCAGGATGAAAACCTGGTGTCCTAACCACTAGACGATGGAGCCCCGAACTACTCACTCCGCTCGAGTTCGGGGCAAGCCCCTTTCTTTCGCGAAGGTAACTGGTACACGCGCCGCGTCATTTCGGGGCAAGCCCAGAGTTACGCGAAGATTAATTGTATACGCTTCGCGTCACTTCATAGCAAGCCATGGGGTGCGCGGATCATCTCGTTCGAGTGCGGGGCAAGCCCCACTATCAACGAAATGATGAGCCAAGAATAGCAAGTTTTTTGGTGGCGGTCAAGCGGATCGGGGAGGGTGTGCAGAGGGTTGCCAAAAGTTAGCGTTTTTTGTATGATTGCCGTATGCAGTATCAGGTTTATAAAGGATCAGTGAAGTTAATCGCGTTGAAGGAAAAACACTTTCCTTTGTTTTATCGTTGGTGGAATGACAAAGCGCTTCGTCGGCTAACAGCGGATTCAACAAAAAAGTTGTCAGACGAAACGGTTGATAAATACCTGCGAAAGCATCTGGCCGGCAACAAGATGTTTGATTTCATTATTGTCGTTGGTAAAAGGCCGATCGGGCATGTATTGATTCAGTACAAGCAACGCAAAAAACACTTTGAGCTTTACATCGCCATCGGCGCGAAAAATTATTGGGGTAAGGGAATTGGTGCCGTGGTTTTGCGACGCGCGATTCGTTGGTTCTTCCGTCGTTTCCCGCGAGAAAAGGCTATTTATCTAGAAGTTCTGGCCAGCAATCGCCACGCGATTGAATGTTACGACTTTGTCGGCTTCAAGCG
>MFGM01000074.1:14813-52114 GCA_001778275.1 Candidatus Falkowbacteria bacterium RIFOXYC2_FULL_48_21 | reverse complement strand
CATTGGCGGACATCTTGACCGAAGCGTCAGTACCGTAAGCGATGAAGTACACCGCTTGACTCACCGCGCCGGCCGAAGCCGTCTTGGTGATGCCGGCGATATCGGCCGTAGCTTTGGCTTCAGCCGCCGTGTTAACAACGGTCGCTTGTGCCGGCGTTACGACGGTCGTGGTGGTAGTAGTGGTGGTTGTTGTTACCGGAGTAACGACCACTGACGGTGTCGCAGCGCTTCCGCCGCTGCCGCCAGATCCGCCAGTGCTATTGGTATTGGTGAACGTCGCATTGGACGGAGTCGGGGTGTAACCCGAACCTGCCAACGTTCGGAGACTTACAGTTACCGTGGTATCAGCCGAAACGGCATCGGTCGTATAAGCGTAGGTCCACGTTGTTCCGGAACCGCTCATCGCTGTGAAAGCTGTCGTGGTTGTGCCGTCTACAATCCTTATGTCAGGTGCTTCATATGGCGCCTCACTAAATGTGGCGGTGATGGTTACTGCGGTCGATTCACTGACCGAGCAACTGGATGTGCAAAGATTGTACTTCAAGGCTACTGTCGTGCCGGATGCGGCGAAATAACCGTAGCCATAAGCATAATCTCCTGCTCCATAACCATAGCCATAGCCCGCATTTTGCGTGGCGAATGCCGACATGTCCGTTACCAAAACCAGCGCGCACATCAAAACCATTCCGAGCAATACTTTGCTTAGTTTATTTTTATCCCTAAGCAATGACAAAATTTTTTGTTTCATTGTTTTTACCTTTCTATTTTCCAGCACTTTTAACACCAGTCGACCGTTTATTCTGGTTATGGATTTTGGACTAATCTATTTTCTTAAGGTTGGGCCCAAATAGATTAATGCAAACTAACCATGATGCTGGCTTTTGTTAGCATTTATTAATTCTTTGACATTTGTATTATACCACAATTTGGGTGATTTGTTTATGCTATAGGTGTGGATAAATAAAATAAGCAAGCACTGCTTAAAACAATGCCGGCTTATTGATGAGCCTTTATGCAAATAATACTTTAAGTGGAACTTTTATCAGCCGCCGCACTAACATTTCGCAACAATGACTTATTTTTTCTCAGAAATTCAATGATGAAAGCGCAAAAAACTCCTAAGAATAAACCAATCATGCCGGCAATGAGTACAATCTGCCTTCGCTGTGGCGCAATTTTCATCTCCGGCAATACTGGTGCGACTTTTATTGTGGTCGGCTTGGTACTGTAAGTCTTTTCAAATTCTTTTTTTTGCAACTCCTGATCAAGCTCAAATAAACTCGTTTTTAAATCTATGATCGCCATCACTTTCGCGTCCTTTGCCTGCTTGACGGCGTCCAATAAATTTATATAACTTTCGACAATTCTTCCTTGCGCTTCCGATTTTACATCGGCTCGGGCAGTGATCTCTTTTTGATAAAATTGAATATCCTTATCCAGACGAATAATATTTTTTTCGACTTCGACAATTTGCTTGCCGATTTGTACTTTGTTTTGCTTGATAAATCCAATTTCTTGTTCAACCGTTTTTATGGCCGTTTCAAACAGTTTTTGGTGGCGTTCAATTAAAAGTTGATCCACAATCGTCAGTAATGTTAAAGCGGATTGCGGGTTTTGTCCGCGTGCTTTGATTTCCAGTATGTTAAGTTTGGTTTTGTCTTGCGCTATAACCGTTTTTACGTCAAAACGGTTTTTTACACTTAGCAACGATACGTTGGGCGCTGACAATTGTGTTCTTATTTGCGTGGCAATCGTGTCGGTTGAAAATACTTTTTCCTCCTCCGCGGGATTGACCAATAATTCGTTTTTTAATATGCCTATTTGGATAAGTGAGCGAGCTTCGAAAGTCTCCGGCAATAGCAGGCTTACCGTGACGCCGATAGTAAATGCGCTCATGAAGGCCACGCCGATAAGCCATTTTCCTTTCCATGCAATACCAATATAATTGGCAAAGTTGATTTCCGGATCATTTTTCTCTGGCTGAATTGTGTTGCTCGATGGTATGAATTGCGACGATTGATTCATGTCCTGCATATTGGTAATTTTATGAAGATAAACAATTTAAGGGATTAATTTTATTGACAAGGATATTTCAGTTTGCCAATTTTAGCCGGTAGTAAATGATGCCAAAGTATTCGTGTGCGGCGAGATCCACTTTTTCGATATTTTTAGCGGAAGGCAACCAGTCAAACAGATTATATCTTCCAAATTTTATCTTGGGGTCCGTCGGGATGGCGATCGGATTTTCGCCGGCGGCTCGAAATACCCACATGGCCCTTGGCAGGTGATATGCCGATGTTATCAAAAAGAATGTTTCCTGTCCAATGAGCTTCTGCGCATTTACGGCGTTTTCCAATGTATTTCTCGATTTGTCTTCGACCGTCAAATTGACCGGATCCATGCCGCGTTCGATCAAAAATGTTTCAATTATCCGAGCCTCATTATTTGTTTCAGGTTGAAGCGGGTTGGTCCCTGAAATTATCACTTGTAAACTCGGCCTGATTTCGGCCGGACGACTGAAATATATTTTTAAAGCTTCGCTGGCGCGGAAAATGTTGGTCTCCCCTCCGCCTGCTAAAATCACAATCCTGTTCGTACTGCCGAATTGTTCGCCCGTTGGCGCTGGGAATGCGCTTTCGAGCGGGTAAATAATCAAATCGGCTATCGGACTGATTGACAAGAGGCAATATAGCGAAACTGAAAATAACAGAATTATTTTGCCGGTTCGCTGCCTGTCTTTGAATAAAAAAACAATCCCGACAATAAACAAAAGAGGCGTGAATATGCTTGGTAATAAAAGTTGTTGGAAGAGTTTAAAAAGTAGCATCTATTTTTTTAGTAGGATTTTATAAATGCGTTCCGCTGTTCTGCCGTCCCACAGCGCCGGTCGTTTCGGCTCGTATTTCGACAAATCGAATATTTGATTCGCCGATTGGATGATTTTTTCCGGTTGGTTGCCGATCACTTGATTGGTACCCATTTCAACGGTAATTGGTCTTTCCGTGTTATTTCTCAAAGTTAAGCAAGGAATCCCAAGAATGGTTGTTTCTTCCTGAATGCCGCCGGAATCAGTCAACACCAACTTGGCATTTGCCATGAGACAAAGAAATTCAAAATAACCAAGCGGCTCAGTATTAACAATATTGCGATGTTTGATGAAGTCACCAAGGCCGAATTTATCAATTTTCTGGCTGGTGCGCGGATGCATGGGAAAAACAATTTTAATTCTTTCGGCGAGGTCGCGTACGGCCAGTAGAATGCCGCGCAATGCGTCGAGATTATCAACGTTCGAGGGACGGTGCAATGTCAACAGCGAGAATTTTTTTTCTTCCAGTTGAAGGCGTTGCAAGATATTTGATTGTCGGGCCGTCGCGAGATGTTTCAACAGAGTGTCAATCATGATGTTGCCGACAAAATGAATTTTGTTCGCGTCGAGCCCCTCTCTGCGCAAATTGTCGTTCGCTTCCATCGAATGCGTAAAAAGATAATCCGATAACTGATCAGTAATTAAACGATTAATTTCTTCCGGCATGGTTCGATCGTAACTACGTAGCCCTGCCTCAACATGTGCCACCTTGATTTGCATTTTGGCCGCCACCAAAGCGCAAGCCACCGTTGAATTGACATCACCGACGACAATCACCAAATCGGGGCGATGTTCGAGACAAATTTTTTCAAACGCTATCATGACGTTGGCCGTCTGCACCGCGTGTGTGTCTGAGCCGACGCCGAGGTGAATGTCGGGTTTGGGTAGCCGAAAATCATCAAAAAAACTTTGCGACATTGCTTCGTCGTAATGTTGGCCGGTGTGCACGAGCAACGACTCAACCAAAGGATGTTTTTTCGCTTCTTCGATCAACGGCGCCATCTTGGGAAAGTTGGGTCTGGCGCCAACAACCTTGATTATTTTCATAATGATTTCAATTGGGCGATCAGTAATTCGGTCATTTTTTCTCGCGTGAAATTGGATAGTACAAATTCTCGGTTGTTCATAGCGTTTGCCTTGTAAAAATCATAATTCTCATATAAATTTCGCACGGCGTCAATCAACGTCTGGGGATTACGAACATCAAAATAAAAGTTGCCCGGCAATGAGGCCAGCAGTTCTCGCCCCTCCCCCTCGATGCCGAAAAGAATCGGTTTGTTCGCCCAAAGATAATCAAAAACTTTTGACGGGATGGTGCGCTTGAACGCCGGCGAATCTTTTAGAATAATGACCAAGGCATGAGATTGGAGCTGACTGGCGAAGGCGGCTTCTTTTGAACAACCATTTTGAAATGAAACATTTTGCAATTGTTTTTGCTTGGCGCTGGCCATTAAAGCATCCTTGACCGACCCCTCCCCGATCAGTGCAAATTTGACGGGCATAGTTGATAATTCTGCGGCGGCATCAATTATTTGGTTTAAATTCTGTGCATACCCCATGTTGCCGACATATGATATGACAAATTCATCGCTGCGTTGCCACTCCTTTTGCGAATCGAACTGACACTCGTCAATAAATTTTTTTGACAATCCATTGTAAAGCACTAAACAGGGTATATTTTTCTTACTGATTTGAACGATATGATCTCTCATTCCCTTTGACACACATGAAATGATATCGGCTCGTCGATAAATAAATTTTTCCAGGACCTTGCCTGTTTTGTAAAAAACGGATTTTTCTTCGATGTGTCCGGTGCCGACGGCCGAATCCGGCCAAATGTCTCTGATGTCGAGAATGAATTTTGCTCGTTTGAATTTGGCAATCAGCCAGCCGGCCAACGAGACAAATAGGGGCGGACTGCTGGCGATGACAAAATCCGGCCGGAATTTAAGCTTCACTCCCGCAACTATTGCATTGACCATGAAAGATAAATAATGTTTCAGGTATCCCTTGGTCTCTTTGCCCGACAAACCGGAAATCTTGACTCGCACCACTTGCGCGTATTCATCGCGTTCCATTGTCTGAACTGGTGATCGGTGTGGATGAGCGGTCAAGATCGTGACATCATACCCGCCGGCACGCAATAGAGCCGCGGTTTCGCTGATACGGAAAGCGGCCGCCGTTACGTCGGGCGGAAAGTACTGCGTGACGATAAGAATTTTATTTTTCATGGTCTTAATAATAAAAAACTTTGAAAACGACTTTATAAATGAACGCCAAGGCATTGTAAAATTTGTTGCGATTGTATTTTTGCCACTTTTCCTGCCAGCGCTTAAATGTGTCGTCTCCGGTTAGGCGAAACAAAATTTCCAGTTGGACGATATGCAGGTTATGATAAAATTTGCTCGCAATAGTCCGTAAAAAGTTTTTCGACGCATCATACTTTGACCAAAAGCCGATATCAAATTGGGGCAGATTATCCTTAATCGTTTTTAGACATTGATTATACAAATTAAGCGCCGCTTCGCTTCCGGTCAGAATATAATAATCACGCACGCCCCAAACGGCCCAAATAAATCCGTTCAAAACATGCGACTCCGGCTCGACCAGATATTCTTCCAGCCAAACGCCACCGGCTTGATCAACAAATTGCACGCCACCTGCACTGATTGGCGTAATTAATGTTTGGAATACCTTATCACTGGCGTCAAGAAAAATTTTATCTTGTGTTTCTACGTATGCCCTGGCTAAAATTGATAAACCCTGACCTTGCGCCAAAGCGGAGTACCATGGATTTTTTAATTGTTGAAAATACTCCCAATCAAACTTATGATTCCAAACCCAAAGTCCAAATGAATTTTTTCCTAAATTTTTCAGCAACCATTCACTGGCGTTAAGGAATTTGTGTTTGTATTCTTCTCGCCCGGTTTGTTTATACAAATCATGATTACCCAAGCCAAACTGAATAATGGCAATCGGATTGTATTGTTTGCCGATCACGCCATGATAATTTAATAGCGGTATGCCATGTTCGTCAAATGGGCCGGGGTATAATGCTTTTTTTTCAAACGATTGATAATACTGGCCCAACCTTTGGTCGTCCGTGGGAAAAGCGTTTTCATTAACAAAAGGCCGGCCGTGCCAAAAGGTTAGTTGGCTGTTCTTTCCCAAAACATAAGCGGAAAAAATTCGTTTCAAATAATTAATTTTCATAATCTGGCGTTATTGCAATCGGTTGGCCGGATTGCAAAGAGTCGATAATGCAAAACGTGGCCTTGGCCGCCAGCAAGATTTCAGCACTGGGTATGGGCAGTGGCGCATGTTGATTGATGGAATCGATAAACACGGCCAATTCCTTGAAATGCCCCTTATCTTGTTTAGCGAAGAAACCCGTTGACTTAAAATCATTGATGACAAATGATTGTTTGTCAGCGAAAATTTCTAGATATTCCTTGCCCAACCGATTGTCTCCCATCGCCGTATACAAAATATTGCCGCGTGAGCCATCGCTAAAATCAATCGTAACATTAAAATTATCATCGTCAAGAATAATTTCGCTCACCGGCAAACGCGTGGCGTACAATTTAACCGGTTTAGCGCCGGTGATAAATTGTAACAAATCGACAAAGTGACACACTTCCCCCACAATTCTGCCGCCACCTACGTCCGGATCATGAACCCAGTGATCTTTCGGAATATAGCCGGCATTGATGCGGTAGTTGATAAGCAACGGATTCGTGCGTTTTGTCAAACTGTTTTTCAATTTAATCACGCTTGGCGCGAAACGCCGGTTATAACCGAGCATGAGATGACTGATGTTCGGATGATTGGCCAGAGTGCAAAGTTCTAACTTGGTCAAGCAAAGCGGTTTTTCCAAGAAAACAATTTTGCCTTTGTCTAATGCTTGCTTGGCGATCGTGGCATGTAGGTTGTGCCTGGTCGCGACAAAAACCACATTGATCTCTCGATCATTCAATACCTGTTGATAATCTGTCGCGCAATTTTCACAAGCGTATTTTCGGGCTATTTGTTCCGCATTCATGCCTTCCGCCGTGGCAATCGCCTTGATTCTCGCTCCGAGCTTTGCTAAATTCGGCAACAAAAATCGTTTGGCAAAATTTCCAGCGCCAATCATGCCAATACATATTTTCTCGTTAATCGCTATCGACGGTTTTGGTAGATGCATTTGACTTAGTCGCACACAAGTATCCGGCATGGCAAGAGGCGGATAATGCAAGATAACGCCGGTAAATTCTTTTTTTCCTGGATTATTCAAAATCAGATCATAAGCGCTGGCATAGTCATCAAGACTGAACGAGTGCGTAATCATTGGGGCAAGATTCACGCGCCCGGCGCCGACCAGGCGCAAAAACTCTGCCATATTTCTTTTTTCCGTCCAACGGACATATTCAAATGGGTAATCAATCCCCTTCTCCTCATAATTCGCATCATACCGACCCGGCCCATATGAGCGCGAAATGAGAAAATCTAATTCTTTTTTGTAATAAAGATCGCGTGGTATTTCCATCCCCACCAAACCAACCGCGCAAACGCGTCCGCATGGACGACAAAGTCGTCCGGCCAATTCGACCGGCTCATTGCTTTTGGTGCTGGCGGTGATGATGATCGCATCAAGACCTCGGCCGCCGGAAAAGCCTTCCGCAATTTGCATCACATTATCCGTCCCGATCACTGCGCCTTGCGCCGCACCGTATAGCAGGCTTTGAGTAACTTTTTTTGCGTTTACATCCATGCCCAAGACCGGAAAGCCGTAAGCACTCAATATCTGAACCGTCAATTGACCAATCAAACCGAGGCCAATCACGCCGACTTTTTCTCCCGGCTTCAGGTCACAACGTCTGATCCCCTGCATGGCAATGGCGCCGAGAGTGGTGAAGCTCGCTTGATCAAATGAAACATTGTCGGGAATAATGATGGCCAAATTTTTCGGTATATAATTGATTTCCGCGTGCGATGCATATCCGGCACCGGCGACGGCGACGCGGTCGCCGATTGTAAATTCATTGGCACATCCAGTTCCGACTTCAATAATTGTTCCGGCGCTACTGTAGCCTAACGCCACGGGCGCGTCCAGCTTGCCAAGTACATTTTGGACTGTTGTGATTAGGCCTTCCTGCTTAATCTTTTCAAAAACTTTTTTTACCAGATCGGGTCGCTCCTGCGCTTTGCCGATAATATTTTTTTGCGCTAAATCGATCATCAGCTTTTCCGTGCCCGCAGAAATCAAAGAACTATCGGTGCGAATCAAGATGCCATGAGCCTGGCACAACGGACTCGGCACCTGTCTCAATTCCATGACGCCGGTCTTGTATGATTGAATTATTTGTTTCATAAATTACAGTGTGCTTCTATTTTTAGCCACAATTAATAACAATGGCGTTTTTGTTGCGCTGATTTCTTCCATGTCGAAACCGTTGGCGGCTAGTCGCCTAAGCCATTCGTTTGTTGAAAAACGATTGATGGAAATCTCAAGATAGTTAAAGTCAATCCGGCGTTTGGTAATTTGAAACGCCTGCTCGAACAACCAAGAGAAAAAACAATACCTGTTCAAGTAGAATAATATTTTTTCAATTTTTCGAATCGGATGTTTGCTGTTTGGTACGGTAAAAATTAAGTAACCATCATCCAAGAGCAAACGTTTCATCTCAAGGAAATATTCGTCAAGTGCTGGCAGATATTCAAAAACGCTGGAAGAAATAATCGCCCTGAATTTTTTTGACAAAAAAGGCAATCGCGGCAAAAAATCTTCTTGCAGCGCCAAGAAATTTAAGCCGGCGGATTGATATTTCGTATTGGCCTTTTTTATCATTTCGGATGACAAATCACATCCGGTAATTGCAAACCCGGCCGCCGCGATTGAGCCGGTGACTTCCCCTGTGCCGCAACCAAAATCAAGCACTGCATCATTCGCGCGCAATCGACTTTTTAACGCGTTGAGAAATTGGTCGACCCGATAATTCATTTTTCTAGTGTGACCATAATTATCACTCCAGCGCGTGGCGGAAGCGTCGAAAAAAAATTGTACCTTTTTTTCGCTTAACATAGTCAGTTGTTATACCCACTGCAAAACCTTCTTGATGTCGGCATAGAAAACCGCGGGGCTTCTTTTATAAACCAATCTTCTGGCCCAGCCTCGTCTTAGGAGATTAATCAGTTTGGTGTTATGTCGATGAAATTGGCGCGACATCATTTTACTAATTTCTTCAAATTTTTCTTTTGACATGTTTAACACTCGCTTGTCGGGATCCTTGAAAAAATAATCCTTCGGATTTGTTTTAAAAAAGTGATCCAACTCAACTTCGGGATAGAGCAAGCCGAGCGCCACGGCCTCATCGAACAGTTTGGTTTTTGGGAAGGGATTATAAACACCGAGTCCGGCATAATATGGATTGATTTCCTTCATGAAGCGATAAGTCTTTTGCATATCCTCCTCGGTTTCCGTCGGTAAGCCGAACATGAAATAACCGCTCCAAAAGATACCCAGACGATTAAGCAATTTGGCCGTTTGCCGAACCTGAGCAAAGGTGATGCCTTTGTCGGTTTTGTCCAAAATTCGCTGACTGCCCGTTTCAATACCAAGCTTGATAACATTGCAACCGGCCAGCTTCATTTTTCGCGCCAGTTGTTCGTCAAGCAAATTAACTCGGGTCGAACAGCCCCAATTGATTTTAATATTTTCATTCATCAACGTGTCGCACAAATTCATGATTCTTTGTCTGTCGGCTGTAAAAGAGTCGTCCTTAAATTCAAACTGCGTCGTCCCGAATTTTTCTATCACCAGTTTTATTTCGTTGATTATATTATTAATCGATCTGTTGTGAACCTTTCTGCCCCACAAGTGACAACAATAGCTACAGTTGTACGGACAACCGCGCGAAGTCATAATCACGCCCATATTTTCCGACGAATAATTTTCCGGGTTCATTAATAAATGTCTCCCGGGAAAAGGGACTTGATCCAGATCGGCCAATAATTCCGCCGGCTGATTATGAATTACCCGATTGCTCAATCGGTATGATATGCCTTGAATGGTTGACAAATCGTTTTTGGATTGTAAGGCGGCAACCAATTTGGCAATAACATTTTCTGCTTCACCTTTCACAACGACGTCAATGGCCGAACATTTCATCGTCAATTCGGGTTGCAAGGTTGCATGTGGTCCGCCAACCACCACGGGGCAGTTCGGGTTGACTTTTTTAACCAGTTGGGCGGTCTTTATCACTGATCCGATCTTTGGCGTCATCGCCGTAATGCCCACAAGATCAGGACACCATTCGCTTAAAATCTTTTCAATCTCTTGCCAAACCGGATGGGTGTCATTATTGATCCCTTGTTTATACAATTCCAATTTATTGTATTCATCGCTAAAATCCAGTCCGGTAGTCTGCTTGATGGCGTCAACATCCAAAATCGCTACATGGTGTCCAGCTTTTTCCAATATCGCGCCGACATAACTAAGGCCAATTGGAAAATAAAAGTTTGCAAAACCGGTAAATCGTTTAAATGGCGGGTCGATTAATAGTATCCTCATATTTCCGTATATTAGATTTTGAATCTTTTTTTAAGAGCGCGCGCCTTTTGTAGTACCGGAAACCGATAATATATTTTTCGGATCAAATAACTTAAATAAGCGGTAAATTTTTTATCAATTTTAGTTGTGCCATGGGTTAATTTATCACGCAATTTTTTTAATTCTTTTTCCGTATGCTCGCCCGTATAATAAGGGATGAATTTATCGTTTTTCAACCAATAGTCATCGGAAATAATTCCTTTGGCCTTGGCGATGTCATATATTTCCGTGCCCGGCAAAATCCACAGAATTTGCCCGCTTATGGTATCATGCGGTTTAATTTTAGTTAACAGTGCAATTGTTTCGTCTATTGTTTTATCGTTTTCGCCCGGATTACCAACCATCAAATAAGCTCGCGGCTTGATCCCCGCCTCATGGCATAATCGAAAGGTTTCCTCAACCTTGGCGGTGGTTTGATTTTTTTTGATATTCTTTAATACTTCGGGACTACCAGATTCCACGCCGAAATCAATCCGATAGCAACCGGCCTTTTTCATCCAATCCAACATTTCGGCGTCAATTTGATTTACATGAGAGCAAGCGGCCCAAATAACGTCCAGTTGGCGTTTAATGATACCGTGGCAAATATCAATTACGCGATCTTTCCGGATCGTAAAATTATCATCAAAAAACATCAGCGCCCTAACGCCGTGGGTGCGATACAAATAATCAATTTCCGCTAAAACGTTTTGCGCCGAACGTGCGCGCCATTGTCGTTTCCAAAATTTTGACGCGGCACAATAGACACAAGCGTAGGGACAACCGCGGGAAGTCATCAGCGCCGCTGATTTTCTCGTTGTTTCCGGTAATCCGAGATAGTCATCCAAATTAAAATCATCATAGCTCGGAAAAGGAATTGTGTCCAAATCAGAGATAAATTCTCTTGGTTCGGTAATCACAATATTGCCCGCTTCACGATAGGCGATGCCCTTTATTCCGGCCAACGGAGCATTATCCAACAACGATGTTACCAACTCTAACGTGGTCAGCTCACCTTCTCCGAGTACGACCGCATCGGCATCAGCTAGACGAAACATTTGTGCGGGAAAAACTGTGGCATGATGCCCGCCAAAAATCAATTTGACGTCAGGAATAAACGACTTGACCAGCTTGGCGGCCATGAACGTTTGTTCTCTTTCCACTGTCCAGCAGGGCAAGCCGACGATATAAGGCTGGCGTTTTTTGACGGCAGCTACCAATTGTTTCCACGTCATGCCTGCGGCATCAAGGACGCTGGCTTTGATATTATTTTGTTTTAAATATGCCGCAAGATACGCCAGACCAAGAGGCGGATAATCAACGCGTTGCGGAACTTCGCGTGGCGGATTTATAAATAAAACACCCCGTTGTTTTTTTTGCGGCTCGGTTGAAATTGCTGTTGCGAATATTTCCGAATATACAGACAAAGTTTTTTCCGCCGCGTTTTGCCAGGTGAATGATTGCGCACGGTGAACGGCTCGATCGGACAATCTGCGCCGTAGCGTTTCATTGCTGATAATCGAATAAATTGCTTCAGCGATTGCGGATGGATTTTTAGGATCAACTTTTAATCCGGCGTTTCTGATAATTTCCGGCATGACGGAAACATTGGAAGTAACAATCGGCGCGCCACAAGCCATGGCTTCCACGAGCGGAATACCAAATGATTCGCAAAAAGAAGGTAAGGCAAATACGGCGGCACCGCGGTACAGACTCGGCAGTTCCCCGTGCTTAATAAAGCCCAAAAATAAAATATCGGCCGATATCGATTGCGGCAGTGCCGCTATAACGTTTAACGTTTTGGCTTTTTCGACCGGGTCGATATCCGTCGAGCCAACGAAAATCAGTTGATGTGGTATTTGATGCGCCGATTTTAATTTGGCGAAAGCGTGGATTAAGCCGCAATAATTTTTATTCGAAACGTTGTTGGCCACACAAAGGATATACGGTCGGGTAATATTAAAATCATGCCGCAGTTTATCGGCCTCCCCCGGTTCCTTCCGCTGGCAGAATTGGCTGGATACGCCGTGATGTACCACCCGTATTTTTTTAAAATCAACGCCGAGCAGACCGTTAATTTCTTTTGCTAAACTTTCCGAAACCGCGATGACCGTGTCCGCCTTACGGACAGACCGCTTCATTAATAAATTGAAATACCAACGCTTGTAAAACGGTTTGAACTGCGTTGGGGAAATAAAATTGATCATAAATTGAATCGTCACGACGGCCGGGCATGGTAGCCATAATGGTAAAGTGTTATTCGGGCCATGATAAATATCGATTTGATATGCCTTCAGCAAGCGCGGCAAACAAAATTGTTCAAAAAGGATACGTCTAATTTTATATCGATTATCAACTGCGCATTCTATCATTTTTATATTGGGGCGCGTCAAGTCGAATTTTTCTTTATTTTGTGGACAAACAAAAATGTAATATTGATTTTGTTTGTCAATGTCTGACAAGGCAGAAACTAAATTGGCGAGATACTGTTCTCCGCCGCCGAAGTCGTCCCGATTGACGGCCAAAGTATCGATCGCAATACGCATATTGAAATTTTGCATGAAAAAAAGAAAACTAGCGACATTAATGTTTTTTGTGCCAACGTTTTACTATCAGCAGAGCGCAAACTAGAATAAGATTCATGATGACTTCCGTGTAGATAATTTTAAGTGATGTCAATATCGCAAAATACCGCATGACCCAAAAAATTAAAGCCGTCAACGACAAGGAAAAAAAGAGGCTCAAAAAAATTCGTTCGAACATGTCTGTCCCCGACTGATAGCCTTGTCCGGCCACTTCGATACGGGTCGGTTCGTCGGTCGGACGCGTTTGTGGGAAGATGAGGCCGGTTAAGCAGAATCCTGGCAGGAAAAAAACCAAAATCACACCGAGTGTACCGGACAATATGTTCATTATCGGCAACCATAAACTCAATATGACCAGAGCAATTAGCGCACCCATAATTATCCAAATTGATTTTGATCGCCGTTGGCGCTCTAATGTCGTCATAATGATGGCAGATATTTCCAAACGTGCTCTGACGTTTGCTCGAAATGGCCGCTATTGCGAATAAATTTTTGATACGGCCAATCGATCGGTTCACGGCCGCCGATATAGAAATAGAACGGATAGTTGGAGTAACCGCTGTCATTCATTAACTTGAGTCGCCGTTCATCACTGTCCCCGCGCCAGAATTCGATCCATTCGTCCATACTCCAAGTATCACCGCCATAGCCCGGACCAAAAGCGATCAGCTTCGAAAAACCCATTACCCACGGCGTATCGTTGCTGTTGGTGGCGAGCAAACGAGCGCGCGGCTCAACCAAACTGGCTAAAGTTTTAATTTCCTGATATTCATTCACGGGCAACATTGGCTGCTGGCGCCAAGCTTGCGCCACTATTTTGGCAGAAAAAATCAAAAAAAACAAGATAATCAAAATCTGTCCCCCGCGGCTCCTTCCAAAGTCGAATAATAGCCTGGCGAGCGGCGGCGTCATAACGAGAATGAAAACAATATCGAAAACGATCAAAAATCGATTTTGGTAAATAAACGGAAAAGTTACGAAAACCAGCAAAAGAAGAAACATGATGTATAGAAACATCAACCAGCGCGACACAAGAGATTCCTCGTCCGCGTCATGTTCCCACAGTCGCGGTAAGCAAAATCCCAAAATAACAAAAGGAATAAATAACAGGTTAATCATCCGAAACGTGCTCACATTAATGAACAGACCCTTGATCTCTGGTATTCGCCAAAATGGATAATTGCTGGCTAACCCGTGATATTCGGTAATGAAGCTGATAGTGGTATTGATTTCATCCAGTTCGCCGGTGTGATGTGTCAAGTAAAAAAAGTTCCACATGGCAAAAACAGAAATTACAAACAATAAAATCTTATAACTGATTATCCGTTTACGCCAAAACAATTGGAATAGTAATATGGCGATCGGCAACAAAATGAACCAACCGATGCCGCCCAGCAACCGGTCGAGATAGAGGTGATAGGCTTCGCTTGGGGCGGCGGAAAACTCTTCAAATAATACAACCAGCACCAAATAAACCACAGCGTATCCGAGGAGAGAGTATAGCAAGAACTGATGGTCGTAATGCAAGCGCTTATAAAATTTTAATACACATATGACAATTAAAAAGATAATCAACGTCAACAAAAATAAAGCAAAGGTCGGTGTATTTAGGGCGGCGCCGAGATAGCCGGACAAGATAGCGGCCGGTGACTGACGCAAGATCAGCGCCACGGTTGCGAACAAGAAGCTGATTGATAATATTTGTTGCGGAAACATGGACCAAAAAGCGTGAAATTGGGTAGCGGAAACCGCGCAAATGAAAAAAGCGACTGCCGCGAAAACAAAATTATGTTTAACTTTCAATGACCGAAATATCAAATAAAGACTGCCTGGCAATAAAAATTGCGCCACAATGCATAGAATGTTAATCGCCCAAATCGTCTCGATTCCAAACGTTTGTAATGCGGCCAAAATAAAGTAGAACGGCTCGGTTTCGGCTAAAACACCAGGCATGGTTGAACGTTCATGATAAAAGCCGGTATCATAACCAAGCGGGGCGTCGCCAAATCGCAAAAATGGTAATAGGCGTGTGAATAAAATGACCAAACTGGATAAAATTATCAACCAAAAGAAAAATCGGTCGCGGCCGGGAACGGTCGGCTGACCGATGGCGTTTTTTGGGCTATTGATAACGACAACAAATAGCATAAGAATAAATAACGCATACAGCAAATATAGAATAGCTGGGCGAACCGCCAGATCGTACGGCAAAGTTGCCAATATCAAAACAGTGTAAGCAATCAACAGCCACTTCCCTTTTAGAAAGACGAACTTTTTTTTAATTTCGGCCATAAGCGAGTAAAAAGAAAGTGTTAGGCGCGAGGCGGTTGTTCAAGCGCGATTAAACGTAGCAATTCCGTCATCCGTTGAATGTAGGTATGGTAGCGAAGCGTTTTTTCATGGGCCGATTTGGCCATTGCCGCACGTTCGGCGTCATGTGCAATGAAGTAAATCGCTTTTTCTCGTAGCTCATGCGCTGATCCGTAACAGGCAATGTCTTTGCCCTCCTCAAAAAAATCGGCGTGCTCGCTCGTGCGCGGTGCCAGCATAAAGGCGCCGATTGACGGAATTTCAAACGTTTTCATGTTATGTGATGAAAAATTCTGTTCTCTCATCAAATTTAAAACCACCTTTGAACTGCGATAAACTTTGGCCATTGTATTGACATCGATTCGCCCACCCCTGAGCCGTGCCATTAAATGTGATTTTTTGCAATTTCGATCCCAATACGGGCCCCAAATGCCCAGATCCAAATCGGACAACGATTCCAATTCAGATTTACGCTCCGGATCACCCGTGCCGACAAAGACAATATCAGAGCCATACATTTTACGTTCTTCCGCTGTAGGGTTTTCACAGCCTTTATAAACATCCGCATCGGCGGCAAAGGGTAAATAATGAACTCGCGTCGCTCCGTCGTCCGTTAAACGCTTCACCAACATTTTCGACCAAGTGAAAACATGATCGTATACCGCCAGAGAATCAATGACATTTTGGTTGGAGCTAAAAAGGTTGTGCGGGTCATCACCGTTGAAATTAACAATCACGCTATCCGTCACCAGTTTAATATTCAGTAATGTTTTGGGATAAATGCCGAGACCCTTCAACACAATAATTAATTGCGGTTTAAGTGTGCGAGCCGTTTCAATAAATTTTTTGTTCATTTTATTCTGCGCCCCAATAATTAACGGAGCAGCAATTTTGATCGGCCAGATTTGTCGAATACCCCAAAGATGCTTTTCGCGCAGTCCCCATTGGCAAATTTTACGCAAAATGTTACTTTTTGCTAACCATGGCTGAGCGTACAAAACCGGCATTTGTTCAAAATAAATAACCTCGTGCCCCAGTTTACGTAGTGCTTTCGCCCAAAAAGTGTAAAGCGAGTCTTGGCTCGGATTGTCGATAAAAAGTAATATTTTCATACTAAATTTAAAAACAAGCACACTACGTTGTCGTCGAAAACAACTCCTGATTAAAGATTTCATCGCATATTTTCATTCGATTGGCCACATCATATCCGGAAGACATGCAGCGCTCGTATCCGGCAACCGCGATTGCGTTTCTTTCCGCCGGGTGTGCCAGATAATATTTTACCTTAGCTACCAGCTCAAGCGGATCGGAAAAATAAACCGCTTCCCTGTCTTCCATAAACAGTTCTTGCATTTTTGGCGTGCGTTCACATAACAAAAGCGTTCGACAAGCCGGGATTTCAAAACAACGCCGCGTATATTGATTTAAATTCAATTTTGACAGAAAACACAAAGCGATTTTTGCACCGCTAATCGTCTTAGTATAGTTTATCCCAAAAATCGGGCGAATCGGATCAGAAAACATTTTTTTGATTTTAGCCGACAAATAGTAATTCCAGCTTTGCCCATACAATTGAAACTTAATGTCATTATCGAGTAACGCTTCGAGATATTGCACTCGTCCGTCAGGCTCGAAATGACCGATAAAAACAACATCTCGTTCATAGCACTTTTTGTCCGCGTCGATCAATGTCATTGGTCGATGAAGCGCAGGATCATAAAACGATGGGAGGTGGTAAACTTTTTCTACACCGGCCTGCTTATACTTCTCAATGTTTTCCGACCGATAAACAAAGCAAATATCATATAGCGGTAAGGCACGCAATAACTTTGACCAGAGCCGTCTGAAATAGATTGCCTTTTCGCACACTATCAATGGAAACAGTAACCGATATATCCCGGTCGGTTTATATTTCATCGCCGAATTCAAGTTATACCCACCGAACGGATTGTCCGGATTCCAAGTCGCGATCAAGCGACAATGGGACTTCAGCGCCATAATAGTCGCGGTGCTGATATAATTTGGTCTACATAAAAATACAATGTCCGGTTTAGTCCTCTTACAAATCGACAACAAATCGGCATTAATCCTTTTTACGGTTCGCCCGAGCATATATTTGAATAAAATTCGGCCGATAAAAGTCAGCGGGGTATAATCTTCCCATGAAAACGGTTCAATTTGCCAGCCCAATTCTTTCAACGCTCGCGCCATAGCGAATTCGCGAAACTGATATTGAAAATTGCCAGCAAATAAAATTGTTCCTTTGTGTTCTTTTATCATATATCAATGTTTGGTTTGGTGCGCGAGTAAATAGTACGCCATGCTCTCAGACAAAATCCGCTCATTATTTGCAAAAGCCATTTCGGGAAATAGCGATAGACGTGACGAAATAGAGCGCTCGAAGAAATCACACGAACAAGGTAGACCCACCAAGCTTCGAGCCGGCTACCACGGTTTATTGTCGTCGCGTAATCGGTAGGCAAAGAGTGAACATCCTTATAAAAGAATCTTAAAACCTTAAGCCGGGCCTGATAATTATTTTTTTTTGCTGCAATAATAAATTTTGGTTGAATATCTAACACCTCTTCCGGATTAATTTCTTCGAGCTCAACAACCTGATCAACAACGGCCCGATTGACTATATCCATTCCTCTTTGCGTTCGGATGACAATCAGCGAACTGCATTTTTTTGAGGTAATATATCTCGGCAACCACGCGTCACCGATTGCGATATCAGCCGTCTCCGCAAGTGGATTAGTGCATGTAAGGCAAAAGGCGGGAGAGCAGGACAACGTTCCCCAGAGCGCATTGAATGCGCCGCAGGGGCGGGTTTTAACCTCACCATTTTTCAATACAACGGTTACATCTCCCGGCCATCCGTTGCTACGATATTTTATGTTTCGCACTTGCTCCTTGGATAACTTCATTGTTCGCAAAATTAAATCCGTAAAGCGCAGGTCTTTGGTTTGTTTGCAAAACAAGCCAATCGTAAAAGCGATTTTTTGTTCCAGCTCAGTTACCAATGTTTTTGCTAAATTTACCCCGGCCAATTGACAAGGCAGTCCCACAATCGCCGTTCGTTTCAATGTCACATCCACACACAATTTCTTAATCGCGGGGCTTAATTCTACGGGCAAATAGCGTGAACCGGCAACGCCACGAACATCTTCAATATTTGTAATAATAACCGCTTGCGACTTAAACGGATCACTCTCATCGGCTTTCACTTCCAGACAGGAATCAATAATTTTATTGTTCATCGCCGAAGTCAACAACGCAGTAACGATTCCGCCAGCCGTTGCATTTTTCAGAATATCCAGATCCGTGGCCCGGCCGACAAAAACTTTTTTAAACGGTCCGAGCAGGGTTTGGCTGATATCCGAGTCGGCGACGATATGCTTTCTGTATTCACTGGCCGCCGGACAAGTCTTTGCGCAAAGGCCGCAATCCATGCAAGCGGCCTGATCGATTTGCGGCACATACAAACCGATTTCATCCCGTCGCATGGAAATTGCCGATTGCGAACACAACGCGACGCACAAGCCGCACCCCTTACATAAAGTCGGAATGATTTTTCTATTTTTTATCATCATGACTGGTGATTTTACGCTGGTACGCGTCGCGCAAATAGCGCGTGGCCGCTAAAGCGTCTGGGCTGACTTTTTGCTTTGCGCGTTGCAACGATGACTTGACGGCCGCACTCTTATTTAAAATTGATTGTAACATTTCACGCGCCGCGGCAACATCAAAAGCCTTGATTTCACACGACCAGTCGTCTTGGCTGATCATTTCCATGTAGCCCCGTAATTTTGGCTGAGTATTTATGGTAATGGTGGGCGTTTCGTTCATCGTGGCGAGGATAGCCACGTGCATCCTGGTCGTGACAAAGACATCGCAAACGCCCAGCAAGCCCTTTATCTGTCGAGCGCTATACAATTTCGACAACATAATAATGTTTGTTTGTTCGGGTAGACTGTTATAAAGTTGTGTCGCCACGGATAAATCATCAACTTCGTTCTGATAGGGCATATTGGGAGAAAAAATTATGATTGAACCGACCAATTCGTTGGTGACAAAAAGGCAAAGTCCGCGCATGACGGCAAAATATCGCTCAAAATCAGCATCTTTAAATTTCGATATGGTAATGCCAATAATCGGGCGTCGCTCGGTCAACAAGCCGTTTTTTGAAAGCTCGGCCATCGCTTCATCCGGCGGAATGTAGAGTTGATTTACCGCAACATCGGGCACTAAATGAACGTTGTTGTTGCGTAAATTTAATTTCTCGACAAAGGCGAGCGAGATTTTATCACGCGGTAAAATCAAGTCACAACGTTCGAGTACGTATTTCACCATTATCCTCATTAACGGTTTTTCAAACGGCCCCATACTTTGCGGAAAAATCGCCACCACCTTGTCCATTAAATGTCCAAGCCAGTAGCCATACAAGAACAAACCAATGCGTCGCACGTTTGCGCCGCTCAACATCTCGCCACTGATACTAACAATAATATCCGCTTCCGCGTAGGCGGCTAAAACTTTTTGTTTCGTGGCCGAAAAAGTATAAACATTATGGTTTATGCCAAACCCCAATTTTTTTTTGCATAAAAAATTCAAAGCATTGACCAACGCCCAAACGCTTTCTCCTATTAGCCACGTTATCTTGCGCCAGCGAGAAAAACCGGAAAATGGTTTTGCCCACAAACACTCGCGCACCTCATATTGATCGAACATCTGCGCGATGGACACCGGATCAAACGCCAAAATGGTAAACCGAGCGTCCGGGAAACCCGCTTTTAATTGCGCTAAACTACTATCAAGTAATGCCGTATTACCAATGTGATAAGTAGTATTGGCATCTAAAATTAATATTTTAAGCGAGTGCATAAGTTTATTGATCCCATTAGACAAAAAAGATCTCTAAATCTATCTTCCCATTTGTGTTCCCGAAACGCCCGTTCATAACCGGCGTTTCGCACCTTGGCCGCGTCCTCTGGATGATTTAGGTAATGCTGTATTATATTCGCACAATCCGTTGCGTCATGATACGTTAAAATCTCCTCACCAATTTTATACACTAACGCCAGCTCCGGATTGTCTTGCGTCAAATATAAACCGCTGCTCATAGGCACTTCAAAGTCGCGCCCCTTGAGACAAAACACCTGGTGCGAGTGACCGACGCCACCAAATCCCAAATTGATTCGGCTTTCAGAATATAGTTTAATAACCGCATCATTTGTCAGTCGCTCGCCTCCCCACCCCTCTCCAAACGTTTTGATCATAATTCCGCGTTGTCTCAACCGTTCAATAAATTTTGGCCTATAACCATATTTTTTCCCGACAAAAGACACATCATATTTAAACGGCACGTCATATGCTTTATGTATTTCTGGATCGGCCGCCTCCGGCCAGAACATTGCCAATCCCCCGCAGGCAAAATATTTGACCAAACATTCTGGTGCGTTGGTTAGATTGAGGTCAATGGCTGAAACCAAATTTTTGACATTTTTGAACCACAGTTTATCATCCAGATCAAAATTACATAGGGGAATACCCAGCCTTGATATTTCCATCAAAGTTTCCGGCAGAATGACCTTGTCGGTAAAATAACCGATCAGCAAATCAATTCGGTGTTGTTTATGTGCTTGGCGCAAGTCAATCAACAACGCCCGGTTCAACGCGGCGCGCTCCTTTTGGTGCTGTTTGTCTTGAAGGTCAAATCCTTGGGCCCGCCAATCAAACAAATGAACCGTACCGAATTTACATAGTGCAATCGGCAAAGCCGCTTCCCAATTATTTATGCCGCAGACGAAATAAAGATTGAGTTGCCCGACCGGTTTTGCAGTCACGCTAATTCCGCGCGCCGCAAAACGCGCTCGTAGCGCCACCGCAATCTGTGTCTTGTCCAAAATTTTGATCCCCGCCCGTTCGGCCATGCCCCAATAATGTTGCAATTCGATCCGAGCCAGACGTTCTTGACAACGCGCCTTGAAAGCGGCGTTTAAGTCATTGATCAATGATATTTTTTTAAGCGTTTCCTTAATCGACATAGCGGAAATTTAATCTTGTATCATGGCGACGTAATTGGCATATTGAAAATTTTCCAAACGTTGATCATAACGGACGATCATCTTCATTTCGTTCGGGAAAATTTTAAACAATTTATATCGAGGAAATTGTTCAAAATACTCAAAAACGTCTTTGAGCAATATGTGCGCGTCAATAAAGCAACCGCCGTATTCGAATTGCACTATGCCAATAGCATTTTGGCTCAGCATCTGGCGTGCGCCGCATAAAATGTCGTATTCGCCCCCCTCGGTATCAATTTTTAAAAAATCAATGCGGGCAATATTTTTTTCTCGACAATAATCATCCAGCGTGCGAATCAACACCGTTTCCGTTCGATTTGTCATCTTTTTTCCCCAACCATCTTCCAATCCTTTTCTCAGAAAAAGAGAGTTGGTCGTGGCGCAATCGGCGAAAATGTAATATGGTCGAGTGCCTTGCTCGCGCCCGAGCCCAAAATTATTATATAGTGTCTTCGGCGAAAGACTGCCGTCAAGCCGCTGAAATGTGCTCCAACTCGGCTCAAAGCAATGCAATGAAATATCTGATTTTACAGCCAGCGCCAACCGAGACCAGCTGCCAAAATGCGAGCCAACGTCGAAAACCGTCTGGCACGTGGGTAAATAATTTTTCAAAAGATTAACTTCACCGTTTGTTAATATGTTGTTATCATTTTCACCATTATAACGATTGGCATATTTACGACAAAAACGATATAACAACTGGCTATTGCGAGGCAATAAATGAAATAATGCATTCAACTTGTTCATTTGATTTGCTTATTTTGACGATGACACGAGGCGTTGACTGCTACCGACTGAAGATAGACGGCACCCCGCTTAATTAAACAACCAACTTCAAAATTACATATGTAATTAATCCGGCCAAGATAAAAGACAAACTCGGCATGAGGTAGCGGTTTGGTTTGCCATAACGGTACGCAATAAGCACCGTTGCCAGCCAAAAGGGCGTAAGCATCAATCGATAACGTTCATGAATAATAAATAACGCGGTCGCAATCGTAAAAATCATCAGCCAGAAAGGGATAACTATGAAATTATATACTTTTAGGCGGCGAATATTTTTTGATATGGTAGCGGCGATCAAGGCGGGCGCAAAAAACAAAATAAGCCATAAACTCAAAACATCAAACCTTATTTTTGCCAATCCGCCCCAGATCCAAACGTTTGGAAATGGCGATATAAGAAAAAACAATGCTCGGATGGGCATAAAGAGCGCCACCTGAACATACGTCCTTGGCATAAATAGTAAATTCAACGACCCCGTCGCGCTCAATTCCTCCGCCATTTTAATCTTCGGTTGTAGTGAGAACAATTTCGAAACACTAAACGGCGTGCCACCCAATAATTTGGTTATTACCGGTGCGCATTGGACAGCGAGCAAGGAAACGACCACCAGTAAAATTAGGGCGTAAAGCACTAGCCGCTTATTCTTTTTGACAGAGAATATGATAAAGGTGCTAACAATCGCAACAATAATCAGCGCACTGGCTCTAATCATTATCAATCCGGTGCAACTGATGGCCAAGAACAAAAATAATTTTAAACTTCGTTTTCGTAATAGTATGCTCACGAGGCACAGGATCAATGCTATTAATGACATCGCAAGAATATCCTTGGACGGAAGGGCGGCATAATATAAAACGCTGGGAATCAGCATTCCCCACGCCATTTTTTGCCACGGCCGGACTTCGCCCGTTTGATCGATCAAAATTTTTGTTACCGCCAAAAAGCCGACCAAGACGAATAACAGATTAAATAGGCTGACGTAAAAAGTACTTATTCCAAACATCCAATAGATGCCCGCAATATAATAAATTACACCAAGAAAATTATAACTGCCCTTAGCGGCCGTAAAATCCAAACCGCTCTCCACGGCCGCCTTGGCATCATAGTCATAGCGAATTGGATCAAAGCCATCAATGTCGCGGTGGCCGATATCGGAAACGGTTAGTACAAACTGCAAGACAATCGCCACCAAGGTCATCATCACCAAAAAAGCGACCATCCAATAAATTTTTGACGTAATGATTTTTGATTTAGCGGCATAGGCGATGATTAAATATGCCAAAACAAATACTATTCCCACAACCAGTAGCGTGTTGACCTTGGCCGGCTCTTCCCCCGGCCAGAAGATTGCAACGCCAAGCGCCCAAATAACGAGAAAGCTCCAGATCAGCCCGCGTTGCGATATTCGGTTTGTTTTACTCAATAATTCAATCATTTTTTGTCCCAATACCAACTAATTCCTCGGCCATGCCAATTCGACAAAACAGCCAACCAAACGGATAACATAATATATTTAACCATTTACTGCGTTGTATCGAGCCAAAACCGCTCTGGACAATGCTAATCGGCAACCATGTTAGCGGACAGTAGCCGCGAATCCTGACTTGGCTGAAATTATTTTTTCTTAATAGGTCCGCCAATGATTTAGTCGAAAATAAATTTAGATGGAAAGGAATCCACGAAGAAACAGAGTTTCCTTTAAATACCCGCATGGAAAAACTTTGACCGTGTGGGACATAAATCATTAGCTCCCCGCTTCGACGTAAAAGCTGAGAACATCTTGCAATCAATCGTTCAGGATCATCAACGTGCTCTAAGGTGTTGTCGATGCGAATGAAATCAAAATAATCATTGGGTAAATCAACGCTATCTAATTCCGACACGAAAAATTTTGCTCGCGGTAAAATCTTACGAGCGATTTCAATGGCTTCTGGACTGATATCCACGCCCCAAATTTGATACCCACGCTCAGAGAATTCAAGCAATTTCGTCCCCGTGCCACAACCAAGATCGAGCAAACGGTTCCTCTGTTCATTGGCCGACGCTAGGGGCCATGAATGGGGTCGAAAACGTAACCGTCGCAGTGTCTTTTTGATCAAAGAAGGCGGCCGATTATCGAGATTATTAGTGCGCTCATTGACGGTACAACCCTGATTGACTGTGGAATAAAAATGTTCGATTGCAAGCCATGTCGGTCGGTCAGATAAAAAAACATGCTGGCAAATCAAACACTGAGAGTACGTCCCAGCGCATTCAATTCCGTCCCGACGATTGTGATCAGTAAACAACTTTTTGATATTTCGCGATTGGCACATTGGGCAATCAAGCGTTGCGGGGGCATGCTTTTGGGTTGTTTTTAAACTGGCAAAGTTTAGATTAGTCGCGAAATCGTCATTGCGTCGGTCAATCAAACGATAAAGGGTAATTTGATTATTCTCGCCAAAGGTTTTTACCTGTTGATAATTAAGCCCCAAATTGTTTTTGATTGCCATTATGTCACAGATGCCGAACGTATCAGCAATATAGTCCGGCGGAGCGACCAGCATTTGCCGATGCAATTTTTCTACCCACGCAGGCTCAAGATCTGCGATATATCCCATCGCCGTATTGAATGGAATGGCATAACTCCTTCCAGTTAACACATACAATTCATTGTGACCGTAAAGTAACATCGTTTTGTCAGCCGAGATAATTTTTTCTATTCCGACTGCCGCACAATCGCTTCGATAACTGTCCACCCCTCTATTTTTAACCTGAAAATGCCACACATAGCTGGCCAGCCGGTCGACAGCTTTAAATTTTACGAAAAGTATGTTTCGAATGAACCAAATCACCAATAATGCGAGAATAATTAACGTACCTTGATTTACATTAGATAGCATTGAAACGACCGCTTGCGCGGCAAAAATGCTTACATATGGTAGGAAGGGAATATTATAATACCAAATCGGTGTCAGACTGATGTAAAACTTGGCCAAAACGGCGGCAAAACAAATCAACACGGTGAGTAAAATCGGATTGACCGTTTTCATTGTCAAAACAAGGCCAAAAATAGCCAAACATGGAATAATGGGGTTGACGGCCATGATTATCAGCGTCTGTTTTGTCTTTTGCAAACAACGCAAAAACGGCGTGAAACGAAACAATAAATTTTCCTTCCCATCGATTGTCTGGCTCTCAACGATTTCATGGCCAAAGACAGCTCGTAGCCGGATCATGAGTCCCAATGTCGACCGGCTTAAAATCCAAAGGTAAATCAAAGTGCCGGCAAACATGTCAATAGCAATGAGCGGCGCCAATGTGGCAAAATGAGTTCTATTCACTATCAAAACGCCGATGGTCACGATGATTGCCGGCAGTAAGGCTGATATTTTTACCAGCACGGCATTCGCCAACCAGCAAAAAATACCCAGCATGATCAGGTATTCATTGGCGACCGATGTGCCGATTATTAAAAAGAGCGTACCCAGCGCTTGAAACAGCGGCTCGAACTGATCACCACTTTCAAAATAAACGCCATAATGAGGTTCGGATGAAATCAGGCAGTAAACGGTTAAACCGACGAGATAAGCCGTCAAGCTCTCCTGGACAAAATAAAAAGCGCAAAAGCCGACAGTTATTCCGGTCAAATAATTAAAAAACGAAAAAAACAATCGTGAATATGCTTTATATTTTTTGTTCCCGAACCATAAATAAATTAAACTGTAAAAATATTCTACCAGCCATTTGCTACCGAAGGCATAATTCGCGTTCCAGCCTTTGGAAAAATCGATTTTTTTATTCAAGATTGTCGCATTGGACACGTAGAATCCGGAATCGGCGCTGATTGGTAACTTAAAATAAGGCCACCGGATGGCCAAATATGCGATAAATACTACCACCGTCCAAATTATATATACTCCCATATTAATTCTTCTTCGCCACGCAAATTACTGATGCGCCATAGGGAAAGGTTATTTTTTTCAATAACCATGCTTCCAGCAAAAGCATCTTTATTAAGCCGGTGTTTAATATCTTTGGTAATCGTTTCATATTCGTTTCATGCTTCGCTCTGGTATTGAATAAGCGGTTAAATAAAATTATTGCGCCAATGATCGGGAATAAGATTGTGTTAAAGTATGATGTGCGTTCGACTTGAAAACCCGCCTCTTCTATTATCGAAAGTAATCTTGTTTTTGTGTACCGCCGTTTATGCATTGACACTTCGTCTTCGCCGCCCCAAAGGAATTGATAAGCGGGCACAGTGACGATAATTCGTCCACCCTTTTTACATATTCGAAAAACTTCCTTGAGCGGGTCGCTCTCGTCCCGTAAATGCTCCAAAACATCCATCAGCAAAACACAATCAGCAGTATTATCTGCTATGGGTATTTTATAAATATCACCAGCCACCAGTTCACCGCAATTTCTCGTCTTGGCGTATCTGAGCGCTTCTTCGGAAAAATCTATGCCGATTTTTTTTTGAAAACCCGTGGCCAGCTCCATGGTTATACCAGTGCCACAGCCGATGTCAACCAACACGACATTTGCGAGTGTGCTTGTGATCTTCGCTAATTCGTTAAAAACAATCTTTCGTCGTCCGACAAACCACCAAAAGCCTTTTTCAAATTCAAACATTTTAGCATACACATCGTGTTCCATACTGGGTATTCATTTATTTTGTATCTTTTATTTCAAAAATCGCCACCAACTCCTTATCGCCCTTAATTTTAAAGCAAGTGGATATTGGCTGCTGTCGACTCTTCAACAATTGGAGCAAACTATTCTCGTCAAAGCGATTCTTGGCGTGACCAGATCCGGGGTTGGCCGCCCGCCTGGCGATAAAAGCTATAACGGGATTTTTGGAGTCCGAAAGATTACGGATCGGCTCTGTGATGATAACACCGCGAGTCGCTGAATTGAAAAGTTTATCCAGGATTGTTTTTTGATTTGGAATAAATTGATACAAGCTCGCTTGCATGATGATATATTCAGCCGATGGCAAAGGGTCAATGTTAATATCAAAAAGTTTCGCCTTGACCCCCCGTTTGAGAGCATCATTGACAAAAGAGCGATTGATATCCAGCCCGATATAGTCAACGGCTTTATACTTTAAATAATGATGAAATAGATAACAGTCGCCACAACAAACGTCAACAACGGAGGCATGATCCGGAATGTATTTTGCAATCGCCTCATATCGCGAACCAAAACCACATCGGTAAAGCAGACGCATGGTAAGTTGATAAATCAATGGCGAAGAATAGATAAAGCTCTTATTATCCGACCTTGTATTAATCATATTATTTCGTGCCGTTCAGTTTTTGCTTAAATTTTCTCAACTCCCTATAGTATTCGATACTATCTTTGAAAATTTTAACGCTGGAAACTTTATCCGTCCGCCTGATAAACAAACAAGGAATTTCAACTATTTTTAGGCCAACAAAATAAGCCAAGGCCATGATTTCCGTATCCCAAAACCAGCCCTGATTGGTTGTTTTCTCCAATACCGGCAAAATTTTCTCACGATTAAAAAATTTGTAACCGGTTTCCGTGTCGTTCAACGGCAACTTTAAAACCAACCGCATAAGCTTACGATATCCGATACTAAGCACGTGCCGCAAAACGGCCACGGGATTTAGGCCAACATTATAAAATCGGTAAGCCGTGGCCACGTCAGCGCCGTCCAAAATCGCTTGAACCATCGATGGGATATAACGCGCGTGCACTTCCAAATCAATATCCAAGAATCCCGCCACTTTACCCGCGGCCATTTTCAAGCCATCGGTCACCGTGCCGCCGCGGCCTTTATTTTTTTCATGAAACAAAGAATGCGTATTCGGCAAATCCTTGACAATCTGGATTATGATGTCCTTGGTTCGATCTCGGCTACAATCGTCAATAAAAATCAACTCATATGTATAGCGCGTCTGATCCATCACTTGGCGCAACTCCTTGACACTTTGCACAAGCAACGGTTCTTCGTTGTAGCAAGCGATAACGATTGAAACGTCAAATTCCATATAAAAGCACTATGATTTTTTATATCGATTTAAAACGATTGTAACCGCATTGATAACATCATCCGCGTCTTGATCCGTTAGTTTTGGCGAAAACGGTAAAGACAATGTCCGATCGGAAATATATTCCGCGTTTGGAAAATCCCCTTTTTTGTAGCCGAATGTATTGGCATAGAATGGATGTAAATGCAAAGCGGTATAATGAACGCCGGTGCCGATATTTTCTTTGTGCAACGCATTCATGATAGCGTCACGGTCAACGGTTAACTTTTCCAAATCAACCAGCAACGTATATAAATGATACGCGTGACGAGTATCGACTTCGACCGGCGCCGGGACGAAACAAGGTAAATCACGAAACGCATTATTATATTTCTCCCAGAGCGCCTTTCGTCTGACCGCGCCGGCTTCGATTCGTTTCAGCTGGTGGATACCCATGCTGGCCTGCATGTCCGTCATATTATACTTGAAACCCGGATAAATAACCTGATAATGTTTATAGCCTTCGTCGGAAAATCGCTTCCACGCGTCCTTGCTCATGCCATGCAAGGCATAAATCTTTATCATATTGGCCAATTCTTCATTGTCCGTCGTCACCATACCCCCTTCAACCGTAGTAATATTTTTCGTCACGTAAAAACTAAAAGCGGTTAAGTCGCCGAAGCAACCGATTTTTTTACCATGATATTCGGTTTCAAGAGAATGAGCCGCATCATTGATCAATTTGAGATTATACTTGGCGGCAATGGCGGTGAGTGCCTCCATGTCGCACGCGCGGCCGGCAAGATGCACCGGCAATAAAGCCTTGGTTTTTTCGGTAATTTTCTTTTCGATTTCCTTGGGATCGATATTCATCGTCGCGCGATCTACATCCGCAAACACCGGTTTCGCGCCGACGTGACAAATAACATTGGCCGTGGCCGCAAAGGTCATCGGCGTCGTAATCACCTCGTCTCCCTGTTTTATTCCCGCGCTGATCAACGAAAGGTGCAGTCCCGCAGTACAAGAATTAACAGCCAAGGCATATTTGGTGCCGACATATTCCTTGATCATTTGCTCGAACTTCGCGGTCTTCGGTCCGGTGCCGAGCCAACCGGAACGCATGGTGGCCACCACTTCGTTAATTTCGTCATCGACGATAAGCGGACTACCAAAAACAAGAAATTTTTCCCTAATAGGCATACTGCTATTTAGATTATTTTTATTTGATTGACCGAAAAACCAAATTAATTTTTTGCCAAAAGCCTTTTTGCACGATCATGAGGGTAATAACATAAATCAACAGACCCGCCAAGCAAAGGCCAATAAGATTGTAGATAGTATAAATGAAACGCAAACCGTCAAGCCGATGAATTACGACAAGGCCAACCACTGCCAGAACGCCACAAGCCGCGCAAAGAGAATAAAAATGCCGTCCAAAATGTATCCACGTTGTCCCAAGCAATCGATAAATGTATACCGTCATTCCCACATTCAAAATCGAGGTGGTTATCAGCATAAACAAGGCAATCTGCTCAATAGTAATTCCACTTATTCCGGCACAAAACAACAACGGCAACAGCAAAAACATCTTTATGATTTCAAAGTAAAATATGGATTGCGGCTTATTCAGTGAATAAAGCGTCATTTGCGCCGAACCCCACAAATAATAGGTGAAAGCATAGGCACAAAAAAATTGAAAAACGACTATCGCCGCCCGCCACTGTGCGCCAAAAACGATCGGCACCAGAGGCTTCGCCAGTAAAATCAAAATGATACTTAACGGATAGGTAAACCAAGTAATCATTTGCGTTGCTTCAAGGCATTTATCGCGAAGTCGTGCGACATTATCTTGCATCTTACTAAAGGCGGGGAAAAGTGTGCCTTCTAACTGCGGTGCGATGGAATCAATAGTCAATCGTGCTTTCTCGTAGGCAAAATAGTATTGTCCGAATAAAGCCGTTGGTAAAAACCGACCAAGAATTAAATAATCACCGTTTTCAGCGAAAAATCTGGCGACCTTGGTACCAAGTACGAAAAATCCAAAATTTGCCATTTGTCGCAACTCTTGCCATGAAAATCTTAGCCGCGGAGAATACTTGGCAACGATTGATTGCATAATCGTACGGAGTGGCGTGATTACAACGGCCGGGAAAATTATTGACCAATAGCCGAAGCCTTTTGTCGCCAAAATTACGGCGATAATCACTGATATGACCGTAGCAATAAAATTAACGACATTAAGCTCCCAAAAGCGCATTTCTCGATACAATAAATTGGCCGGCACAACATTTCCAATGGAAAAAATGAAACCGATGCCGATGAAAATAATCGGCTTTACCAACAATTGGTTTTGATAAAAATCTGCCAGTGTCCCTGCCAAAAGGCAAATGATCAAGCCAATCACTATTTTTATTGCCGCCGTCGCCCAAAAAACCGTATGGCAACTTTCCTTGGTTATTTCCTTCTTCGCGATCAACGCTTCGCCAAAGCCAAAACCACCGAATAAAATTATCAACTGGGTCGCCGCAGTGGATAAGCCGGCAATGGCGAAGTCGGCAGGTGTCAACAGCCGGGCAATCACGATCATGGAAACAATCTTAACCGCTTGTGCCATCATCGTCCCCGCCATATTCCATATACTGCCTCGAACAATTTTGGTTCTTAAACTTTCTGGTGCCGTAGGCGTATTTAATTCAATTTCGCTATACATGTGTTTTCAAATAACGGGCAAAAATTATAAAACTTGTTTGCATTGTAGAACTTTTATGCAAAATCCACAAGCCATTGCGCAGGCATTATGCTGTCATCATTGTCGTAAAGTTTCCTGATTTTGTAAAAACCAGGTATATGTCGTTTTAAGACCGACACGCAGCGTGACCCGATGTTGCCACCCAAGAACATGCAGCTTGGAAACATCAAGAAGTTTTCGTGGCGTACCGTCCGGGCGACTGCTGTTCCAAATAATCTCGCCTCTATAATCGACAATATCGCGAATTAGCATGGCCAAGTCCTTTATCGATATCTCTTCACCGGTGCCAATATTAACGATGCTCGATTGTGCGTAGTTGTTCATTAGGTACACACAAGCATCAGCCAAATCGTCAACGTATAAAAATTCGCGCAATGGCGCGCCTGTCCCCCACAGCTCAACGCAAGGTTGCTCATTGATTTTTGCCAAATAAAATTTGCGAATCAACGAAGGTAGCACGTGGCCATTTTCAATATCGAAATTATCATTAATACCGTACAAATTGGTTGGCATCACTGAAATAAAATTTGTATTATATTGTTCATTATACGATTGACACATTTTAATGCCGGCGATCTTGGCAACGGCATACGCATCGTTCGTTTTTTCGAGTGATCCAGTCAACAAATAATCCTCTCGCATCGGCTGCGGACAATCGCGCGGATAAATACAGGACGAACCCAAGAACAATAATTTACTTATACCACAAATCGCCGCATTGTGAATAATATTATTCTGAATTTGTAAATTTTCATATATAAAATCAGCCTTGTGCGTTTTGTTGCTCATAATGCCGCCGACTTTGGCCGCCGCCAAAAAAACATATTCCGGCCGATGCTCTGAAAAAAAATCCGCCACCGCTTTTTGGCACAAAAGGTCCAATTCCCGCCTGTTGCGCAAAATCAAGTTGGTATAGCCGAGATCCAGCAATCGCCGCACAATTGCCGACCCGACTAAACCTTTATGACCGGCAACATAAATTGATGAGTTTTTTTGCATAAAAATTTAATTAGTCCGAAATCGCGTCTTTCAAGTCAGCGTCAACCATTAACGCCACCAACTGCTCGAATTTAACGCTTGGCTGCCATTGCAAAACACTTTTCGCCTTGGAATAATCACCCAATAACACATCGACCTCTGATGGACGGAAGTATTTCTGGTCGATTTCAACAATAACTTTTCCCGACCGACGATCAATTCCCTGCTCCGCCAACCCCACTCCGTTCCAATCAATGCTCATGCCTAAATACTCAGCTGCTTTTTCTACAAATTCCCGTACGCTATGCGCTTCATTGGTGGCCAAGATGTAATCATCAGGCTTGTCCGCCTGCAACATCTGCCACATGCCATAAACATAATCCTTGGCATATCCCCAGTCTCGTCTAGCATCCAAATTGCCTAAATACAATTTTTCATCGCGACCAAGCTTGATGCGCGTAAGTGCTCGAGTGATTTTTCTAGTTACGAAGGTTTCCCCGCGACGTGGTGATTCATGGTTAAAAAGAATTCCATTGCACGCGAACATATTATAAGCTTCGCGATAATTTTTTGTCATCCAGTATGCGTAAACCTTAGCGCAACCGTACGGCGACCGAGGATAAAATGGGGTTTGTTCATTTATCGGCAAATCCTCCGGTCGGACTTTACCAAACATTTCCGACGAAGATGCTTGATAAAACCTTGTTGCTTTTCGCGTTTCTTTTATAGCATCCAAGATCCTGGTCGTACTAAGACCCGTGACATCGCAGGTATACTCCGGCAAATCAAAACTAACACGAACGTGACTTTGCGCGGCTAGATGATAAATTTCATCGGCGGCAATTTTTTCAATCAAGCGATTCAGATTGCTGGCATCCGCCACATCGCCATAATGCAAATAAAGCGTTTTATCGACCACATGCGGATCTTGGTATAAATGTTGAATTCGACCGGTATTAAAAGTGGAAGCGCGACGAATAATGCCATGCACTTCATAGCCTTTTTCTAATAGCAATTCGGCCAAATATGAACCGTCTTGGCCGGTAATGCCGGTGATCAATGCCTTTTTCATGTATTTATTCAACATTGAATAACGAAACGGGCTTGCTTCAATTTCTCTTAAGAATACGATTTACTGTTTTTAAAAAGATACTAAAGTCCAAAATCAATGACCGATTTTTTATATAAAACAAGTCATACTGCAGTTTTTCCATCGCATCCGCAATCGATGCACCATAGCGAAAATTGAGCTGCGCCCAGCCGGTAATCCCCGGCCTTATTAGATGTCTAATTTGATAATATGGAATCTCTTTGACCAGCTGTTCAACAAATTCTGGCCTTTCTGGCCGCGGTCCGACCACGGACATATCACCCTTTAAAATATTAATGATTTGCGGCAGTTCGTCCACGTGCGTGCATCGTAAAAATTTACCCAACTTCGTGATACGACGATCATTGACGCCCGACCATTGCGCCCCATCTTTTTCCGCATCAACTATCATGGAACGAAACTTGATCAATTCAAAAATTTTGCCATGGCGGCCAACACGCCTTTGCCTATAGAATATTGGTCCCGGCGAATTGACTTTTGTTGCCAGGGCCACAAACGGAAGAACAATTAAAAAAAAGAAAAACAGCACAACAACGAGAATATAATCTGCCAGCCGCTTGCCTCGTTCGTAGTTTCTTTTTTGCGCCTCTTTCAGATTACCCAAAAACCAGACTTTTTTTATAAGATACGCAGGCACCTTGCCTGTTATATTTTCATAAAATTGTGAAAATTTAATGAAGTCTATTTTTAGTGGCAGGCATTGGTATAACTTTTGGACTAAAGCATGATCCATCCTGGTGTGATCGTCAATAACGATTGTCTTGATGTCGCGAGCAATAAATAATGCCGTGAGCTTGTCAATTTCCGGAACCACTTGAAGCGTCTCGACACCAAAGAGTACTGGATCGTTTTCAGTCACCCCCATAATTAACCTCAAGCGATATCCTAATGTCGAGGCCGTGGTCAATCGGTCGATAATTTCGGCTATCTTATCCGTCGCGCCGATGATGGCGATATTGTTTACCATGGCGCGAGATTTCATAAAGGTATAATACAACTGGCGCCAAATCAAATGAGCGAAAAAGAAAACCAAAAAATACAGTATTATATTTCTTTTTGGCGTAATAATATCACGATTAATGAGATACGGGGTGATGTAAAAAAAACTGACACATATAAAAAAATTAACAAGTAACACTTTGACAAAATTAAGCAAGTAGCTCAACCGGATCCGACAATAAATATAATCATAAAAGCCGGAAATATAAAACACGATGAGCCAAATGAAAAAAATTACCGAAAAAACCGGTAAATGCTTACTGAAAAGTGCCTCTTCCACCCGATCGTATCGCAAGAATAGCATAAGCCAAAGCGACCCATACAAACAGATGACATCTCCTGCCAAAAGAATAATTTTTCTAAATTTATTTCGCATACGGCCGACGAATGCTACAAACTATAATACGCCACCCCTAAATCCCTCGCCGCTTCACCGCGCAACAATCCTTTCACATCCACAATCACCACTTTTCCATTGCTCACATCCTTAATTTGGCGCAAAGACAATGACTTGAACGGCTCGTGAATCAAGCAAATTATAATACCGTCGATTTTTTTCGGCAGATTATCAAATCCCCGCACCGGCTCGGCGCCAAAATTCCTTATTGCGTCATCATCAAGCAACGGATCAATGGCGAAAACATTTATACCGACGCTTTTTAATCGAGAAATGATATTTTTCGCTTTTGAATTTCTAATGTCCTTAACATTCTCCTTGAAAGTCAGCCCGGCCACCAAAACATTCGCGCCGGCCAATGGTTTATTGACTTCGTTCAACCCCTTGGTCATCATGTCAGCGACATGGCTGGCCATATATTCGTTAATGCGTCGCGCCGTCAATATCAGTTCCGGATTGTGACCAAGCTTCGTGCTTAGATATGTCAAATAATACGGGTCAACGCCGATACAATGGCCGCCGACCAACCCGGGAACATATTTTTGAAAATTCCACTTTGTGCCGGCCGCTTCAAGTACGTCCCACGTGTTGATTTTCAAGTTTTGAAATATCAGCGACAGTTCATTGGCCAAGGCGATATTTAAATCGCGTTGCACGTTTTCAATCAATTTGGCCGCTTCCGCAACCTTGATACTTGATGCCCGGTGGATTCCCGCAAGGCAAATTTTACCGTATACTTCCGCCACGACATTCGCCGTTGGTTCATCTTGACCGGAAACGATCTTGATCACTTTTTCCACGGTAAACTGCTTGTCACCCGGATTGATTCGCTCCGGCGAATAACCCAATTTAAACTCACTACCGCATTTTAAATGAGAATATTGTTCCAAGATTGGGCCGCAAACATCCTCGGTAA
The DNA here is from genome assembly GCA_001778275.1 of Candidatus Falkowbacteria bacterium RIFOXYC2_FULL_48_21. Taxonomy (GTDB): domain Bacteria; phylum Patescibacteriota; class Patescibacteriia; order UBA11705; family JABHMO01; genus MFGM01. Next base: position 16,780 of record MFGM01000074.1, on the reverse strand, counting down.
CGCCCGGATAGACCGTTGATTCGAAAACCACAATCGAATTGGCCAACAAGTTCTCACCGACAATCCTAGAGGCATCTTGCAACGGTTTCAAATCCGGCTGAAAATTGTCATCGATCGGCGTCGGCACAGCCACAACCAGAAAATTCGCTTGACGTAGCTCGGCAGCATTGGTCGTGTACCTCACTCGCGTATTAGTTAACTCTTCAGCTAACAACTCTCCGCTATGATCCATCCCCCCTTGCAATTCAACAACGCGACGTTCGTTGATATCAAAACCGATAACATCGTCAAACTTTCGGCCAAAAGCGACAGCCAGTGGCAACCCAACGTATCCCAAGCCAATAACGGCGATTTTTATGTCTGACATAAAAGAATTAAATCAACTCATTAAACCCCGCCTACTGTCGACCGACACTTAGATAATTAAATCCCAACGAGGATAATACCGCTTTGTCATACAGGTTGCGCCCATCGATAACTACTTGTTGCCGCATCCGGCCGCGGAGGATGTTAAAATCAAAATTTCTAAACTCATCCCATTCCGTCATAATCAACAGCGCGTCCGCCGCTTCGGCCGCGTAGGCCGCGGAAAAGCAATAACCGACTCGGTCACCCAGAACTTTTTGGGCGTTGGCCATGGCCACCGGATCGTAAACCTTCACCTTCGCACCATCCTCAATCAATTTCTCGATCAACTCGATGGCAATGGATTCTCGAATGTCGTCCGTTTCCGGTTTAAAGGACAAGCCCCAAACGCCGATACTTTTTTCTTCCAAATTGCCAAGCACGGTTTTAATTTTTTTATAGAACAACCACTTTTGCTGGGAATTAACCTCAATCACCGCTTTCAGAAGCTGAAACAAGCAACCGTTCTCTTCGGCAATGTGATGCAAGGCTCGCACATCTTTTGGAAAGCAACTGCCGCCATAGCCGATTCCGGCATTGAGAAACGCCCGACCGATGCGCTTGTCATAACCCATTCCCTCCGCCACGCGCTCGACGTCCGCTCCGACCAACTCGCAAACGTTTGCCACTTCGTTGATAAATGAAATTTTCGTGGCCAAAAAAGCGTTCGAAGCGTATTTAATCATTTCGGCCGTGGCGATTTCGGTCAAAATTTTCGGGCACTCGATTTTTTCGTGCAGCTTCACCAGCCACTCTCTCGCGCGCAACGATTCCGTGCCGATCACAATGCGATCCGGACACATAAAGTCTTTTATGGCCGTGCCTTCCCGCAAAAATTCCGGACAAGACGCCACATCATATTCGCTATGATAATTCGCACTGATGATTTTTCGGATTTTCTTGGCCGCGCCTACCGGTACCGTACTTTTCGTGACAATCACCGCGTATTGCTTTATACTCCGGCCGATTTCCTCTGCCGCTTGAAAAACTTGAGACAAATCGGCTTGGCCGGTCTTCTTCGGTGGTGTGCCGACGCAAATAAATATAACGTCAACGTTATTTATATTATCTTTGATCGACAAACTGAATTGCAAACGCGCCGCCAGCAAGTTGGCCGAAACCAAATCCTTGATGCCCGGCTCAAAAAAAGGCATGATCCCTTGATTCAATCCCTTGATTTTTTCGCTATCGGTATCCACGCAAACGACATTGTGTCCGAGCTCCGCAAAACAAGCGCTACTGACCAAGCCCACATAGCCGGCGCCGATAATCATTATGCGCATATTTTTTTTCTGAAATACTCAATGGTTTTTACCAATCCGTCAGCCAGCGTTGTTTGCGGTTGCCAACCCAGCTTTTCTGATGCGAGCGCAATATCGGGCTTTCTGCGCCGCGGGTCGTCCGATGGCAACGGTTGATAAACAATTTGGCTGGCAGATTCGGGAATTAATCGCAAAGTCAGTTCAGCCAATTCTTTGATCGAAAACTCTTGCGGATTGCCCAGATTCACCGGCCCCTCAAAGCCACCTTCATTATTCATCATCCGTATCATTCCTTCGATC
>MFGM01000074.1:0-14805 GCA_001778275.1 Candidatus Falkowbacteria bacterium RIFOXYC2_FULL_48_21 | reverse complement strand
AATGTATTGAAATGAACGCGTTTGTTCACCACTCCCAAACAAAGTCAACGGTTCATTTTTCAACGCTTGCACAATAAAATTTGAAACCACTCGCCCGTCATCCGGATGCATATTCGGTCCATAGGTGTTGAAAATTCGAACAATCCGGACATCCACGTGTCCCTGACGATGATAATCCATCATCAATGTTTCAGCGCAACGTTTGCCCTCATCATAACAAGAACGGATACCGATCGGATTGACGTTTCCCCAATATGTTTCTGTTTGCGGATGCTCGGCCGGATCACCGTAAACCTCCGAAGTAGAAGCCTGCAAAATACGTGCCTTTACCCGTTTGGCCAGACCGAGCATGTTTAAAGTACCGATAACATTGGTCTTGATGGTCTTGATGGGATTGTATTGATAATGGACGGGCGAAGCAGGACAGGCTAAATTGTAGATTTGGTCAACCTCGAGCAATATCGGCTGGGTAATATCATGGCGGATAAATTCAAAATCGTTATGCGTCAATAAACTCGCGATATTTTCTTTCGAGCCGGTAAAACAATTATCTACGCATAAAACAGTTTGTCCCTCGTCCAATAAACGACGACATAAATGCGAACCGATAAAACCGGCTCCACCGGTAACAAGAATCCTTCTTTTATCCATATTGATAAATTACCATTCTTTGATTTTTTGCGCGACCTTATGCTTAATCTTTTGATATATCTCAGCCGCATCACTCTCCACCTTCGGCGAAACCGCCCTCAAAATCTCCTTACCCATAATTCTATAAGTTCCACCAACCTTATTCGCCCGAATAATCCCATTCTTAATCAGCCGCTTTATCGTGCTTTTACTAACTTTAAGAAGACCCTGCGCTTCTTGGGTCGTGTACACCTCGTTATGGTTTATTTCCATAAACCTTTGTTTTGATTTTAAAATACATTTTAATTTTACAACCAAGGTCAACGGGTGTCAAAAGGGGTCAGGTGGGGTAACTGTGGATAAGTTAGGGAGTAGGTTGTAGGAAGGTAGGATGTAGGTAACCAAAATAAAAGCTAATCGCTTATTTTATAATTGCGATCAATAATCGCTTCACCCTCTCCGCATTCCCCTTCATCCTCTCCACTATCATCTCCCATGTCACCGCCTCCTCTCCCTCGCGCCAGCAGTCATAATCCGTGGCCATGGCAATTGCTTGATAAGGAATTTGAAGTTCATTCGCTAAAATTACCTCCGGCACCGTTGACATGTTCACGACGTCAATACCCCACGAACGAAATAAATTGCTTTCCGCCTTGGTGGAAAAGCGTGGCCCTTCGATGGTGATGATTGTTCCCTTTTCATGATACTTGAACCCAAACGCCTTCGCCGCGTCAACCAACTTACCACGTAAAGTCGCATCAAACGGATCGGCCATGGGTGTGTGCACAACTTTATCTTCGTAAAAGGTTAGGTTGCGGTGCTTGGTGAAGTCTACGAACTGATCAAGAAACACCAAATCACCCGGCGCGATTTCTTCTTTTAACGAACCGCAAGCCGTTGTCGCCAAGATATGAGTACAGCCAAGTTCTTTCAACGCCCAAACATTTGCGCGATATGGCACTTTTGTCGGCATAATGGAATGATCCTTGCCATGCCGCGCGAGAATAGCCACGTCAACGCCGTTGATCTTGCCAACCGTAATTGAACCGGCCGGCTTGCCGAAGGGAGTTTCAATATTCACTTCTTGGTAGTCTTGTAGCAGTTTGGGATCGTCTAATCCCGAGCCACCGATTATTCCAAACATAGGGAAAAGCGATTAAGCGAATTTGAAGCGAATTAAAAAGGGAAAGCGAATTGAGAGATTGACAAACCCAAAGGGACTCAATTCGCTTAATCGCTTAATTCGCTTACTCGTTGTCGTATGATACCAGCCATCTCAAATTATATTTCTCAAACTTTTTACTTCCACCGAGAAACGGCAAATCCACTATTAAGCTTACACCAACAATCACCCCGCCGAGCTTTTCCACCAGTTCAACGGCCGCGCCGAGTGTGCCGCCCGTTGCGAGCAGATCATCAACGATTAACACACGCTCCCCCGGCTTTACCGTGTCTTCGTGCATGCAAACCGTATCAGGACCGTATTCTTTCATGTAGCTCGCTTCAACCGTTTTGAACGGCAACTTGCCTTTTTTACGAACCAAACAAACACCGATGCCGCGGTTGTATGCGATCGGCGTGCCGAGCAAAAAGCCACGCGCATCGAGCACTACGATTTTATCAATTTTTTCATTGGCAAACGGCGCGGCCATGGCATCGATTACCGACCGAAAAATTTCACCATTCTGAAGCAACGTAGTAATGTCTTTGAAGTTCACGCCCTTGATCGGCCAATCCTGCACCTCGCGAATTTTTGATTTATAATCCATATTTTTGTTATTCTCTACAATAAATTTAGCATAAACGACTCAGTATTTCAAAAACTTTATGCACAGTTATGGACATTTTTCTCAATCTCTGTTATAAAGTATAGTTAATTTGATGAACTTTAATAATGGAGGAATAAATGAAATTCGCCGTGATCTCGGAAGTCTGCGGCAATCTGGTTGCCTTACAGGCATTCTTGGCCGATGTGGCCAAACGTAACGTTGACTTCATTCTCTGTCTTGGCAACTTTCTCGGTTTTGGCCCGCGGCCGATCGAATGCCTGAACATTGTCACGGGAAAACAATTTCGAACAACAAAGGGTTCGCTTGAATTTTTGGCTTCGGAATCGGCCATTGCCGGACCGGTGTCTTTGAGCGATGAAGAATGGCACATGCTCCTGTGGTTGCGCAATCGCTTGAGCGAAAACGAACAAAAAAAGCTGCGCCAACTACCGATGAAATTAAAGATTCATCTGACCGACAAGGGTGATCAATCTTTGCTCATGTGTCACACGTCGCTCGAAGACGAAAACGTGAACGACTCCGCGGACAACACCATGCGGATTCACACGGAACTGGGGCTGTTGGCAAAAGAATATCGACAAGAAGGCGTGAACGTACTTTGCCTCGGCAACAACTCTTATCCGATTTTCATGAGTTCGCGCGGACAACACGTGGAACGCAACTGCGATCGGTTCGGCCAAAAATTTCATCTTTCCATGGGTCACTACTATCTGATCAACCCCGGCAGTATCGGTCGGCCGCCGGATAGTCCGCTCTTGAAAAAAGATGAATCCACTTACGCTATCATTGAAGCTGACGGCAAAGATGTTTCACTCGTGTACTACCGCGTGAGGTATGCAGTCGAACTTCACATCAAAGAACTCAAGGAAAAAAAGTTTTCGCACGCCTACGTGCGGCAATTCGAATAAACGCAAAAAGATGCACCTGGTTGCATCTTTTTTAACATAAACGTCATCACCTACTTTTCACAAAAAATATCGCAAACATGTTGCAATTCTTTGCCATGTATGATATATTTTGATGGCATTAATTTGGCCAATCGCAAACTTACGGGGGCGTGGTGTCAATGGTAGCATGACGGTCTCCAAAACCGTTGGACTAGGTTCGAATCCTGGCGCCCCTGCCAAAAGTCGCTCATTCGTGAGCGATTTTTGCTTAATCAAAGATTTCCTTTGACAATTGCAATAAATATGCTAAATTCAAATTGTCTTCCGATGGACGGAAGCGTTTGCCTTGAACATTACAACGGAGTAAATCATGAAAAAAATTGACGTGCTGATTCTCATCGCTCTGCCCGCGTCGGGCAAGTCGGAAGTGCGCAAGTTCATGAAACAAATGCCAAAGGAATGTTTCCCGCAATTTCACGACGATGTGGCGCAGCTCGACGATTACCCGTATGTTGAATTCATGCGCGCGGTGGATGAGGCGGCCATAAACAGACTCAAGATGGATCCGATCTTTTTCCACGCACCAGATCGCGGGTTCAAAGATCCGTTCGAATGGATCACGCTCATCGAACTGCTCAATGAGGATTTTGCGTTTCGGCAAACAGGCAGAACCCCGTCGCAAGCCGGTCGATCGGCCACGACCCTCTTTGCGCGCATCGACCGCGCCGAGCGCTTGGCCGGAGCCAAAATGAAAATCGGACGATTGCCTGAAGACGTGGTCAATACACTGGCCATACAAGTCGAAAAAGCGGCCGAGAAAGTGGAAACAACATTCAGTTATGATTGTCCGCCCGCCATAGCCGACAAGCGCAGTCTCATCATTGAATTTTCTCGCGGTGCGGCAATCAACGCACCCATGCCACTGGATCCGCCATATGGCTATGAATTTGCCTTGAGCCGATTGTCGCCGCAAATTCTTGAAAAAGCTACTGTCCTTTACATTCTGGTGACGCCGGAACAGTCCAGAATCAAAAATACCGCGCGAGCAGTACCGCCTCCCGGTTGCACTGACACCACGACGTATCACGGTGTACCGATGGCCGTGATGCTGAACGATTACGGTTGCGATGACATGGCGGATTGGCTGTTAAAGGAGGGCGTCCCTTTAAGCTTCCTAAACATTGACGCACACGGAAAAAGATTTATTATTCCGGCAACAATTTTCGACAACCGCGCCGACCTGACCACGTTCGTGCGTCAACCCAAGCAACAATGGTTGCAAGCGGACACAAATCGGATTCAAAAGCAACTGACGACAGCGCTCGACAAGCTCGTCAAGTAACCAACCACCAACGCTCCGACATCGCATCGGAGCGTTTTAATTTTAGAAAATTATTCAATATCTTCTGGAGGTCGCGATAATTCACGCTGAAATCGCATTACGGACAACTCTAGCCCTGACACTTGGTAATCAAGCTCATTTACCCGTCGCCGAGCGTAGCCGGGATTTTCTACAACAATATTTTCGACTGCATTTATGCCGTGTTTTATTTCATCCAACACTCGTAGCATTTTTTTTAATTGAAATTTCTGACTTGGTAACATGTGATTAACAAATTGCGGGTTGTAACCTTTGCATGGCAATCTCCAGGGCGGCAACTTTCTTATTCAACTTTTCAACATCCTTCATTGTGGCACCGACATCTTCATTAAGCATTGTTTCAATTTGCTTTAGCTTGAACTTATGATCAGCGTGTTCTTGCGAGAGCTCATCCGCCTTGCGCCCAACATGATCAATGGCGCGCCGGACTGGATCAATTTTTTTATCAAAAATCTCGCCGACCGTTTCCTCGATTGCCTGCTGTATCATTTTAATATCGTTTTGATCAATCATAATGTTTTTGTTCACGTTCATTATATCGCGCTCCCCATATCCGGTCAAACCTCATGGCAAAATCAGTTTATCCACATATTCTCGCACCGAAAACTTTTGCGCCTGCGCCAAACAATTTTCCGACATTTTTTGATATACCTCCGCGGTTAACGCGCCCGCCTTTTCCAGCGCGCCGCGCAATGATTCGACATCGCCCGCTTCAAACAAAAAACCGGTTTTATTTTGTTCAACCAGCTCCCCCGCCCCGCCGATCTTGGCCACGATGACCGGCGTGGCATTCGCATAAGCCAACGGAATCACGGTTGGTGAATTTTCATAGCAAAGTGAAGGCACGATCAGAAAATCCGATTGAGCAAAAAAAGTATTCAGCTTATCGCCACCCTGCTTACCGAGCAACTTAACGTTGAGTGGCACGTTGACAGGCCAGAACGATCCATCGCCGACAACCAACAGCTCCCCAGTCATTTTATTTGTGCGCCAAAAGTCAATCAGCCACTCAATCCCCTTGTGTTTCTCCATTTGACCAACAAACAAGTAACAATTTTGCTTCTGCGACTTGACGGGCGGCAATGATTCGACTGTTGGTAGCGGATTGGGAATTATTTTTCTGGTCGAAGCGGCAAAAAACCCGCGATCTTCGTAAAACTTCATCAGCCATAACGAAGGCGACACAACCACGTCCGGCGAGCGGAACAACGCGCGACAAGCGCGCGCATACATGCGAGCGGCGAAGCCGCCCACCAAGAAATCATCTTCCTTGCCCTTGATAATCAACCCGGACGGCACGGCCAGTTGAACGTCATGTAAAACATGGATATGCTTAATTTTTAAACCGCGAATAACCAGCGGTAAGCAATAGCCGACCCCCTTCAGATTGTGCGTCACAACCAAGTCTGGCATTTCTTTTTGCAAAATATTTCTCACGCGCAGAGCGCTTGACCAGTTAAACACGTCGAGAAAATGCCAAACGATTCGCGCCATGGCGCCGTGTTTAACCAGATCAAGATAATAAAAAAGATTCAGCGGTCTGAATCTGTATATTTTAACTTTCTCTTTTTGTTCAACAGCCAAGCCGACTTCCGGCCGCGTGGTAATAACGACAACGTCGTGACCCGCGTTGATAAATCCTTCCACCATAATCTTGGCCACGCGTTCCGCGCCGCCCCGCTCATGCGACTCATACAAGTTGCTAACAACACAAATTTTCATTTTTGTAACAATTGCTTATACAATTTTTCCAAATTGTCAGTGATGGTCGCCCAGCGATATTTCGCGGCCACGGTTTCAAGGCAATTGCGACTGAATCGGCTGTACGTTTCCAGATTGCCAAGCAGTAAATTAATCTTATCGGCAATATCTTTACTATTCTTCGGTTCGACCAACAGACCATTGACGCCAATATCAACCACCGAGCGCACGCCTTTCAAATTCGTGGCAATGACCGGCTTGCCGCAGGCCATGGCTTCGATCAGCACGATGCCAAACGCCTCCGAATTGTTAATCGATGGCAAAATAAAAACGTCCCCCAAATTATAATGCTTGACCAACGAATCGGCCGGCACGTAATCGGCAAACTTGACTCGATCGCCAAGCTTGGTTTCGCTGACCAGCTTTTTGTAATCGGCAAGCAAGTCGCCGGCGCCGATAATCAACGCTTTGATTTTTTTATCTTCAATTAACGATATGGCCTTGATCAAATAATTAACGCCCTTGAAATAATGCGCCGAATCAAGGCCGCCGGCAAACAAAACCACCTTATCATCTTTGGCTAAGCCATATTTGGCCAACAAATCACCATCCTTGGGTTCAGGGACGAAACGACGCGACACACCGAAAGGCAATTCGTAAAACTTGTTTATATTTTTGAAATAGAATTCTTGAATGCGGGAATTCTCAATATAATCTTCAGACGAAACAATGATTTTGTCCGCGCTTTTTAAAATATAATTTAACGCCAAGCGGCGCGCGCATTTCTCATAAATTCCCCGCCAGCCGGACAAGTTCACGTCCATGTGATAATTGATCACCAGCTTGGTCTTCGGATACCAAAGATTGCGATGCAGAACAGTGAGAAAAGCGGTAGCGAAAAACGGGTAATGTAAATGAATAATATCAAAACCGCGCAGTCGCCAGGCCAGTTGTGGCAAAAGCGCTCCGTAACCGAACTTAACGAGCGGCCACAAGGCCGCTACTTTATAACTTTTTGATTCCACCGCGTTGCCCCGAGTTCGAGGCACGAATACCGTCACATCGTGTCCGCGGCGCGTCAGCTGGTCGGCATAAGAATGCGCCACCATGCCGATACCACCGGCATCGGGTGGAATCTGACAAACGATTTGAGCGATTTTGAAAGACATATTTATTCAACGTTCAAAGTTGGCCCGACATCAAGCTTGCTCTGTCTGGCTTCCTTGACGAAGAACGGTTCACAGCTACGATCTATTTCATCGGCCAGCACGGTGCATGTGTTTATATAACTCAAAGGCGCGGCGTCGGGACTGGCCAAGTTTACTTCTTCGTAATAATTCTGGATAAGGCATTCGCTTAAATCATTTTTTCGCAAAATACGAATCAACGAGTAGGTGATCTTTTTCTCGACCGACTCGCTTTGATCTTTAACCAGTAAAACATTTTTAACGGAACAACCGGCAAAAGCCTCCTTGAAACATTCTTTGACAGCGTGATTTTCCTTACCAACCGTCAACGCATCGCCCGATCCGCTCTCATACCAAATGCCGCAACTTTTCTCCGTTGCGTTTTGAAAATGCTCGACCGGAAACGCTTCCACGTAGCGGAAAGAATTACGCAATTGGAATTGCGAACCGTTGTAGCCAAACTTAATATAGATCGCCACCAGCGCGACCCCCACGACTATGATTAACCAAATGATTTTCTTCATCATATTACCAAACAATAATTTTTTTTATCAGATAAAAATACAATTCACAAATCGGATTGCCCAAATTTTCCAAAACCCAATTATTCACTTCGGAAAAATCCAATCGGCCGCTCATCGTGCTCAAAACTTGCTTATCCGTCACTTGGCGGAATCGGGCAACGGCGCGACGCGCGCGAAAAATTCGCCACCACGAACCCGGCTTTAAATAGTATCCATAAACCCGCAGCTTGGTAATAAACCCGCCGCGTAACACAGAAAAACCGGCCACGCCAAGCTCCATGATAAACAAGATCGGCAAAAGCAGTAAAATCGTGCGCCAGCGATAAAAATTAAACAACACCATGTACCGATTTCGTTCCATGTAATAGTACATCCGCACACTGCGATTGAATTCGTACTTATGAAAAACCGCCGAACGCGGAGCCAATACGATTTTGTAACCGGCCAATTTCGCGCGCCATGATAGCTCCACATCGTCATGGTACATGTAAAAGTCCTCGTTATAATCACCTATCTTTTTCAACAATTCATCTTTCACGATTAACGCGCAACCGCTCGCATAACCTGATATCGACGAAATCTCCCCTATATTAACACATGCTGATACTTTTTGTCTATACCCCGAAGTGTAGCCAAAACCCAGATAATGCTGGACGTTTCCGAGCGAATTAATCAGCGGATCTTTTCGTTCGTCGTCGTTTTGCGGATAAAGCAACAGCTTCGACTGCGCGATGCCGATGTCTGGCGCGGATAAAACGCCCTTGACCAACTCGGCCAGCCAATCCGGCTCAAATCGCGTGTCCATGTTGGCAATGGCAAAGAGCGTCATACCGTCCTGCCGCGCGGCGTTGATGCCCGTGTTATTGCCGGCGGAATAGTTACCGTCCGGCCGCGGAATCACTTTGGCTTCGGGATAACATTCTGCCAAGTATTGTCGCGATTTATCGCTGGTCGCGTTGTCAACGATATAAACAGCGAAGCTGTCCGCCGGATAAGTTTGCGCGCGCAAACTGTCGCGGCATTCCGTGAGAAAACGATTGGCGTAATCTTTATAATTGATCAAAATAATTGCCACTTTCGGATTCATATTTCTTTATCACTTCCCTTCTCTTTTGCGACTAAGTTAAACGCCTCATCCACGGCCTTAGTTTGCACCATCTGCGCCAGATCTTTTTCCACTTTACCAACTCGAATTTGTTGTTTGAATAAAATGTAAACAATTACGCCGATCGCCACATAAATAATCAAATCCACGCCACGTCCCACGCCGACAAAGTCAGCCAGTCGATTGATTATCACCGGATAAATCGCGACAATCACCACGCCCGCCCACAGCGTCGTCCACAACAAAAACAACCAAAGCGAAATTTGCTTCTTCACGCACCTCACCAACGCCCGAATAACAAACCCGAGGGAGGCGAGGATGATAATTGTTTGGAATAATGACATATTTAGAGTTCGCGTTTTTTGCGTATGGTTTAGCGTTTTTCCGCGGAACCGTTGCTCACGCGTGATTCGTGGTGCCCATCTCGAATGACCGCGACGCTCTTTCTATCTGAACAACGCCTCCATCAACATCTTCCACGCCATTCTCATCTGCGGGCGCTTGGCCTTGGCCGTGGAATAGGAGTCATAACGCACGATCGTGGGCAACTCGCGCCAGCGTAAATCAGAACGCGCGACGTTAATCAAAATTTCCGTGCAATGACGAAAGTCATTGGCGCGCCAGCGCAGAGAATGGTACGCCGCGGCGGTAAACGCGCGCAGTCCGCTTTGCGGATCGGTAAACTTAATTTGCAAAAAAACTCGACCGAATATCTTGGCGGCAATCAAAATCACTTTTTTGTAAGTCGGCATCACCAACTTTTCTCCCAGAAATCTCGAAGCGAAAATCACATCATGCTCATTCTTCGCCAAAGCGTCAAGCATTGGCCGGATTATTTCCACGTCATGTTGTCCGTCCGCGTCAAAATGCATAATCGTTTCAAATCCAAGCTTCATCGCCAACTCCGTGCCCGTTCGCAGCGCCGCGCCCTGGCCAAGATTAACCATGTGCCGCGCCACTATCACATTGAAACGCCCAGCCACTTGCGCCGTTTCATCGCTCGAACCGTCATCAACCACAACAATCGGTATTTCAAGCTTAACCAACTCCGCGAGCACTTCGCCGATCCTTTTTTCTTCATTGTACGCCGGGACCACAACACAAGCATTCATAGAAGCATATAAACATGAAAACATAGAAGCAATGAAACGATCCCCGAATCAAGTCTGCGTTTACTCTTGCGCCTTGTGCTTCTGACTTTTGACTTTGCACTTTAGACTTTGGACTTGCGCTTACCCTAAATTTCCTTACTAAACGTCAAAAGATCTTTATGCGCCTTGGTATAATCCACCGTCTTACGCAAACCTTCTTCAAGCGTGATCACCGGCAGCCAACCAAGCTCTTCGCGGATCTTGTTAATATTCGGCAAGGCCAATTCACGCATGAACAACTTGGCCTTTTCGAATTTAATCTTGGAATTAGACCCGGTCAATTCAATAATCTTTTCTGAAACATTCCTTAACAAGAAAATGTCCGTACTGCCAAGATTAACCGGCTCATTGATTTGCGATTCCATGAGCTTGATACATCCCTCCACGATATCGCTGACATAACAAAGCGAAGTTTGAAAATCTTTGTTGCCGTAAATCACCAAGTCCTTATTTTCGAGCGCGCTCATGATAAAATCAGGCACCATTTGCCCATCCTTGAGCAACATACGCGGACCGTACGTGCGAAAAATACGCGCGATTTTCGTGTCCAGATTGTGCACGGCGCGATAAACATCAACAACCGATTCGGCGTAACGCTTGCCTTCGTCATAACAAGCGCGCGCATCAAGCATGTCCATCGCTCCGCGATAATCTTCCGCAACAAACGCGCCACGTTCCACTTGCCCGTAAACAACGGAAGAGGATGCTTGCAAAAACTTGGCCTGATAGCGCACAGCGATTTCAAGCGCGTTAATCAAGCCGACCGTTTGCGCCAGAATGGTTTGCTTTTTCAGTTTCTCAAAATTTGCCACGGACGTGGGACAAGCCATGAAATACACCTCTTTGATACCGAAAACTTTTAGCTGAAAAATATCCAAATCCTTGATCGTTTCAAGATCAATCGGCTGGGTGATGTCCGCTTTTACAAATTTAAAATTCGCCGCACGAAGCAAATGGTTGATGTTGCCCTCGCCGCTGGTAATAAAGTTATCAAGGCAGATCACGTTCGCTTCGGCCAAAAGCCGCTCGCACAGATGCGAACCGATAAAGCCCGCGCCGCCGATAACTAAAACATTTTTTCTTCTTTCCATAAAAGAATTTTTTATGAGTTTTATTTGTATATTTTAGCTAATTTATCAGAAAATTGCAAATCCACTATTTGATTTCCACCAGCCGAAGCAGCTCATACTCATTGTCAACCGAAGCAAACTTTTCCAGTTTTAAGCCTAAATTATCAAGCTTTTCCGCATTAATTTTTCCAATCAACTCGTCCGGCAAGTAGCTCAAATAGTAAACCGGGAACTTGTTGATAACTTTTTTTAACTGCGGGAATATCTGGTAATTGTAGTTGAAATCAACCAACCGATATTCAGGAAAAAATAACTTGTCCGTTCGATCGAATATGATGATCGAGTCTGGAACAATCAGTTTTTTCACAACATCGTACCGTTCATAATATGATTTCATAACACCGCCTTGCGCAATCAATCCGTCGCCGGGCGTTAGATATGTTAGACGGAATGAAAACAACATCAGGCCAACCACGACAACCGACGCCCCGGCATATTTGAGCGCGACCGGCCATTTCCACTGCCAAGTAACATCAATCGCGTATGCGACAATCGGGATAAAAAATAAATGAATCGGCAGCCAGTATCGGGCAAACGAATTGCTGATTGTGTTATTGTCAACCACCAACGCGTCGGCAAATTTCCAACTGCCGTAATAAATTATCAAAAACACGCTTATCATCAATCCTGAAACGATGAACACGAACTGTTCCTTTGTCGTTTTTTGCTTAAAACGATCCACGAACCAGCAGGTGAGGCCAACGCCAAACAAAGTCAAGTACGGCCAAAGCAGTTTGATTATAAAATTATAAACATTACTCCAAATCGTTCGTTCATAAAAACCAAAAGGCGCAAACGCCAATCGCAAATAATTTCGCCAAGCCGGCACGGCTCCGCCATGCGCCACTTCCGGTGGCAAACCGCCGAGCAGTGACGTGGCGTCGCCTTGCAAATATCCGGACGCGAAAATCGCGCCATACGTTTGATAGTTATAATACAAGAATAGGCCGACAGGCAAGATCGCGCCAACCAAGATGAGCAAAAACTTCGCCGACGCGAATCCGTCGCGATAAACAAACACGCAAACGATGAGCGGCAACACCAACCAAATCGCTTCCATCGGTCGCGTAATCGCGGACAATGCCAGGAAAAAACCGACAAAAAGTAATTGATAATTTTTTCCCTCCCGGCCGCAATTTGAAAGAAAATAAAATCCGGCCAGCGCGCAAAACACAAAAAAAACGTTTGGCAACATGACTAGCGACGAATAATAGTGCAAGGTTCCCAGCGTCAAACACAAAATAAAACTTATCAACCCGGCGCGCACGCCAAATACGTTTCGCGCTAAACCAAATAACGCCAACGCCGCGAGCACGCCGAACAGGGGTGTTAAAAAGTTAACGGCGAATAAGCCAACCAGCTTGGCCAGCAATCCATAAACAATCGTGAAACCTAAAAAAGCGGCCGGCACAATCTCGCCATCGGCGCGCACGTTCGTACTGCGCGGATGAATGATATTACCGACGGCACTATTCAACTCTTCCGGCAAGCTAAACTTGCCGGAATCAACAAATTGACCGATAAAGGCGCTGTTCGCCATTTCATCCGGCCAGTTAAAAATCAAATGATCATCCCTGTCTTGCGCCGACTGAAAAGTATTCAAAAAGAAAAAACTGCCGTACAACACGAAAAAAACAACCATAACGGCCCCCAGCAGAACCTTGACTTTCGTGCTTAACTTTTCCATACCATTCAATTATAGGATAAAAAGGTAAATAATCAAAATCCCTCAACGTCGGGATTGATTGCCCGCCTTGACTCGCAACAATGTGGGTCAATGCGAGGCAGGCAATCAATCCCTACATTAGCTTGAAATAAAAAAGCTCCGTGGCGACGGAGCCTTGTTGCTTAACTTGGACTTACACGTTGATGACGCACTTCCCCTTGCCCAAATCACCGTTTGAGCACCAACGCCCTATCTTATCATCCCAGCGCAAGCCTTTAACCTTCATAAATCGGCGGTCAACCGCCTTGTCCCACTTGCTGACGGGAAAGGTTTTCACCCTTCCCAACTGACCGACAAAAACGATCACATCCGCCGCTTCCGGTACCTCATCGGGCTTTTTCCAAGGCTTCGAATCATCAATCTGGGCCGGGTTGGCGTTTCTCATTACAAGCAACATTTCCTTGCCATTCAACATGTGTCGCATTCTCCTTTAATTTATTGAACGCTTGCGCCTATTTGACGCAATTTTACCATAGCAATTCGATAATCATTTGTCAATATTAAAAGTCGCCTGCCATGGCAAGGCGACTTGTTGCCGCTCACGCCTCGAGCGGCCCATACCCGTCCGCGCCGGACATGCCGATAACGTCTTCACCGCGAAGCGACGAACCCATAGGCTCGCTGGGAACGATTCTCCCCGTCTTGACTTCAACGAGCGAAAGACAGTTCAGGCAAAGCACCGTGGTTTGTTCTTGGAATATTTTCATTCCCAACTCCAAAAACTTCTCACGATAAGCCAGCCGCTTTTGACATTTTGGACAAGTAAGACTGTGCCTTTCTCCACACGCCTCTTCGTACTGTTTCAACGTCATGCCCTTGGGGAGAAAATGTGTTGCCGGAAGCGCTGACTTCTTTGCCATTAAAAACCTCCTTGGTTTATTTGACTTCCTTGTGCGCGCTATGCTTTTTGCATTGCTTGCAATATTTCTTCAACTCAATTTTCGCCTTGATCGTCTTCTTGTTGCGGCGAGAATTGTAATTCACCGTGCGGCATTCGGTGCATTGGAGTTTGATCATGTTATCTTGTGACATACCTTGATTCGCTTGATTAACATTATTAAGTGGAGCCACCCGTCGGATTTCTCGCCACAGGACGAGCGCGTCCTTCGGCGCGGAACCGACGACCCCGCACCACTCTCTACGTTCGGGTGCGGGGCAAGCCCACATCCATTTTTATAGGAAGTAGTACAGAGCCACCCGTCGGATTCGAACCGACGACCCACAGTTTACAAAACTGTTGCTCTACCAGCTGAGCTAGGGTGGCATATAACTAATGACGGACAGCGTCCTCCGAAGCCCTGAGCTAATCGAAGGGCGAAGGAGAAAGCTAGGGTGGCGCAGTAGCCCAATAATAGCGCACATTTAATCACAAGTCAAATGGGCAAAACACGATAAAAGGCCTTGCGTGGCAAGGCCTTTTTGTGCTAATTAACAAACAATTTGCATTCCACGTCCTTCAAGCGGCAATCGAGATAGCCATTCGTCCCCATCTTTTTCACGGAACAAGTACAGGTAGCGCGATGAATCTTTTCCGGTAATTCGAAAAATCCGGTTTCGCGCAAACCAACGTCGCGGCACACCGTCTTTACGATC
>MFGM01000073.1 GCA_001778275.1 Candidatus Falkowbacteria bacterium RIFOXYC2_FULL_48_21 | reverse complement strand
CGAATCAACAATGGTTGGCGCGAGCGTTTGATTATTCGTTTGTTTTGGCGGATGATGAAAAAACAAACGTCAAAACCGATTTTGCCTTGCCGGAGCAGAACAAGTTTGTTTTGTATTTGAACTACCAATCTGAAAAAAACATTACCGATGCCAACATATTGATTGAAAATATCCAGTGGGAAAAAGTGGCCAACTACGCCACCGCCGCGGAAAAATTTTTGCAGTTTGAGTTCGCAAACGCTGTGTCTTTGGCCAGCAGTGAGGCCGGCGATGACGGCTTGGCCGGATTTCGGTTTGATATTATCAATCGCAGCGCTTACAATTTTTGGGAGCCGCGGTTTACCGTCCTGCTCTTGAAACAGGAGAATCTGGTCGGTGTGTTTTCCGTGACACTGGACAAAATCAACGCCGGCGAAAAAGTCAGCGTCAGTCGTAATGTTTTTCAAGACGTGCCGCGCAATGTTGAAATTCAAGTTTTTCCCGATGTGAATATTTTGGATTCGGCCGCGTTCAAGGGGTTTGAGGTGAAGTCGGGGGAGCCCAAGTAGTGGAATAGGAAAAAAACAAGAAAACAAGAAAGCAAGAAAGCAAAATAGCCCCCACGTTTTAACTGGGGGAGGGTGGGTTAATCACGTTAATCGGTTAATCGAATGGAGTATATGAATAAGATGAGGCGAAAATGGGATATTTTGACCGATGAAAGAAAAGCGCAACTTGTTGACGAGACAATCACGTTTTTCAAAACAAAAAGAAACGAACAAATCGGTATGGTGGCCGCCGGCGAAATTCTAGATTTCTTTTCACAGGCGTTGGTCGAAGATGCTTATAACAAGGCAATCAGCGACACAAAAGGCGTTGTGAAAAAATAATTTGAAAATCTTGATGTGGATTTGGATTTACTATTTAGTAAGAAATAATTTTGTCTTGTTCGCCCGGCTGTCTGATTTGATGATTTTATAAGCCGAAATCGAAAATTATAAATCAAAAATCTGAAATGCCTAGGCTGGTGGGGGATGCTGGCGGGCATTTATGATTTCAACCTTAAGATTTGTGATTTGGGAAGGAATCGTATAAGATAGGGAATGAACCCCCTATTTTATGTTTCGGCGAATAGCGGACAATCTGTGGCGCTTTGACTGGATTTTGTTTGCGGGCGTTTTTGCGTTATACGCGCTTGGGCTGGCCGCGATTTACAGCGTGAGTCTGAGTCATGATCCGCCGGATTTCAACGATTTTCACAAGCAAATCATTTTCGGCATTATCGGTTTTGCCATGGCTTGGCTGGCGGGCGTGTCGAGGTCTTCCGGTTGGCGGGTGTATGGACGAATAATTTATATTCTGTCGATAATTATGCTTTTCGCCGTGCTGCTTTTTGGCACGACGATCAATGGTACGCGCGGTTGGTTTTCATTCGGTGGCCTTGGCGTGCAGCCGGTAGAGCTGGCTAAGATTGCCATGGTAATCGTGTTGGCTAAATTTTTCAGCAATCGCTTGCAACGATTTCAGTCCGGTAAACACGTTATTGTCAGCGCGTTCATTTGTCTGTCTTTTGTCTTTTTGGTGATGTTGCAGCCGGATTTTGGTTCAGCGTTGGTGCTTCTCGGTACATGGTTTATTATGCTCATTCTGACCGGCATGAGTCGGCGAGTGATCGCAATTATTTTAGTAATTTTGCTTTTATTGTCGCTGGTCGCTTGGTTGTTCGTTTTGCAAGATTATCAAAAAGAGCGAGTCGCGGTTTTTCTCAATCCCGCGGCCGATCCGCTTGGTAGCGGTTACAATGTTTCGCAGGCTCTCATTGCCATCGGTTCGGGACGATTTTTCGGGCGCGGCCTCGGCTTTGGTTCGCAAAGTCAATTGAAATTCATTCCGGAAGCGCAAACCGATTTTATTTTTGCGGTAATCGCGGAGGAGCTTGGTTTTTTTGGCGTGGCCCTGGTGATTATTTGCTGGGGGGTGATTTTTTATCGTTTGCTGCGCGTGGCGCGCCAAGCGCCGGACGACTTCGGATTATTTGTGGTTTTGGGAATAATGAGTATTTTTTTCATTCATCTCGTGGTGAACGTTGGCATGAACATGGGACTTTTGCCGGTTATGGGTATTTCTTTGCCGTTTATCAGTTATGGCGGCAGTTTCTTGGTTTCCAGTCTGATTATGCTCGGCATTGCCCAAAGTGTGCGTATCGATGGTAGTACGGATAGGGGAGAACATGGATTCAACGGTTAGAACGCGGATTTAGCGGATTGTCCTGACCAAATAATCAGATTAATCATAATAATCATACTAATCTCGGTAATATTTGACTTATTTTAAACGCTTTGGTATACTGCCTTTCGTTAATAAAATTACAATAAAATAAGGCTATTTATAAACGTTTTTAAATTATATTATGGTGCACGAATTAAAGGCAAAATTACGAAAAGAAAAAGAGGCGGATCGCCTTTTGGCGGTGGTTTACGGTCCGGAAATAAAAGAAAACAAATTAATTTCTTTGCATCCGGTTGAGTTTGGCAAGTTGTATGAAGCGGCCGGTGAAAGTTCAATCATCAATTTAGCCATTGAGGGCGAAGCCAAATCGCGTGAGGTTTTGATCAAGGCGGTTGACTATACGCCGGTCAGGGATATCATTCGGCATGTTGATTTTTATCAGATCAAGGCTGGTCAAAAATTGGAAGTGGAAGTGGAACTGAATTTTGTCGATGAGTCTTCGGCGGTTAAGGATTTGGGCGGCATCTTGGTCACCAATATGGACAAACTTAAGATTCGTTGTTTGGCCAAAGATATGATTTCCGAGTTGAAGGTATCGCTTTCCGCGCTCAAAGCGTTGAACGATCGAATCGTTGTGAAAGATTTGGTGATTCCGGATGGGATTGAAGTTTTGAGCAATCCGGGTGAAGTGATTGCCATCGTGGCCACGCCAGAAGAAGAAAAGGTGGAAGAAGCGGCTCAGTCAGCGACTCCTGTCGAAGGCGCGGCGGCTCCGGCTGGGGGCGCGGCGGCTCCGGTCGCGGGAGATGCGGCCAAGGCGGCGGAACCTAAAAAATCCAAATAATGATTTGCTTCAAAAGAAAAAGTGCTCTATTATTCCGATAGGGCGCTTTTAGTTAGGAGTAAGGAAAATGGTCAAGGGGCAAAGATAAGCATCAAGGACAAAGTATAAAGATTTTTACGGGGTATGCGCAAATTATGAAAAAGGAAAAATATATTTTACAGTCAGTCCTCGTCGGTGCGGTGGTGCTGCTTGTTGCTGTCGGCGGCGGTTTTGTCTGTTGGCAAAAATGGCAGGCGGAACAAGCGGCGTTGCAGGAAAAAATCAAGCAAACGCTGGCCGAAAAAATCGTTGTATGTGAAAAAATAAAAAAAATCGACGGTCTTTGTTATGATGGTGAGAGCGAACCGGGCGTTTACGCCGTGATGATTGAGAATCATAGTGAGGCGCGGCCACAAAGCGGGATTGCTGACGCCAGTTTGGTTTATGAAGCGATAGTCGAGGCGCCGATTACGCGCTTTCTCGCGATTTTTTCCGCGGACAGAAAAGTTGAAAAAATCGGGCCGGTCAGATCGGCGCGACCGTTTTATGTGGATTGGGCGAAAGAATTTGGTGCGCCCTATGCCCACGTGGGCGGCAGTGATGCGGCGCTCAAGCAGCTGGCCGCTTATAAATATGATTTGAATGAATTTTTCAATGGAAAATATTTTTGGCGTTCATCCACTCGGACACCGCCACACAATGTTTACACTTCGTTTGATTTCATCAGTCGAGCGGCGGCCGACATGGCCTGGACTTTGGCCGGAGATTTCGAGACGTGGTTGTTCAAGCCGGACGCCGCGCTCGCGGAACGCGGCGATGTCGAATCGATCAAGGTTGATTTTTTGACACCGGCGTATGCCGTGGAGTGGCGATACGAAAAGGATCAAAACGAATACGTTCGTTTACAGTCCGGTCACGCGCACGTTGATTCGGTTGGCAAGATCATCCGCGCGAAGAATGTGGCCGTCATGCACGTCAAAAGCAAAGTGATTGATGACTATGGTCGGCTTGACGTGCAAACCTTGGGCAACGGTGCGGCGGAGATTTTTCTGGATGGTAAAATGTTTTCGGGCAAATGGCGGCGAAATACGTTAAATGAGCGCACGCGCTTTTTCAACGACCGGGGCGATGAAATCCGATTTAACGCCGGCGCGACATGGATCGAAGTGAAATATGAATAATCTAAAAAAATATTTGGGCATCATGATCCTGGTGATTTTTGGCGGCGGATTGTTGGTTTACGCTTGGCGCAGTTTGCATGGCGAAAACTTGACCGAGCCGCCGAAATTTGATTTATCCGTTTACACGGATACATCATGGTATGATCAGTCGATGAATCAGGTGTACAATAAATATATTCAGCCGGAAAATCAGGCGGTAAAAGCGCCAAGTGAACAAAAAATTAGTTCAGGCGGCGCAGCGGCGGAAACCGGGGATTTGTTTATATATTTCAAGCGTTCATTTTGTGATTTTGCCGGTGCGCAGGCGTTGCCGTCAATCAACAACTTTCTGGCCAAGTTTCCGGAGATGCAAGGGCGGGAAGTGATGTTGGTGAGCGAGCCAGTCGAATATTGCGCCAAGGTTGATTTGGCCGGAGTGGCGAAAGCGGCGGCGTTGAAAGAGCAAATTCAGAAAGATTATAGTGATTTGATTGTGATAAAATAGTCTTGACTTTATTGGTCGTTTTAACTAAAATGAAATTGTTTAACAGGAGGGGAAAATGGAATAGCCGCTCATTTACCTGATGATTGGTCTTTTGATTGCAATCACGTTGCTTTTGCGCGAAGGGGATGGTTGGCGGCAGGCGGTTTTGCGCTTGCTGGTCGTGACCACGGCATGGTTGCCGATGCTCATTGTGGTTTGGTTCCTTTATATGATTTCTTCGGCCATAACGGAATACGACATTAATAAGAAAGAGGAGGTGCAATCATGATTTTTGAAGTGAAACGGTTTCGTGCCAAGTTGCTTGGAGACCCGGGCAAAAGGATTATCAACATCTTGCTTGAAACGTGCGCCACGAAAGGGGTGGTTTCCGCGGAAACCGAAGAAGCGGCCGCCGGCCGCGTCGGGCTTGTTCGGCTCTTGCCGCGGGACGGCGAACCCAGTTTGAATGAATCGTTCTTGCGTTATTACTTCGCCAACGGAACATCGGTGGAAGAAGTAATGTCCAGGCTGTTAAAAACGGGGGACTGGCGAATTCGAACCGATGGGGTGGAAGTGTTTGTGGTTGCAAGGGTTTCAGAGTTGGCGAAAGATTGCTTCGCCAAATGAAAAAATAGACGTCCTGCCAACGCGGGACGTTTTAAAATAAAAACGATCAGCACTTGGCCGTTCGTTTTTTAAATGGCGCGTTCTTTAACAAGGGAAAGGCCGTTTGGCGGATAATCGGCGAAACCGTTTTTGGTAGAAGTTTTTTTGCCAAGCGTCTAACGGCTATCATTTGGCTACGGTCAATTTCAAGAATGAGAAAGGGCGGTGGATATTTCAATTTGGTGATTTGCTGAAAAAGTTTTTTCAAAAGTTTCAAGCCGTCATGACCGCCGACCAGCGCGCGGCGCGGCTCAAAGCGGATGTCGCCTTTGATTTGGTTCGGTCGGAGGTAAGGAAGATTGGCAATAACGATATCAAGCCTTTTATTTCTGAGAGGCAATAATAAATCACCGCGGTAGAAATTTATTTTTTTTGTTACGCCGTGGAGTTTTGCGTTACGCTTGGCGACGGATAACGCGCGAGCGGAAACGTCAACGGCGAACAGCCGGGCGTTCGGCGCTCGCTTGGCGAGCGTGATGGCGAGGCAGCCGGAGCCGGTGCCGATGTCGGCGACGTTCACGCGCTGATTTTTGAAGTTGGCGGAGATAATGTTTAGCGTTTCTTCAACGAGCAGCTCGGTTTTGGGGCGGGGGATGAGCACGCGTTTGTCAACAAAAAAATCCAGCCCGAAAAATTCTTTTTGATTTGTTAAGTATGCCACCGGGCAGCCGAGCGCGCGGCGGGACAGTCGTTTGTTTATTGCTCGCGTTTGGTCCGGCAGGACAAAGTTTTCCGGATGAGCAAAGAGGTACTCTTTTGATTTTTGCAAAACAAACCCAATAATCACCGTGGCGTCAAGCGTCGCGGATTTAATTCCGGCCACTTGCAGTTTTCGCCCGCCGGCGCGCAGCGATTGTTGAATGGTGCGGGGCATGATTATTTTTGTAACTTGAATGTCGCTTCTTTCAGCGCGTCAATCAGAGGATCCAGCCGGCCGTCCATAATGGTGGAAATATTGTTCCAGCTTTCTTTGATGCGATGATCAGTGATGCGGTCTTGCGGAAAGTTGTAAGTGCGGATTTTTTCCGACCGGTCGCCCGAGCCGATTTGGGCGTTGCGATCGGCGCCGAGCGCGGCGTGTTGTTTTTCCATTTCCAACTCGTATAAACGCGAACGCATGACGCGCATGGCTTTTTCGCGATTTTGTTGTTGTGATCTTTCGTCCTGGCACGAGACGACGGTGTTCGTCGGCAAGTGCGTGATGCGCACGGCGGAATAAGTCGTGTTAACGCTTTGTCCGCCATGTCCACCGGCGCAAAAGGTGTCGACTTTTAAATCTTTCGGTTCGATCTTGACATCTACTTCTTCGACCTGGGGCATGATGGCAACCGTGACGGTCGAGGTGTGCACGCGGTCGGCCTTTTCTGTTTCCGGCACGCGCTGGACACGGTGCGTGCCGCGTTCGTATTTAAGGAAACCGAAAACGTTTTTACCGGTTACTTCAAAGATTATTTCTTTGAAGCCGCCGATACCGATTTGGTTGGAATACAAGATGTGGTTTTTCCACTTTCTTGATTCGGCGAACTTGGAATACATCCGATAAAGTTCCGCCGCGAACAATGCAGACTCATCACCGCCGGTGCCGGCGCGAATTTCCACGATCACGTCTTTTTTGTCGTTCGGATCCTTTGGCATCAGTTCTTGTTTTAAATGTTTTTCCACTTCCGTTAAGCGCGGCGTGAGAACGGCGATTTCGTTTTTGGCCAGTTCAGCGAGCGCGGCATCCTCGGTCTTGGCCGTGTCTTGCGCTTGCGCCAAGTCGCCGCTCAATTTTTCGTATTCGCCGATCAGTCGGATCAGGTCTTCCATTTCCGCTCGTTCGCTCGAAAGGGCGGCCACTTCTTTTTGGTTATTCAAAACCGCGGGGTCTTGCAGTTTTTTTTCAAGCTCCGAGAAACGACTTTTAATTTTCGAGATTTTGTCTAGCATAAAATTGTTGTTACAGATGTACAGATAACAATACAGATTGTACAGATTCAACAAATGAGCCTTACCTGTTAGCCAATCTGTATTATCTGTACCTTTAATCTGTACATCTGTACCCTATCAAAAAACCGCCCATTTTTGGAAATCCAAAACGCGAGCGGCTTTGAAGTAGCTATTTGTCTGATTTGGCGGCCTTGGCTTTTTTGGCTTTCTTGCCTTTGCGAGTTTGCGCGGCGGCGGTCGTCTTGGCGATTTTTTCTTGGAATTTCTCCACGCGGCGAGCGGTGTCCACGAGCTTTTGTTTGCCGGTGTAGAAAGGATGGCACATGTGGCAAAGCTCGACTTTAATTTCTTCTCGGGTGGATCCGGTGGTGAATTCATTGCCGCAAACGCAGGTGACCTTGGTATCCTGGTGGTATTTGGGATGAATATCCTTTTTCATATGAAATTTATTATAACGAGGGGATAAAGGGGATGAAGGAGATTATGGAATCAGATTTACGTCTTTAGCCTATCTCCTCTAGCGCCTTTATCTCCTTGTGATTTAACTGTTTGAAATACAAAAGAATGATATCATGGAATTAATTTTTTGGCAAGTGTTTCTCAAAGACACCCGGGCGTATGCAAATTGTTGGGAAAGTCCGTGTTCGGCCAGCGTTGCGTCATGTTGAGCAAGGCGTGGTCAAAGCCAAAGTCCGTCATGATGGCTTTCACTTTCGCTTCGCCACAATTGATGGCCAAATAACTGAATAGGCTCGGATGGCTCGCCATGCTACCGTCATATTGAATCGCTTTTGCGAGCAGATCGTCAATTC
>MFGM01000072.1:3758-8027 GCA_001778275.1 Candidatus Falkowbacteria bacterium RIFOXYC2_FULL_48_21 | reverse complement strand
TTGTTTCGACCTACAAGGGAAAAAAAGAAAATCACAGTAGAATCACCGTCCCAATGCCAAAGTGTACCGCCGCCCCGAAAAACAGAAGCACGAGCGGCGCGATAAGCCACTTCACCATCCAATCTTTCGCCTCATCAAATCCGATATGAAATCTCGATTCCGGCCATGTTGCCACTGTCCAAATCCGCCCCAGAAAGAAAAGCAAAACCAGCCCAACACCGGTACCGAGTGAAATGGCAGCCTGACCAATGGCCGGCGCGACAAACCAGTTCCACATCATTGATAGCACGCCACCATTCCATGACACGACCACGACTGTGAGCAACCATACCAAAATGAAATTACCAACCTTCCTAATTCCGTCAAGAAAATTAGACATCGCGACCTCCCTCGGTTGTCAAACAACGAACCATAAAAAATATCAAATTTAAACGAAAATGTCAATAGCTCCAAATTTTATTGACTCTAGAGCCACAATTTTAAACAAAAAACAGCCCCGACTTGGCGGGGCCGCACTATGAATCATCATTTCTGCTCTTTGAAACTCTTCTCCACCAGCCGCACCAGCTCGGCCACTGAATCAAACACTTTTTCTTCCGCCTGCTGACTGCTCGCTTCCACGCGCGCTTCATTCTCATGCCATTCATCCATTGTTCGACCGCGCTGACGGTCAGCCTGCGCCGCCGACCGAATCTCTGCCATGGAATCGAATCTGATTTCAGCAATAGGCGACTTCCCCAGTGCTTCCAACTCCACATACAAGCGTGAAAAATCACCCCGTTCGAGCAGCTTCAACGCCGCCGCCACGCTCGCCATGTCCGGCCGCACAAATGAAACCGGATACGCGGCGATCAACTCGCGCAGATTGGAAATCGCCGCCTTCACTCGATTGTTCACTGATTCTTCCGCACATGATTGATTAAAGCTGGTCACTTGATCGGTGGAAGAAAAATTTCTTCTATCCCCGAAGTCGCAACTTGCGCACGTTTCCACGACTTCACTGCGCTCATCATCCGGAAACGGCCAGCTGGTAACAAGATTGACCGCTGTTTTACCACCACACTTCGCGCATATTCCATCCCTGATAAATTCCGTTTTCGCCATTTTGCCCTCCTACACAATCTTATCAAGATAGGCTATCGCTTTTTCCACAAACTTCGAATCCTCAAACATGCAGTAACTGGGATAGTAGCGCGGGCTGCTGCCGGCCGGGCGGTAGTCAGGCTGGCCGTTCAGAATTCTTTCGGCCAAGTACTTGTTGTCCGGCTCGGCCGCTTTCACTTTGGCGATGAACGCGTGTTCGTTCGCCAACAACGTGCCATTCGCGAACCAAGTGCTGATGTCAATGTCGTCGACACGCAAAAGCGTGGTGCAATCATGGTGCGTGGGGTTGCCGGTTTCTTCCTCCACCCACGCGTCCGAATTGTTGCGAAAAATCTTGGCCTTGCCGTCCGTGTCAACGCCATGAATGTACAGCGGCTGCGAACCAAGACCGTAAACACCCAGCAACTTGATCTCAATTTCCGATCCGCTGACTCGCGGCCCTCCGTCCGCGCCCATATTGCCAAGCTCTTTGTCGCGCACTTCGAGCTGGACAAGCAGCCTCACCTTCCGGCCGACTTTTTCCTTCAGCGCCGCAATCAACTTTTGCCATTCTTCCGGTTTCAACATGCGAACCACCTCCGTTTCGCGATTGTCAAAAAACAACTGGCCATGACTAAACCAATAAAATTTTACAACGGTCGAGGAAAAAAGGCAAGCAAAAAAAATCACCCGCTTAAAATAAGCGAGTGACTTTCATGCCCCCAGGAGGAATCGAACCTCCATCTTAGGATCCGGAATCCTACATTCTATCCGTTGAACTATGAGGGCAAAAGAAATTAGAAATTGGAAAATTAGAAATTAGGGTAAAAGAAAAAGGCAAAAGTTGCCGGCCAGCCAATACACGCTCATCAATCACTAGTCTATCAAATCGGCTGTAAATATCAACCACCCCTTGAAAATCCTTAATTTCTGTTATAATATACCCAGAAGCATAAAATTACATTATGAAAAAATTCATTCTTGCCCTTTCCCTTATTCTCTCCCTTGGCATAACGCTCCACGCGGCGGACGCAAAAGTGATTGACAAAGTCAAAGGCAAAATCTTAATTCAAGTTGAAAACCACGGCGAAGCGTGGTACGTGAATCCGGCAAACAATAAAAAATATTATCTAGGCAAACCGAGCGATGCTTTTCAGATTATGAAAGATTTGGGCATCGGTATTACAAATAAAAACTTAGACAAAATCCCAAAGGCGACGGGCGGCTCGATTGACGTTGACTTGGCGTTCACAAACAAAAATCTCGGCAAGATATTTTTGCAAGTCGAAAATCACGGCGAAGCGTGGTACGTGAATCCGAGCGATGCGAAACGCTACTTTCTCGGCAAACCGGCGGACGCTTTTAACATCATGAAGTCGCTCGGCCTTGGCATTACCAATAACAACATCAACCAACTTTCTTCCGACAACTCTTTCCTTCCGCCAAAACCAAAAACACCATACGTGGCGCCATATATTCCCACGCCAACCCCTTCGCCAACGCCAGCCGCGCCGAGTCTGGGCGGGCCAAACACTTCCAAATCAATCGGCTGCGCGTTCAATAACCCTCCATGCGCGCCAGGCTTCGAGTGCCAAAGCAACCAGTGCGTGAAAAAAATCGGTTGTTTGTATTTGAATCCTCCCTGCGCCGTTGGTTACAACTGTTCGAATAATGTTTGCCAAAAGAAAACCGGTTGCGCCTACGACAATCCGAAATGCAGCGCAAATTACGAGTGCGTGAATGGCGCGTGCGCGAAAAAAAAGGGTTGCATCAATAGCGATCCGGCCTGTAAATGGAATCAAGAATGTAAAAATAATCAGTGCGTGAACAAATTCGGTTGCGCGTATGACAACCCAATGTGCGGCGCGGACGAGACGTGCGTTTCGAACACGTGCAAGAAAAAAACCGGCTGTGCTTACGACAATCCGACCTGTAACGGCGGTTATGTTTGTGAAAATAATAAGTGCGTAAAAAAAACCGGTTGTTTTTACAACAATCCAAAATGCGCCACCGGATATGATTGCGTGAACAACGACTGCGTGGCCGTTGTCAGTAACTGTGGCGGAGCCAACTGCGACTACGATCAAACTTGCACGAATAATAAATGCGTGGCTAAGGCCGGTTGCATGTACGGCGCGAGTTGCGGCAGCGCGAGCATTTGCATCAATAACACATGCAAATTAAAAACAGAAATTACGGCGGAAGAAAACAAAATTCAATCAGGGACTTGTTGCCTCGACAACAAATTGAAAATCGGCTCGCTCTCGTCAACCTGCGCGGGCGATGCGGCGAACCTTGAAGCGATCGGGGTAAACAGCATTGCCGAGTGCAAAAAAAATACCGCCAATCGCGGCTATCGCTATTCCAAATATTACAACACCACCGCCGACTTCGCCATCGTCTGCACCGATCCGTGCTCGTTTGACGATGATGCTTTTTTCAACGCTTCATTTCTTGGCCACATTGTTGGCATCAGCGCACTGAAAAATGCCACCGGCGGAGTAATACCAAAAAACAAAATCGAATTTCATCTTAACAAGGACGGGGACTGCTCTTACAATCAATACAAAACCGGCTCGGCCGGCACCAAAGACGGCCATCCACTGATTTGCAACGCCAACTATTATTGGTACATCGCTTATCAAGGCACCAACGTCGCGAGCGACTACACGCTGGCTTCATATGAAACGATCAAGCGACAAACACTGACCATTCATGAGCCAATTCACAGCATTTTCGGCGACTATCCGGCCAGCACCGCTCCCGTATACAATATTCAAGAATCATTTTGCAAGGCCGTTTCCCTACGGGAAGTGGGCACGATCAACAGTTACACTGATTCCTTTTTGAAAGGAATCTACAGCCTCGAGAATCCGCCAAACTTTTCCGGCGCCGATGCCACCGATTTCTTTGTTTACTCGCTGGCCGCGCGCTACAACTTCGGTTCGACGCACATGAAAACCTTTTTCCAGAGTTACGCGGCGAACACGGAAAAAAAAATTAGCGGCAACCAAAAAGTGAAAAATATCCTTGACGCGATTCTCGGCACAAATACGATTCAAAGCTTTAAAGACATCGGAATCACAAACGTTAAATAACAAAATAAGCGGCGGTTGTTCGTAACGACAGAATGCGATTCTATCGCTACGAACAACCGCCGCTTTGCATTTTACACACAGCACGACC
>MFGM01000072.1:0-3744 GCA_001778275.1 Candidatus Falkowbacteria bacterium RIFOXYC2_FULL_48_21 | reverse complement strand
CCGTTCCGCCAAAAACTTCTCGAAATCCCGCCACTCTTTCCTCGCCGCCTCGATAATTCTATCACGCTCGACCGGACTTTTGGCCGCCAATTCGGCGCGCGCAATTTCGGAGCGAAGGTAAAAAGCGGGCATGCCTGCCAGATAATCAACCACGATTTTCGCTTCCGGCCGCACCAATCGACTCATATAAAATTCGAACAAATTGTTATTCAATGTATGCGCGTTTCGCTCCGCTGCTTCACACGCCGCGTCCACTTCTTCATTCGCGTATTCTCTATCCGGCAGGCCGCCGGTCAAATGAATGTTCGGTGTTAACGCGGTAAACCCATCGGCCGCTTTTTCCGGATGTCCCCAACAAGACTGGTCAGGGTGCATACCCATGATCACAAGCGCCGCCAGAGTTTCGTGCAATTCAGCATCCACCGGCACGCGACCGCGTTCATCCTCGTAATCAGTCGCGAACTCGTCCACCGTGGCATGCGCTTTTTCAAGATCAAACAACTTTTGCGCGATTTGGCGCACTTTTTTTTCCTGAAAAGTCACCACGTCATAGCGGGCGTGATTTTTCTCAAACGCAAAGTCGCCTCGTTCGGTCACCTGCGTGAAGGCCGCGTTCACGTCTTCGCCTTTCTCTTGCATGCGCTTCGCCACATCCGCGGCGCAAACTTCAATCAACTTTTTTTGCCAAGCGTAATGATCCCACGCATCCATGTCATCATTTACCACCGTCCATGGATTGCCCCAGGCCGCTTGCCAAAAACCGCGCAAAACCGGATCGGTGTATTCTGTTTCCGATTTGGCACCGGTAATTTTTTCAGTTTTCATATTTATTTAATACAAAAAATGCTAATCTTTTGCTTCTTTTAGCAATTTCATTTCGTAATAATCAGGCGTGCCAAAACGATCGTAGTCCCAATATTCCGGCGCGTAATTCTGATTCCACGCTTCTTCCTTTTTTACTTGAAATCCGGCTTCTTCATAAAGCTCGCGCAACTTTTGCCCGACACAACTCAATGACTTCGCTCCGCGCGCCAACGCTTCTTTGACCAACGCCGGGCCACGTTCTTTTTCCAACGAAAACACCGAAATCAGATTACCATCGGGAGTTAAACCAAACCCACAATGATTGTCCTCTGACAAGAATAGCGTTGTTTTTTGCTTTCGATAATCCTCGGCGGTGTGTGGCGTTAGAAATGCGAGCAAACTTAACGGCAACTGATCTCTCTGCTTGATAAAATCGTCAGGCAAAACTTCTCGATATTGAAATTCTCGCGCTCTTTCCGCTCGAGGCGTCTTTCGCTCCGTGGCTTTATCAAATTTAATCTTTTCATTCTTCATTTTGTTTTTTGTAAATAGTCGTGGCACGCCGCCGAAACGATTCGGGAAACTGTCCGGGAAATTCGCGCAAAGCCGCGTTGTTTGGAAAATCGTTTTTCGTCCATATATAACGCCCGATTCACCTCGACAAGGATTGATCGGACTCTTTTATCTCGCCGGTAAAAATCCAGCGGCACCATAGCACCGCGAAAAGGCTGATTAACTTTTACCGAAAAACCGGCGGCTCGAAATGCCTTTGACAAAGCAACGACAAGTCGGCCGGGCGTGTGAAATTTATCCGTGCCAAGGCAAATATCAGGCCGCTGCGCCGTCTTGTCCCGCTCGTACCGGCGCGGGCGGGCGGGAAACGAATGACAATCAATGATCAAGCACCGGCCGAACTTTCGTAGACATCCTTTCACTGACCGGCTCAATGCCAACTGATATGGACGGTAAATTTTATTCAAATACTCCTCTCGTCGCCGCGCCTCGATTCGTCTCAACAAACGACCGCTTTCAGTCTTGGTGTACAAAACGCCCATCCCGACCTTGGCCATCTCTTCCTTGCTGTCATTCTCAAACCTTTCCGGGTCAACGACAATCCGACTGACACCAAAAACAACGCCGCCAAATTCTCGCAATAGCGGCCGGTACAATTCCCGCGTGTACAGGTCAGCCAATTTTTTCGCTTCCTGTTCCAATTCTTTTTTACCGATTAAAAAATCCGGCCGATACTTGCCCGGAATTATCGTTGAACTGTGCGGCACGTGGCAAACCATCGGAAACTTTTTCAATTGGATCACCGAGAAATACTTCATAAAACGAAACGGAAAGGGTGGGATTTGAACCCACGGAAGGGTTTCCCCTTCACCGCATTTCGAGTGCGGCGCCTTCGACCACTCAGCCACCTTTCCATAATAATTTCACACTCATCACAATATCAATAAATAACCATCTTGTAAAACACCACGAAAACAACCTAATTTTACACAAGGTCTTGACAAATTTATCTATAATTGCTATGATTTCGCTTCATTGGACTTTGACAAGGTAGTTAATTTCACAAGACAAAGGGAGAAACAAATGACTGATGAAGACAAATTCTCGGAAGATTTACTCAGGCAGGCCTGATTTAACCCGACCGGTATGCTCGAAAAGATGCGCGCAATGCTGGCTGAAATTCCAAAAGAAAATCAAGGCTGCATTTTCTCTATGTTGGGCGCATGGCTGGAATCCGGTCCAATGCCCGCAAACGGCACCGCATCCAGACAGATCATCGGCGCGTTTGACATTGCCAAGCGTCGTTTGTCTATGGGCAAAGAATTACTGGCGACAATCTATACCGGCGGCTATGTACCAGTACCGTTACGCAACATCATCCAACCATTCATTGATGGAACGGCCAATCAGGCTGAAACCGAGAAGAAGCTGGATGAGGTCAAGGCGGTTCTCGAAAAGTGGCTGCCGCAAATGTTTGAAATATTCGGGATACGACAATAAACATGGATGACTAACTCTATCAAAGGAGAACACATCATGACAAATCGCACATCCATTCAAATCATCAATGGGATTCTCGAACGGATCCCCGATTCGGCACCGGAAAAGAACAGGCTTGTCGCACGGTTCAAGGATATTACGGGTCGTTTCCGCGATAAGGATCCGCGATATCTGCCCCCCGAGGTGTTCAGACAGACTGAAGGCAAGATAATCAAAGCGCTTTGCGAGGCGTGTGCGGAAGTGCTCGGTGACCAGACCACGGTCGAGTGGAAGGAAAAGGTTTCCCTGTACCTAAGGACAGGGAGGTAACGATACAAAAACGCGCTCGCCATCATCGGCGGCGCGCGAAGCAACTGCTCGGACTCGATTGACATACATGGACGACTAACAAGGAGGTTTCGCCATGGCCAAAACCAAAAACGAATGTGAAGCAATGGTAAAAGGACTGATAGTGGAATCTGAACAGATTCGCGATGACGACGAATTCGAAAAAGACGTCCGCGCTATGCTTTCGACGACGTTGTCCGGCATCGCCAACCTCAAGGAGCCCGCTGACACCGACCATTGGGACGTGCTGTATCTCTGCATTGCTCACGGCAGTGTCGCCACGCAATGGCTACGAGAACGGCGCCGGACTTTGCGACGTATCGGTGCGATGGCCATCGCCTGAACCAACCAAAAACGCGCTCGCCCTCATCGGCGGCGCGGTTTTTTTTATATTCTGCATGGTGGTTAACTAATCCCTCCCCGCCTGCAGCGCTACTGCGTGCTCAGCGGTTGCGGGCAGGCATTCCGTCGGGATGACAAGGGTATCTCTGCGATTTTGACTTTTGACTTTGCCCTTTGGACTTTTGACTTCCCCACTATTTCATCCAACCCTTTTTCTTGAAAAACCACATCATAATCCCCACCACCCCCAACATCACC
>MFGM01000071.1 GCA_001778275.1 Candidatus Falkowbacteria bacterium RIFOXYC2_FULL_48_21 | reverse complement strand
GTCACAAAACAATACTTTTATGTTAAAAATCATTTGTCAGCAAAAAAACAGCCGCGCGAGGCGCGAACTGTTTTGGAACACTCAAAAATCAATAGCCAGATCACCTCTAATAACCGACTTGCCTACCTACTTCAACCAATCCGGAAAACACATAATAATCATTCATTTCAAACAGCATATTAAGTAGCGACTTTACGACCAATTCGATCTTTTCACTTTTATTAAAACCGCAATCCCCCTCCGACTCTAATTGTTTTGCCCGCTCCAATCGTATCAATGACATGACAAAGTATTCTTGATACTTTGGTGCGAGATATTTTCCGACAAGACTTTCTGCCGGATTACAATCAAATACTTTTTCCGTTGCTTCAGCCAGCCACCGCCAGTTTGCCAGTAACTCCCGACCATCGGACGTTTGCGTCAGTTCCGGAATCGTTTCAAGCTCGCTGACGGCGGCGGCCAATGCTGGCATCGCCCCCTTAATCGTGAGTAAATCTTTCATCTTTAAAAGTGCCACAAACTGACTTATCATAGAGCCACCTCCATTAGTCATCGCTTCTCTTGATTCCCTCCAAATCATCCCCGACCGCCGTCCCCAAATCCCACACCCGCATCTTTTCCGGATCATGACAATCCATTTTCACCGAAACAGCGAACCAGGCAAACGACGCAATCAACACGCCGGCGATTGTCAACCAAAACAACCAGCTCGCGGACTGAACAAAGATCATCAAGAACAAGCAACACAAACACGACAGAACCACGATCGCCCGAATGAAGTCGCTCATTTTTCCCTCCTATTTTTCTTTTGTCTTTATCAATTGCGCGTAGAATCGACACAACTCATCCATCTGCCACTCCACATCCGCGCGACTTCCCGTCAGGGGAAGCACCAAGGTTTCCGTAATTGTGTCCGACGGATCCGCTAAATCCTTGCCCCAAATCAGATATGACACCACGAGCAATGTCACCACTCCACCAGCGAAAGCGACAAACAAATCGACCACCAACCATCCCGGCAAACAAAACCAACCGAAACAAAGGAAAATGCCAGCGATAATTGTCACCGTCAGAACAAACGCATCACTCATTGCCGCACCCCCATAATTATCAATGAACTACGACAAGGCAGTATACCGACAACAAAACAAATTGTCAATACATTTGTGGTGACACTTCTTGACAAACACTTTAACTTTTGCTAAAATGAAAGCAGTGGATCGAACAAGGCTAGCCGCTTGAACTTAAATAAGCAACTTTAAACCAGTCACCTCGCGCGTGACATAATCCGTATGCTGAAGGACAAACTGCTCCAACTCGCCTTCACCTCCAATCAAGCCGACGTGTATCTCGCCTTGCTCGAACTCGGCGAAACCAAGGTCGGACCGATTATTCACAAAACCAACTTCCACCGCAACATCGTTTATCGCGCGCTGGATGATTTGATCGCGAGAAAGTTAGTCAGCCGCATCACCAAGCGCGGCGTGTTTTATTACGGCATACTGAATCCCGAGCCATTACTTAATAAGATAAAAATCGAAGAGCAACTGACAAAAGAGGTCATGGACGAAATCAAATCGCAAAAAAAGCCCAGCCCGGCCGAGGTGATGATCTTTTCCGGCATCAAAGGACTGGAAGAAATCTATGAAATGTTTATTGAGCAAGGCGAAGACATTTACCTGATCGGCGCCAACTTCAGTTTTCACAGCGCCATGAGCCAAGCCCTGCCGATTTTACAACGAATCAAAGACAAACGGATCAAACACTACGCCGTGGCCCAGCCGCAAGCACGGGCGCAAAAAAAAGAAATTTTACAATCAGTAGAGAATTTGCGCTTTTTGCCGGACAATTTCCCGCCCTCCCCGCTCGTGCTCTGGATTTCCGGCCACTTCGTCAGCCACGTCCTGTGGGAACAAACGCCCGTTGCCTTTCTGATTCGTAATAAAAAAATCGCCGACAACTACCGTCAATATTTCCAATTACTGTGGAAGACGTCTAAGTCAAAGTAGCCCCGCAACTACCAGTCGCCACCGGCCGCTGACACAAGAGTGGACACCGTAGCCCTTTTTAAAAAAATTTTTAACAAGGAAAGAGTTAAACTTTGACATGCAATAAATAATTTTCATCAGACGAGTAACATCATCACGCGACGCGAAACAAAATACAAAACTTTTTGTCGCAGGAACGCAATACGCGGCGACGATGCGCGTGAAAATATGAAATAACCTTTTTCTTTTGTAAAAAGTTATCCCCAAAAAAGCAACGAACGGTTGTTTGCAACTGAAAAAAGCTTTACAATGAACATGCAGAACCTTTAAATCAATAAAAAAATCTTAAATGAATTTTTGCGCTGAAATTAATTTCGAGCAATAAATTCACTAAAAGAAAAATTTTTATGGCAAAAAAAAGAAAGGCCGCCAAGAAAAAGGTGGCGAAACGCCGACCAGTCGCAAGGAGCCGCAAATTGGCGAAGAAAAAAGTGGCCGGACGCAAACGTCGATAATATTCAAAAGCGTCCGCGTGAGCGGGCGCTTTTATTTTTAAAATTTTTTCAACACAATCAAGCCGATATACAACTTAAAAAAACAAAGTGATCCGCGCCACCGCTCGAGAAAAAACTCCCGACCGAGCTGAAAACGGGCGCGATTGTCATTGCCAACGGAAATTTCTTCCCCACTTGGCGACCAGTGAAGGTGATTGAGCGCCGCCCTCTGACTTTAGACTTTTAACTACCCCTCCCGCCCTCAAATTAACTTCCTTTGCTTCGGTATCCATTTTTTTATTTCCGCGTCATTAAATACTTTAACCATCCCATACTCCCCATCATACCCCGGCTTCACCACGATATTCCCTTCTCGCACGCGCGTGATTGCTTCCGCCACCAAGTCGTTTGAAATCGCCGCGATCTCTTCACGAGTCAAATCCAACAAAATCGCAAACTCGGTTTTTTGCGCCAACATTTTTTCGTACAACGCCTGCGCCCTTTTTGTGGCTTTGCCCTGCTGTAAGCATTCCGCCACAATCTCATGCAATGGCACCAGCGAACGATACGGCACCGCGTTCGCCGGCTTGAATCCAAGCGCGCGATCGGCCAGATCATCCACGCGATGCTCAACGCCGAGCGTTAATTCTTTTTTGCAAACCGGACAGATATTTTGATATTTTTTCTTTGAATCCTGCGGCGAGCAAGAAAATTTGCACTTGGCATGACCGTTAACATGATATCTTCCCTCTTGTGGATAAAACTCAACTGTGTATAAAAATTTTTTCTTGTCTTTACTTTTGATTATTCCCGCCATCTCGTCATAAGTCCGCTCCGCCATGT
The DNA here is from genome assembly GCA_001778275.1 of Candidatus Falkowbacteria bacterium RIFOXYC2_FULL_48_21. Lineage (GTDB taxonomy): Bacteria > Patescibacteriota > Patescibacteriia > UBA11705 > JABHMO01 > MFGM01. The sequence goes on along the minus strand of MFGM01000071.1, from coordinate 4,117 downwards.
CAAAAACATTCGCTTCCCGGCCAATGTTTAACGGACTGTGCGCGTCGGAGTTGGAAAGTAAAGTAATATTATCAAGTTGCGACAGCCGCCAGTTCATCGCCGGGTCTGAACTTAATCCCGTTTCAATCGCGTAAATGCGCGGCGTCAATTCTTCATAACACTCTTCAATCGAATCGTAGCCCGACTTCGAACCAAAAATCGCGAACCACGGCGTCCACGCGTGCGCCGGAATGACCAGCGTATTCTCGTTCGCTTCAAAACAAACTTCCGCCAACATCTTCGCCGACAAGCCAATGATCGGCCGGCCGTCGGATTTTAAGTTGCAACCATACTTATTCAACGTCGCGTTAATCTTATCAACCGTCGCGAAGTCCGGCGCCAGCACGCAAAGGTGTAAGCGTCGGGTTTGGCCTTTGTCTTTGTAAATACAGGCGATTTCACCGGACAAGACGAAGGATGTAGGGAGTAGGTTGTAGGTTGTAGGTACTGAATCACGGAAAACCACTTTAAGATGCAACAAACCAGAACCGTCCTCTATGAGCTTGTCTTTCAACTCGCGCAAATACTGCGGATGAGTAAAATCGCCGGTTGCTAAAATATTTATTCCCTTTTTCCTCGCCCACAAATCCAAAGTGTCCACCTGCATCTGCGGCGAAGTGGCGCGGGAGTATTTGGAGTGGAGGTGGAGGTCGAGGATGGTACGCATAATAAAACTGGAAACTTGAAATTTGAAATTGGGGTTATTGAAAATGGTTTAACTCAATTGCAATAAGCCGATCGGAATGATACACTCCTATTTGGTACATGGAGGGCGTTAGCCCTGTCACGGCTATTCACGCTGTAACCGTGTGCCGCTGAAAAACGTCGCTTATGGCGTTTTTTATTTTTAATCTTTATCGTCATCGACAATCATCATAAGATTGTCAGCGGTTCCCGGTTCTGAATGCTCGATATTATAACCATTTCAACCGTTCATCTTGCGATTCCGACTTTTCACTTTGTGCGCCAAAGGACGCACTCGTCCTCCGGCAAGGACTTTAGACTCTGGACGCCACCACTACACTTTTCAACACCTCCCTCAACTTCCCCACATCATGCCTTGCCAAATCTCCTTCCAAAATCAAGTCTTCCAAAATTATTTGCCGTTTGTCAAGTTCGGTTTGCATGTCAAATCGCACCGGCTCGGCGCCTTCACTAAGATATTTTTCCAAGAGCGCAAGCTCGGGAATTTTGTTATTGGCGATGACGATGTCAGTCGGTCGGCCTTGCGCTCCCTCAACAACATCGACGAAGTTCCGCAGTGAAAAGCCGCGCGTTTCGCCGAACTTGGTCATGAGATTCGCCACGTAAACCAACTTGGCCGGCGCTTTTTCAATCGCCTCCTTGATTCCCGGCACCAGAAAGTTCGGTACAATGCTGGTGTAAAGATCGCCCGGACCGACAATAATCATATCAGCTCCACTGATCGCTTCAATCGCGCCGATGGAAGCCTCGAGTTTGCCGGAATGCGGCACGAGAAAGGTACGCTTGATTTTTGCTTCTTTGTCTCGACCCACATCAATCGCCGTCTCGCTGTAAACCAACCGCCCATTTTCCAATTCCGCCACCAAGGTGGCTTTATCGGTTGTCACGGGAAGAACGCGCCCGTTCACTTTCAAAATCTCTCCTAGCGCCGCCACCGCGCCGCTGAAATCATTGCCCAAATGTTGCGACAAAAAAGTCAAAAGCAAATTGCCGGCATTGTGGCCGGCTAACTTTTCGTGGCTCAAAAAACGCGCCTGCAAAAGACTGCGCGCGTCCTGAAACGGCGACAACGCGATCAAACATTTCAAAATATCGCCCGGCGGCAACACGCCGTACTCGTCGCGCAATCTGCCGGTCGAACCGCCGCTGTCAACCATGGAAACGATCGCGGTAATTTCAATATCAGACAGTTCGCGCAGAGCTGATAGTAAAGTAAATTGTCCGGTGCCGCCACCGATGGTTACAATTTTCATAGCGATTGTGGGACAACGTGATCTACGTGATTTACTACCTGATCTACTGATGTGATTTATTTATATCACGTAGATCACGTTATTCCACCCGCCGTTGCACCAACCCCTCCACCAACTCCAACTGTTCTTTCGTATTAATTCCAAGGCATTCAATCGGATGAATCTTGGTTTCACAAATATTTTTATTCTGCTCGAAGGCGCGCTTCACGAGGTCGGTCAAATAATATTCTTTTTGCGCGTTATCATTTTTCAACTCGTCAATATTATTCCAGAGCCACTCCGAGTCGAAGCAATAGTAACCCGGATTGAGCTCGCGAATCTGCTTTTCCTCGTCCGTGCAGTCTTTCAACTCCTTGATACCGCAAATCCCGCCTCCACCGTTACGCAAAATTCGACCAAAGCCGAAAAACCCCTGCCGCCAATCGATAAAATCATCCACCGCCGTGGTCATCATGGATAAAACAGCGCCGGACTCTTCATGCAAACGAAATAAGTTTTCAATTGTTTTATAATTCACGAGCGGATGATCGCCATACAGCACCATGATCGCGCCGCGATGATTGGCCAAAGCTTGCCGCGCCGCCGCCACCGCATGCCCGGTACCGAGCTGTTCCGTTTGCCAAACCACGTTTGCCCGATTGCCGATCTGACTCTGCACTTTTTCGCCCTGAAATCCAACCACCACCACCGGTTTTTGATTGGCCAAAACCTTTGCCGTCGCATCAAGCACATGCTCAATCATCGGCCGGCCAAGAATCGGCGCTAAAACTTTCGGCATGTCAATGTTCATCCGCGTGCCCTTGCCCGCGGCCAAAATGATCACCTGTTTATTCATATTTGATAAATGAAAATTTTATTTTTATTACCTTCATACGTTTGCACCGGCTCGTGCCAACCACGGATCGGAAAGTCAAAAGACACAATGCGCGCGCCCGGTCGCAATTCGCGATCAAACTTTTCGCGCAGTCGCTTTAGTCCGCTTTCCAACAAATAACAGTACACAACATCGTATTTTCCCAAATCAACTTGATGAAAATTTTTAAAATAAATTCGGTTTTTCGCCTTATAAATCCGATTTAACAGTCGCCCCAGAAAAAACGCCCACCAATTCACTTCGTACCCTTCGAGCTTGGTTAACCCCTGATACTTTTCAAGGAAGCGTAGCACGCGGCCGTTGCCGCAACCGAGATCAACCAGCGAATCGGCCGGATTAAACTTAACATTTTCATTCAAAAAAGCCAGCTTCCCTCTCGCCAGCGGCACATACGGCACCCCGCGCGCCCGGATCACGCCGGCAATCGTTGACCCGCCGTAAACCAACAAAAAAAGCAACAGTAAAACCAAAACAATCAGCATGAAAATCAATAAGTAAAGCATAAGTTTTCGTGTTTCTTAAATTCAAAAAATATCAGAACCACAAACCAGTCATACCACGGGGTCTGGGGCGGAGTTCGCCCAATCCAAGACCACGCTCGTCAATCCTCCCACGCGAATTCGTAGCCCCAGCGACTTTTGGTTACTTTTGGTCGCCCAAAAGTAACTCGGGCCGGAGGCACGAAATGCGCCCCTGCGACTTACCAACTTAGTATAGAACCATCCACGATCTGATACTTCACCGCCTGACCGGCCGGCACCTCCACCACGAATTTTACGTCCGTGCTACCGGACAAAATGCTCGGACATTCTTCGGCGCTGGCGCAAGGCAATTGTTTCTCGTGAATTTCCAAAACTTGTTTACTCTCATCCAAATAAACAATATCAAGCGGGAAATTCATATTATACATCCAAAAATCAACTTGCTGCGGTTCGTAGTAAATAAAAAGCATGCCGTCAAAATCCGGCATGGATTTAATTCCGCCAAGGCCGCGCGCCTTTTCTTCCGCACTAACAGCTAATTTCAACCGCACCACTTGCCCGCCCGGCATGGTGACAAATTGAAAATGTTTAAATCCGCAAGCGGACAAAGAAAAAAGCAATAAAATGCAGGCAAGCGTTTTCTTCATATAACAACTGCATTCTATCACTTTTTCTTCACGTAAACAAGGAGGTCGGTACCATTTTAGAAAAACAAAAAGAGAGGCATTGTCCTGGCGACGACCTACTTTCCCACAAAGTAGTAT
>MFGM01000070.1:599-5311 GCA_001778275.1 Candidatus Falkowbacteria bacterium RIFOXYC2_FULL_48_21 | reverse complement strand
CGGAGCACAACCACTCCCCCTCGCGACCGCAGCCGAAACACTCGCGCGGAAAAACATAATCCATGGCCGATTGCCAATAACGTCTAAATTTTCCCAGCCAAATTGTCATGCTACGGCGGCTATTTTTTGTTTTGCCAATAAGCTCCGTCCACCCGCCACTCATCGCCAATTTTTTTCATATCCAAAACGATATCTTGCTGAAACGTCTTTTCGCCATTATCCGTTTTTTCAATTCTTTGCGTCGTCACGATAAACTTCGCCGCCGCCGCACTCTGTTCCACCGACGCAATCATCGGCGCTTCGGTGGATATTTCGTAGTAGTAACCGGCCGGATCATGTTCTTTTTTCAGCTCTGGCACATAATTACTTTGCAGCCAGGCGGCAAACGACTCCGTCGATAGCGCTTCCAGTTCGGCGAGACTCGAGTACCCGGACTGATTGGAATATGAGCCGAACCGTTCGACAAATGTTTTGGCCACCGCGCCGATGGAAGCGGCCTGCTTTTCGGCGACGGTCGGCGGCGCAATCTTCACGACCTCGGCCGTCGTATCATCAAGCTCCGCTTTTGGCGCCGGCGCCATCTCGGCAAGCGGCTGATCCGCTCGATTCAACCAAATGAATCCGCCGATAATCACCGCAATAACGACCACCCCGGCCACGATAATAATTGTCGCCTTGGTTCTGACTGTCATAAGTAATTTTACAATTTGACGCCGAAGGAGTCTCCCCCTGGAAACTATTTGAATCCTTCGGAACAATTTAATCATTTATTTTGCACCTTGCGCTTCGAGGCGATCATCCTCCGCTTTGCGTCGCGCTTTTTCCTGTTCGAGCAGCTGCCGCGGATCGGTCGTGATGAGCTGATCTTCCATAGGCGAAGCGATGACCTTGATGGCCGCGTGGCGATTGCCGGCAAAGAAAATCCCTTCACCCACATTGCATTCCAGGAGCAAAAACTTTTCGCCCTCGGTCAATTGAAAAACCTTTTGAATCAGATCAATGGACGATGAAGCCTGCTTGAGTAAAATTTTGAGCGCCGAGTTTGTCACGATCGCCTGACCGTATTGCGACAGCAAAAAGTCGTTCACGTCCTGCGTAATGGTCGTGACGCCGAGATAATATTTACGGCACCGCTTGACCAAAGCGAAAATAAACTTGGCCGAATCCTCGTGTTGCATCAGCCACCACGCCTCGTCAACGATCAAAATGCGCTTCTTGATCTCCGAGCGCACCACGTTCCAAATATAGTTCACAATATTATAAATGGCCATCGGTCGCAGCTCGTCTTCGAGATCGCGCACGCTGAAAACCACGAGCTGATTTTTCATATCCACGTTCGTGGGCGAGTTGAACAAACCGGAAAACGTGCCAGTGGTAAACTTTTGCAAACGCAAAGCCAAATCCGCGCCGCCATCCATCCCTTCGAGCACGTCATAAAGGTCTTGCATGACCGGCGGTTCGGTCCTGGTCAGATCAGCGTCCGGCGTAATGTCCTTTTTCGCGTAAGCCTCAATGCAAGCTCGATCCAAAATCGAATCTTCCTGAAAAGTGATTTTGCCGAGCATAATGCGCAGCAAACCCTTGAGCGTGATCACGCCGCTGCGAATAATGTCGGCCGTGTCCATGTCACCCACCTTGCGCGGCAGATCGAACGGGTTGATTTTGCTTTCCGAATTCAACGAAATATTCACGTAAGTGCCGCCCACCGCATCACACAAATTCTTGTATTCGCGCTCCGGATCGATAATGATCACGTCCGTCCCCATCATCAAACTGCGCAACACTTCCAATTTGATCGTATAACTTTTGCCTGCGCCGGACGTGGCGAACACGCAAGAGTTGGCATTTTGCAAGGAAAAGCGATCAAACAAAATCAAACTGTTGTTGTGCCGATTGATCCCGAACAAGATTCCCTCATCGGTCGTCAGTTCGGACGAAATAAACGGAAAAGACGCGGCGATGGGCGAAGAATTAAGGTTCGCGCTGATCATGAGCTCATCGTTGCCGACCGGCACCGTGGAGTTGAAACCTTGCTCCGCTTGATACAACACGCGCTTGGCGATGATTGACCGCGTGCCGAGCACCGCCTCAATATCTTCCGTCAATACGTCGAGGGCTTTCAAATCTTTTTCATACAACGTCAAATACAGAGCATATTGAAAAAACTTTTCAATGCCCTGCGTTAAATCATCGCGCAACTTTTCAATATCTTGAAGCGCCGTCTCGCGCAAAGGATCGCGCGGGGCGCCCTTTTCCGCGTCCATAGTCAATTGCGCCGTCAGCACGCCCACCTTGTTGCGCAATTGCTTCAACACCACTTGCGAATCCATCGGATAAAAAAACATCGTCACGTCCAAAGTCGCGTTATAATTGATAATCGGCGAAAACCAACCCACGCCGATATAACGCGGATAAGTCATGGCAAAAAGAGTGCGCGCGTACAGTCCGCCAATACGAACATGATCGGGATTGACCTCAAAACCGGACGGCGCGATAATATCAAGCACGCTCGTCACGCCCATGCGATACGTTTTTTCCTGATCGAGCGCGACCCGCTGCTCCGCCGAAACCGCGGCTGTTTTCTTCAACTTTTCCATTTCAGAAATCGGCGGCGGCGCAACCGGTTTGCTCGAGGACTTTTTATTTATATCTTGTGGCTTGAACATATAAAAATTTATTTACGATTCAATGCGCAATTTGCCCATATCCACCAACGTTTGCGCGCGCGTCACTGACGGGTTGTAGACGTTGTAATAAAGTTCAATCAAACTTTGCGTGTCGAGCCGGATCGTGGTCAAGCCGAGAGAAGAAATGTTCATCACCACGTGTTCCACGCGCTGATTCAGTTCGTGCATATATTTATCAAATTTTTCCTGTTGCAAACGAATCACCTTGGCGGTACTGAACACGGCGCCGAACCGACTCCAAAAACCGCCGGTCTTCCCCTCGATCGGACTGAACGGCACTACGATGTAAAAACGCTTTGTCATAATGTCACCGAGCTCCACCAACTCTCGCACATAGGCCTTATAATTGGCAATTTGTCGGCGCAACAATTCATTGGTCAGCGACCGCTCCGCCTCTTCGATACGGCCGACATAAGTTTCAATATCCAATTTGCGCGATTGAATCACGATTTGCAACGGAAAATTGAGATAATTTAAAAAGGTCACATAAGCCGAGACCAAAGCCTCTTGCTCGTCTTCCGACTTGAGCGCGAAATTGATGCTCGACACCATGAGTACCGCGCGCAGCGTACCGTCTTTCAAAATAACGGTACCGTTTTTTATCTCCGAAATATCCAAAAACAATTGCGTGGATTGTTGAATTTTGTTACCGGCTAATTTTTGGCTCTTCATAAACTTATATAGATAAACTGGCTTATGCTCAAGCGATTGATTTACTGATTAACTGATTCACTCGATTAACGCGATTAACCCGACTAACTCTCTTCTCCCCCGCGATAAACACCACCCGTATTCACAATCAACGACAGATCGCGCAGCCGCGAACCGGACGTGGACTCTTTCAATATCTCAACTTTTTTTACCTCGCTGATATCACTATCCACCATTTGCACGCTACGAACAAACATTTCCCGATTCCACACGCGCATTTTCGGTCGTTTGGCCGTTTGTAAAAAATTAAGCAACAGGAAATGAATCGGCCGGCCATTGACGCGGGCAAAGGCGAGAATCGCCGTGGCGCCGAGGACCAAAAAACCGGCCACGGCAAAGTAAGCGAAAGCCAATAATTTATACAATATAAAAGTGAACAGCACGCCGACCAAAAGCATGACAAACTGCCGGGTCGTGATCGGACCGATGATTTGATCTTCCACATCGATGAATTGTGGGACAAGAAATTGCTGCATGGTTTAGTCTAGAGTCTAAAGTTAAAAGTCAAAAGTCGGTAATCGCAAGTCTAAAGTCGAAAGTTAAAAGTCAGTTATAAGCTTGGATTTCGGACTTTAGACTTTTGACTCCGGACTTTTGACTTGCGCTACGATTCACAACGCGATTTCACCATTCACCCGCCCCATCATTTCATATTCGCTAAGCGTCAAACAATCGTGATTGGCGATTTGCCGCGCGCGAATCACCTCGGTCATCGGCTTTCGCTCGCGCAACCCTTCATAGGTCATGGCGATATATAAACGGAAAACAGGTGATTTTTTCCACGCTCGCACGCCTTCCACTTTTTTGACGAGCGCCTGCTCCGCCAAATAATCAAATTTCCTTTTTAATTGCGCTTGCATTTCTTCCGCCGTTTTGCCAAGTTGGCGTAAATTGACCAAATCCATAATTTCCAATTCTTCCACCGGCCCGACCAGCCGACGATCGACCTTCATGTCGTGAATTTGCGGCCGGCTTGCGCCGACAGATTTGACCTGATTGTCGTCCGTTGCCACCGGCCTCACCACCTCCGGTTTACTGACATAAGCCTGCCGCGCCACATTGCTTGGCATCGGCGCTTTTGTCGCGGATTCGGCTATATTCGGCTTGGCCGCTAAAATTTTGTCTAACCCTGATTTCGGCTCGACTTTCACCGGCACCGGTGCGGTCAACTGGTGTTCCACGTCTTCCGCCCTCTGCATCATGGCGACATCAAATGGTTTCGCGACCACGTCGCGTCGCGCTTTGTGAAAATCTTGCGCCGCCTGTTCCAAGACCGTCAAAATTATCGCGATTTTGTCTTTCGGCAGCTCCAGT
>MFGM01000070.1:0-586 GCA_001778275.1 Candidatus Falkowbacteria bacterium RIFOXYC2_FULL_48_21 | reverse complement strand
CAGCTCCAGTCCACCACTCATCTTTGGCAAGCCGAACAAATATCCGACCTCCTTCGTTTGGCGCACGCCACGGAAATAACTGGCCAAAACGCCCCGAAAACGATTTTCAACCACCGCATCGCTGAACTTTATCTTCAATCGTTGAATTACATTGTTAACCATTTCTTCGATCAACTTTTGATCGCCCTCTCTTTTTTGCCGAGACTCTTCGTGCGGCGCCACCTCTTCCAAATCGAAATTCACTTTTTCTTTCATGACCGACGGCTTAACTTTTGGCGTCGCCGGCGCGGAGATTGTTTTTTTCAAATCAGACAGATGAAGTTCATCCGCCGCGACAAAATCAATCCGCGCCTCTTTTGCCGCTGCGGCCAACGGTTTGGCTGTTATCGGCGGCGCAACCGGTTTCGCGGGCGGCACCGTCTTTTTAACGGAATTAAAACTGTAAATCGGTTTCAACTCTTGTTTCCGTTCCACGCTTTGCGTTTGCGGCCATTGCGCTTTCGCCGCATTACGAATCTCGTCCGGCGAATAATATTTGCCGTCTTTGAAGTATTTCATTTTGCCGTCCTTGTCCTTTACCAAGATA
>MFGM01000069.1 GCA_001778275.1 Candidatus Falkowbacteria bacterium RIFOXYC2_FULL_48_21 | reverse complement strand
GCCGCCGGAGCGAAATCGTTGGCCGGACAGATCGTTTTGCGCGTGCAGGCAAAGGGTGAGGCGTATTACATTCATCCAACCACCTACAAATTACATTATCTTGGCCGACCGGCCGACGCGTTCGAGGTGATGCGAAAATTCGGCCTTGGCATTTCTAACGCTAATCTGGCACTCATCGCTATTTCCGGTCAAACACCAACCGCGAGCAACGCCACCGAGCCGATTGCTCCGGTCACCATAACAACTCCAACCCCTGTTTCAACTCCAACCACAATTAAAAAAGTTTGGGAATTAGTCTCCGGCTTCACCACTCCGACATGGTCAGCTCCGGCGTATCATTGTGGCAACGGGGTGTGTGAAGAAAAATTAACGGTTGACGGCATGTTCGAATTTGAAGACGCGTTTTGGTGCCCACTCGATTGCCCGACGACAGGTTATTCCACTTATCAGCAAGGACGATTTTATACTTTTGCACAACCGCAATATGAGTACGTGGCCAAAGCGATTTTGAACGACATGCAATACTGCCACACGTTGATTAAAAATTATTTGGGAATCAGCTTCGACCATGATCGAATGTTTTATTTGATCCAATCGAACGAAAACAAAATTCAAACCGCTCATAGCGGCAATGACAGCAACGGCTTCGCGTATCAAAATCCGGAAACTTTTTTAACGCAAGAAAACACGGACATTGCGCAAGGCGTGGCGGATAATTTTTGGGTGAAATCAAGCCCGACGTACTGCGCGAACGCGCATGAAATGGTGCACATGTTTCCCTCGTTCGACTTGGACCGTTGGTGGAAAGAGGGTACCGCGGAATACTTCACGCGGCTGAATCATAACGACTTCGGCGGCAATGAATGTTTGACAAACGGCTTTTATGGTCCGAGTTATGCCACCGGTGAAAAGCAAACCTTTGCTTATTCGAACCTTTCCACTTTTTGTTTCAACAACGCCGACATGCAGGCGAATGATACCTGCTACGAAACCAGTGTTTGCGCGGTGAAGTATTTGAACGACACTTACGGAAACGATGTGCTAAAAAAAATCATGACCACTTTTGAAAATTATGACAAAATTAATCCGGCTTCACCCGGGCAACTGCATTCCAACACCGAATTCATCGATCACGGTATCGTGCCGGTGACAGGGGAGTCGGTGCGGTCGGCGTTGTTGAGCCGGTTCGGGTTGAAATAATTATTATAAATAAAAAATAGCGCTCAAACGCTATTTTTTAATTTCTTATACTGCATCCCAAACCATCTGCCACATTGATCTTAGCGATTGTACGATATCTTTGTCTTCCACCACTACACCAATTAGAGAAGCGAAGGAAAGCATGGCCACCTTGTTGTCGTAAATCAACACTTCGTTTGGCAAGGGATACTTTTGCGCGTCAAAAAGCTTTATCTCGCGCTTTGATTTTTTTTCTTCAGACTTAAACTTTTTGTTCTCCGGCGTATCGGGCAACAAGACCTTCACCTGAATTTTACGCTTGGCGCGCTTTCTGACATACTGCGTGAAAAAATCGTGGCCAATGGTTGCGAGCAAATTTTGCGGATTGGCGATGTTAAGAATGACTTTATCTTGACAAGCTAACGTACCCTCATAAATCGTGCGCAAACCATCCGCGCCTTCGAAAAAAGCGATGCTCGGTTTGTTGCTATTCGCCCGATTGAGCAGAGCCAACCGGGGTAAAATTTGTTGCGCCACTTGCAAACGACTTTGCATCTTTTCCACCAGCAAACTCGGCGCCACTACGACAAACGTTTTAACTCCGGAATAAACCGCGCTGTGCGCCACGCCCATCTGCAACAAACGTTTCAAAACTTCATACGTGGTAATGCGATTCAGCTCCGCGCTTTTCGCAATATCACTGACGCGACTTCTTCCCAGTTTCAACGCGGCCAAGTAAACCTTGGCCTCTTTTTCGGTGAAGTAAAAATTGTTCATCAGTTCCTGCAACATAATTGACTGTTGTAAATAATATTTACAGCAATAATATCACATCAGTTTTATTGTGTCAAATTAAATAAAAAGACCATCCTGTTATAGTAATCATTATTGACGCAATCACGACATGGCGCTATTGTTAACTGTTCTTTGACAACCAAAAAGGAGGGACAAAACATGAAGAAGGCGTGGAGCTCGGCAGGAATGTTAGTTCAGAAAAATCCAATCTGGTGGTTTGTTTTTGGTCTGGTTCTATCTTTCAGCTGGCTACCGGGTACATTTTTTTGTGTTCAACATCAAGATGAACTCGGTTTAGTGCCCTTTCTAAGCGTCTCTGCGATAAACGATCTTTGTACTATTTATCCCGGTTTTTTTTGTTTTGTCGAATTCATTTACCAGTGCGGTAAAGATGAGCGGAGTGAATAATGCATCAACATGGCATGCGAGCGAGACATTGTCCGGCGTGTGGCGCCATTATCGGCACTACGCCACACTCGGTTATTTTGGCCCCTTACAATCGAGTAAAAACAATTGGCAAAAAGGAGACAGAAACATGATTTGGTTTTCGATAATTGTTGTGGCACTTCTTCTGGTAGTGAGCGTTTCTCTTGTACGCTCGAGGCTGAGAAAAGGCGAAACCATTTTTTCGGCTATAGCCCAAGTCTTTCTGTTCTGGGCTATACTGGTAATCGCGAGCTACCTTACGCAGAATTGAATACATAACAAGGGGAGATTGAAATGCCACACAGAGAAGGTTATCGATGTAGGCATTGCCCACAATGTGGAGCAATCATCGGCGTTGCGCCAGAACGTGAAGCTGTATCCGAAGAGAGGCATTTCGGGCCATGGAACGAAAAAGCCCCTTGCGCTAAGACGCACAAGTATCCAATTCGAAAGAGCGTTAAAAAGTGGCAGCATTTCGGGCTTATCCGGAGCAACACAATCTCATACGAAGATGGTAGTCGAGATGACTGGGAAGAATGCGGTATCCGCGGATGCGGGTATCAAGGATTCTGGTTTTGGCTCGCCGGCCTCTACGTGAAATTCACTGGGAGAAAGGTTGAGCCATGGAGCCTTTGGTCACGCCACACATAAACTGTTGGCGACAGGGATTTTTACCTCGCTCTTGATCATTTTAGGTGCTATTGCCTTTTTGAAGGCGTGAACCAAAAGGAGCCGTTCGAAACAAAAAAATGGAATATGACGCTGATGTTGGTCCAGAAAAATTCAATCGGAAAACGTAATTCAAAGGAGGAGCCTATGTTCTCATTCTATCTTTGGTTGGTGCTTTCTGTGTTCTTTCTAACTATTTTTGTCTTTGCGAAAGTAAAACGTTGCGATGGGGGAGAACACGCAGTAAAGTGGAAAAAAATTGAACGCGTGACCGAACTGGCCATGATGTTTGCGGCGTTTCAGGTTGGCTGGGAAGTGCATCTTCTAAACGTGTGGTGAAGGAGAAAATATGTACTTTGGAGAAACGCTCGGAATAATCTGCGTCGTAATTGTATTTTGCCTTTCTCTATCAATTTTCATTTTCGCAATCAAAGCACAAGATCGCTCGTGTAAAAAGGTGCTTGGGTTTCTCGGTGCGGTATTATTGATCGCAAACGTGATCGATTTGTTAGGGCCTTGGCCAATCGGACGATTTGCCACTGAATGGCTGATAACCTTTTCTCTCGGTGCTTCAATCTTGGGTAGCCTTGCGGCGCTTCTCTATTTTGCGCGACGAAGCCCCTTCTGACATTCAAAAAGGCTCCGACATTGTCGGGGCCTTTGTGCTAAACGTTAGTGGACAAAACCGCGATTGCGAGTGCAATCGCTTCGTCGAGGTCATCAACCACGAACCCCGACACTCCGCGCACGATCATATGATCGTGCACATTGCCTTTTTCCATGGCCAAGATGATCGGCTTGCGAAAAGCGTCGGCCCAACCGAACTCAATGCACGTGCCGATAGACACTTTCTCCGCGCCGAGCAGGTTGAACAGAACCGCGTCAGCGCGCATGATGTCAGAACGATCACGGCAGGTGATGCCGGCCTGCCGACAAAGCGGATTTTCTTGATGTTCTCCCTGAATCACAGGAAGCGAGGCCAAGAACTCCTTGCCCCGCATGGGGGATAACACTTGAATGTTCGGCGGCAGCTGGCTCGCCACATGCTTACGCCAATCGGTGCACTTATCATACGTACAACCGGCAATCGGACCGGCAAGGTAGATCAAAAAGTCTTTCACGTTTTCCTCCTCCGCCAAATGATTGGCAGTTCTAAAAAAGTTTTTCGCAAGGCGGATCTTATGACCGCCATATTTTTCACCAAGTACTCGGGCGGATACGCCTTGCCGAGATCGAATACGCCCTGCGTATTACGCACGATCGCTTGATCCAATTGCGCCAGAAAACCGACCGGCCAATTTCGGCCAAACACGTGACATTCGGCTTTGCCTTTTTGCGGACAAGCTTCGCAGATAGCGTCGTAGCCATCCACCAACGTGACCGAGGCCACTCGCGCGGCGAGAATGTTGAGCGCCATATCCACCAGATGATCGGCAAACCGCCGGTCGTCGTAACCAAGTATTTTGCATTCAACTGATTTCAACCGACGAAAAAACTTCTCACGCCAAGCCGCTTGGTGTGATCCCCAAGCGTGCGCGCGAGAAAGCGTGAGTAAATGATGAGCGCGAAGATCCATGTTTTTTTTCCCCTGGCCAATTTCAAGCATACCAATCAATTAAAAATATCCTTGCGTTCAAGAAAGTCCGGCCACTCCGGATCGCGTACCGGGCAAAAACAATCCAGCTGATCAAACATGATACGCGAAAAACGATGTTGCATTTCCACGGCTTTTTCAAAACTGATATCGCGAATGTTCGCGATTTTCACTTCGTAGCCGCCATGCGCGTCAAGCAACAATTTTCCATCCGCACCAATGTTCAATCCATACTTGCACGTGCCGCAAACCGCGCGGCCATCCGGCTCATCGTAGAAAATTATCGACTCATCGCCAAGCGCGTTCACCGCCGCCAATTTTTTTTCTTCCGGCAGCCAAAGTTCCGGCGTATTTGCGGCATGACCGGTGCAGGCCAGGGGAGCGATGCTAAAAAGTAATTCCCGTTCGCGGCAAAATCGACGGACGTTTTCCACTTCATCAAGGTTGTTCGCCTGCAAAGTCCAGTGCACGGCCGCGCGTCTGATCGCGACTCCATTTTCCGTCCAGTCGGTATTTTTGAATACCCGCGCCACCATATCGAGGGCGGACATTTTCTTGTCGAAACTGCCATGAATACCGCAATCAGCTTCATACTTCTCGCGGTTCAAAGAATGCAAACTCAAAACCAGCGCCACGCGCAATTCAGCCAGTTCAAGCGCCATCGCTTCCGTCAGCAAATGCCCGTTGGTAATCAAAGTTGTCCAAAGACCGCAAGATGAAGCCGTCCGAATTATCGGCAACGTATGTTCGCTAAGTAGCGGCTCGCCTTCTCCGGAAATTTCCAGCGCCAACCCGCCGAACCGTTTGAACTCTTCAATCAGTCGCACATAATCAGCTCGCCCGAGCAAATTTTTCAGTCCCGCCTTTCTCCCCGGATACCGGAAGCAACCTTGGCAATTCGCATCGCACTTGCTGTCTTGATTGAGCGACATGTAAGTGATGAATCGTTTATGCAACTCATAACCGCGCACCTTTGCCCAAAACCGCGGACAAGAAACAAGCATTGGCCTCATGATATTTACCTCCGTTTGTTAACGAACTTCCTCTACGCACTTTATCTTGTTCAAACAAAAAAATCAACCCAGAACCACTCACTGCGTTCGGGTTCTGGGCAAGCCCCCTTTTTTTATATGTCCCCGGCAGGAATTGAACCTACTTCTAGGCTTTAGGAGGGCCTCGTTCTATCCGTTGAACTACGGGGACAAGAGGGGAACAAGAGTTAATTATCGAACAGTTAATTTGAGTTAATTGAAGTTACCCACATAAAAAGGGGTAACTATAATTAACTCTGTCATAGTTAACTGTTAAATAATAAACTCTTCCGGCTCCTATCTATGCCGGCAGCTCACCTGCTTGCCGCGCTTTTTCAGATGCTTTCGGTTGGCCATTTTGCTTGTTTTGTTCATAAAGTTGAAATAAGAAACTATAAATTTGAAATTGGGGTAATAGAAATGGGGGAGTCCAGGTTGTTTTCTTGATTTCTTGTTTTCTTACCTATTTAAATAAATAAATTATGGTGTCCCCAGCAGGAATCGAACCCCGAACTACTCGCTCCGCTCGAGTTCGGGGCAAGCCCACCTTTTTATATGTCCCCGGAAGGAATCGAACCTTCGTCCACAGCTTAGAAGGCTGTTGTTCTATCCGTTGAACTACGGGGACTTAAC
>MFGM01000068.1:6285-12913 GCA_001778275.1 Candidatus Falkowbacteria bacterium RIFOXYC2_FULL_48_21 | reverse complement strand
CACGACTTTTAATCACAAAGGCGGTATTGCTTTCTACACCAAGGCTGTCGCTCTTTGTCGCGGAAACGGAAAAGTTGTCCTGCGCATAAGCCGGACTGATGATTAGTTTTGAAAAGCCGCTGATCGAACCGTCCGGCCAGAACCGAACAGTGGTTATTACCAGCGCGATAATAACTAAAAACGCCAAAGCGGGTGCCATGCGTCTCACCGTAAAGAACGATTGAAACGCGGGGATGACATTTTTCATATATTGTTTTTCGTGTCTCGCTTCCAAAATCTTCGCTTTGAGCGTTTCGCGAAAATCGCGAGAAGCAGCACGATTGTTAAGCTCATCATACTTTTTTGCCTGCATAAGCTTGTCGTCAGCTGCTTGTATATACGCGTCAGCGTGGGAATCATTACGTTTTAAAAAGTTTTTGATTAAATTTTGCATATAAACACAGGGTTTACTTATAACACGTTGAATCGCAAGTCTAAAGTCCAAATGGCCTGCTTCGACTCGATGGTCGAATCGAGGCGAGCAAAGTCTAAAGTCAAGCTGCAAGTCCCAATACACTATAACGACTTTTGACTTTTCACTTTAGACTTTGGACTGGGCGTCCGGCGCCGTTCAGTCAAGGAAAGATCGGAACTTTTTCAACGCGCGATGCAGGAGCGCGCCAACGTTGCCAACGGAAATGTTCAACGCCAAAGCGATTTCACCGTTCGACAGTTCAGCGAAAAATTTCAAATGCAGGACACGTTGATAACGCTTTGGCAATGCTTGCAAAGCGAATTGCACTTCTTGATTCGTTTGTGCGATATGAACATCGGTCTCGGGCGACTGATTCGGATCAATCGGTTCAACGATTTTTTCCACGTCCGCGTGCCGGCGCCTGGTTTCATGGCGGTAATAATCAATCAAGTTGTTCGTGGCGATTTTGAATATCCACGCGCCAAACGGGCATTTCTCACGATCATAATCTTTCAGATTGCAAAAAACCTTCATGAAGGTTTTGGAAACAATATCTTCCGCCGACTCGCGGTGCTGAACGCGCTTCATCACGTAACCGTAAATGCGCGGAAAATAAAAATCATACAACACGGCAAAAGCGGTGTCATCGGTTTTCGCTTGTTCAATCAATTCGCGCTCGTTTTCCGGTTGGTCAGGCACAAAATGCAAGAAACTATTATGTCACTATTATATCACATTGTCGTTCAAACACATGAATCTTTTCCGCTTAGGCAAACCCCGCGCTTCGCGCGCACGCGTATCCCGCTAAAGCGGGGTGCAAGATTAAGGAGCTCGAGGTGGCGCGGCTTCGCCGCGCCACCTCGAGCTCCGCCCATTATTCACCCCGCTTCAGCGGGATAGATGCGACTGATTCCAGCGCTTTAGCGCCACGAATAATCACGCAAAGCGCTACACAAAAAAGCGCCCCAAAATATGGGAGCGCTGTGTGTTTTTACGCTTGTTGCACGGTTGGTGCTGGCGAAGTTTCCGCGGCAACCGCAGGATCCTTCAACATAACGTGTTCTGGCGGCAACATCGCATCGAACTTGCGCGCCACCGCCTCGTACGCGGCAGTCACCTCTTCTGACGTCATGAAATCGCGATCTTGCGGCAAAGGAAAAACAAGACCGTTGCTACGCAGGTATTCAATTGCCAACCGAGCATTTCCGGCCGCAACCTTACTGCCGATCTTGCCCTTGGTTTCCGCAATCGCTATCTGCAAGCGAAAGAGCAACTTATCCAGCAATCTCACTCGACTCCATCCGCCCACCGCGTGCTTTTTCCATACCTCCGAATTTTTAGCCCACCCGTGAAGGTCGTCCATCGCGTAGCCAAGCATTACCTTGCGATGCTCCATTTCATCCAGCAAATACGATGCCAGCGATTTCGTACCGACTTGATCATTGCACGTTTCAATGATTCGAATCGCTTCCTCCGGCGTGACGATCATGGCCGTATCGTCCCGCTTCTTGTACCGCAATCGCACGGTGAGCGTGCCCCAAGTCAACTGCGCGTGGTCAATGCTCCAATCGTTGTAACGAGTCGTGCCGGAACTCAAGATCGCGTAGCTTTTGAACCAGCCGCCGTCCGGAATTCGCAAGATTGGTCGGTCAATACCAAACTTCGAAAACAACTCTTCCTGACTGCCGGCCATGTTCGACGGGATGTAATAGTACGCACGGTCGCAATAATCTTTTGTCGGACCGGACGCGTACATTTTCGTCACCACGTACGGTACACTTTTCGCATGTAAGTGCCACTTCCCTTCCTTCGCGTGGAATCCGTATAAGTAGCGGCCAACGACGTTCCAGCTGGAATAAAAAGTTCCAAACATCAATAGACCAAACGTGGCGAGCCCCAAACAAACCGTTCTGGCGCCACCTCCATCCAGAGAAAAGCACATTGCGCCTATCGCCGCAATAAGACAAAAAGCGAACACCGCGCCGAACAACCGGCCACCCTCCATTTTTTGAAACGATAACGTATTACCGTGACCAATCAAACAATCTCCACACCCCTTAACTTCTTTTTCTTCCTTCTTCTTTTCTTCTTCACTCATGACACTCTCCTTTCGCCGCAAGAACCAATGTCTTGCCGACGCAAGCGTCCGCCCGACCATTCCTCCGCAATCTGCGCAAGGACATTCCGTTTGGACCGTTGTATCGCTCCTCCGCCAAAAGCGGACGATGCGCGTTGTGAAGGAACTACGCGATATTGCAATTTAACAAATTCATCAACCAGTGTCAATGGGCTCCAACCGTGAAGCGACTTGTACGCCCTTCGCCCTCGCCCACACCAACCTGCTCCCTCCTCGTTCGCTCTCGCCCATACCAGCCTGCTCCCCCTTCATAAGGGGGCTGGGGGGTTCCCCCGGCTCGCTCGTACGCCCACTCCCACGCCCACCCCCATGCCCACACCCACCGCACGCCAACAATCTCATTCAAGCGCCGCCTTTATTCTGCGTACCCCGGCCGAACTCGCCTCCTCCTTTACAATCTTGAACCGTCCAAGCTCCCCCGTCCTCCCCACATGCGGCCCGCCGCAAAGTTCGGCGCTGAATTCGCCGATGCGATAAACCTTCACCACATCGCCATACTTCGCCGGATCAAAAGAAACCTTTGCGATTCTCAAAGCTTCATCTTTCGGCATTTCCGTCATTTCCACGGGAATGTTTTCTTTTATTTTTTCGTTAACCAATTCTTCCACTTGTTTCAACTGATCTGCTGTCATTTTTTCCGGAAAATTAAAATCAAAACGCAATCGTTCCGTTGTGATATTGCTCCCCTTCTGATAAATCTCCGCGCCGAACAGTTGGCGCAACGCGGCGAGAAGCAAATGCGTGGCCGTGTGATACTTCACCGTTTGTTCGCTCGTGTCCGCCAGACCGCCCTTGAACTTCTGCTCTGCACCGGCGCGGGAAAGGGCTTGGTGTTTTTGCATTTCTTCGTTGAACGCGACCTCATCAACCTGACGGCCGCGCTCTTTGGCAAGCTCGCTGGTCATTTCCAGAGGAAAGCCATAGGACGAATATAAGACAAAGGCGTCAAAACCGGAAATAACCGCGGCTTTTTCCTTGCCAATGATTTTATTAAATTCCCCAAGACCCCTTTCCAGCGTCGCGCTAAACTTTTCTTCTTCACGCACCAGCTGGGTGATTATAAACTCTTTATTCTTTTTCAACTCCGCATAAACGCCGCTCATTTGATTGACAACAACTTCCGCGAGCTTGAATGTGAACGCCTCGTTGATTCCGAGCGCTTTGCCGTAACGAACAGCGCGGCGAATCAAACGACGCAAAACATAACCCTGATCCACGTTCGACGGTTCGATCGCTTTTTCGTCGCCCAGAATAAACGTGGCCGCGCGCGCGTGGTCGGCTATTATTCGAAACGCTTTTTGATTATCATGGTACTGCTTGCCAGACAACTCGGTGATAACGGCGAACAACTCCTGAAATTCTTTGATATCAAAAACTTCTTTCTCGCCGTTCAACACGGCCGTGGTGCGTTCGAGTCCCATGCCGGTGTCAACGTTCGGGGCGGTTAACTTTTCAAGCTTGCCATCAGGCAATCGCTTGTATTCCATGAACACATCGTTCCAAACTTCGAAAAATCGCGCATCCGCCACCAGTTGCTCGTGCGTTTTGCCTTTTTCAAATCCGCGTTCCGGCGCGGTATCGTAAAACATTTCCGTGCACGGTCCGCACGGTCCGCCACTGGCCAAGCCCCACCAATTATCATCCTTGCCCAACGCGAAAATGCGCACGCTTTCGTGTTTCCACACGCCATCTTCCGCCACCGCTGCATCAATGCCAACGGATTCAAATTGTTTTTTCCAGAGATTGATCGATTCTTCATCGAGCGGCGCTTCTTCGTTGCCGCGAAAAACGGAAACGTACAATCGCTTCGGATCAAGGCCGAGCCATTTTTTCGACGTTAAAAACTCAAAGCTCCACTCAATCGCTTCCTTCTTGAAGTAGTCTCCGAACGACCAGTTACCCAACATTTCAAAAAAAGTTAAGTGCCGGTTATCACCCACATCGTCAATGTCGCCCGTACGAATACATTTCTGCGCATCGGACAAACGCTGACCGGACGGATGTTTTTCACCGAGCAAATACGGTACGAGCGGATGCATGCCGGCGGTGGTGAATAAAACCGTGGCGTCATTTTCCGGAATCAAAGACGCGGACGGGATAATGGCGTGTTTTTTTTGTCTGAAAAATTCGAGATACTTGGAACGGAGTTCGCTGATGGTCATAAATAATATCGCTAAATTTTTTAATTTACAACACCTTTTTGTAACGCGTACTGCGCGCCTGCCCGATACGCTCGAGTAAACGCAATTTAACCAAACGGGACAGCGCCTGTTTGATCGTGTCGCGCGCCATGGCACCATTCAAAAGCTCAACAATTTCCGCCACTCCCAATTCTTTCTCGCCATCGAACAAACGAAAAACCGCCACCTGTTTTTCCGACAGAAGTTTTTCCGGCTTGTCATTTTCCATCAGTTGACGCGCTCGCTCGGCTTGTTTCACCATGGCACCGAGAAGATAACTTACCCATGGTGTAATATCTTCCTGATCGGTTTTGTGTTGCTTTTGCGTGGCGCGAAGGGCGAGATAATAATCCGCCTTGGTTTGCTCAATAATTTCATCAAGGGAAACATATGGCACGTATTCATACCCCGCTTGCAAAAGCAACAAATTGGTGAGCGCTCGGCTGATTCGGCCATTGCCGTCACTAAACGGATGAATGGCGAGAAATTCAAAAATAAAATTGGCAATCACCAGCAACGGATGAATTTCTCGATTCGCCAGCTGTTCATTCGTCCAATCAATCGCCGCTTGCATTTCCGGCCGAACCAAATATGGCGGTGTCGGATCAAACAGCACCACTTGCTGTCCCTGTTTATTCGTCATCACCACCTTGTTCGGTGAATTTTTGTACTTGCCTTTATGCGCCTGATCTTTGCCCGAAAAACTAAGCAGAATGCCGTGAAATTGCAAAATCCAGTTTTCTGACAGTTTGATCGTTTTCCAATTATCAAAAATTCGACCGATCAGATCGGCATAACCGGCTACTTCCTGCTCGTCACGATTTTTCGGTCGCTTGGAACTTAACCCGCGCAAAAAGCGGGCGATTTCTTCATCCGTCATCGTCGCGCCCTCAATTCGGGTCGATGCGCCGGTGGAGGTAATAATCACCCACGACTTTAATCGACCTAAAATTTGCGGACTCAAACGCAAACTGCCCTGCCACAAACCTTGCAACTGATCAATCTTGGCAATTTTCGCCAGAATGTCTTGATTTAATTTTATTCGATTGAAAAATCTCTTTTCATTCATAATTAATTGGTTACATCTTAACTATACCCAATAATACACAATAACATCCAATTCTTCAAGTGGATAAGTCAGCCGATTGATTAAACTTACAAGATCTTTCACGTAGAAACACTGAAAACGATATAATTCTACCATAATTTTACACAACCACCATTGACATTTTTCAAAAAGTGTGCTATTATTGGGGGTTATTTAAAGTGAACTTTAACAAGACAAACAAGGGAGAAAACCATGAACAATGACAGGACGAAGGCTATCAGGGAGTATGACGAACGGAAGAAGAAGGCCGAGGCGCAGGCCAAGATCACGGCAAAGGCCGCGGCCAATGACGAAGTAGCACGGATTTACCGCGTGGCAAAGCACGTTGATCGAGATGCTCTCGACGACGTGTGGCAGGAGAAGTACGACTCGGTCTACCGCGAACAAATCGAAGCGTTCGAATTCGGCGAGGATACGCGGACGGTCGAAGAGCAGGAAGATGACGCTCGTCGGCTCAACGAGTTTTTCTTGGACAATGCTCTGAAAAAAAGAGCACTGTTCGGCGACAGTGCGCTCACCGGAGAAGATCGCCGGCTACTGGAAGATCACGAGGGTAAGCCGGTGCCGAGGGAAGAACTGGATGAGTGGGCGTGGGAGGATGAAGAGTGGGACGATCCGATCTTCATCTGCCACGAGTGCCAGAGCCGGCCGTGCCGGTGCGAGGAGTTCGCCGAAATTCAAAAGAAAGAGGAGATGCAGAAAGCCGCACGGCAAGTGTTCACGGACGAAGAGTGCATGGACATGTGCAC
>MFGM01000068.1:0-6253 GCA_001778275.1 Candidatus Falkowbacteria bacterium RIFOXYC2_FULL_48_21 | reverse complement strand
GTAGCACCTGCCACAACCGGCCGTGCCTCTGCGGTCCGGAGCCGGACGGATTCTAACCGCAACAAAAAAAGGAGGATGACATGGAAACGAAAGATTACGGCTTCCTGTTCACCCCCATCGGCCGAGTTCAAATCCGGTCAAAGTTCTGGTTTACTGTCGTCGTGATTTTCGCGATTGTCAGCGAGCTAGGATTGATCGCCTCACCCGTTAATGAAATGTACAGCAAACTGCTGTACACGACCATGATCGTATCTCCCGAAGCAGTGGCGCGCAAGGCGCCACAAGGTTCCGAGGTAGAAGTAACAAGCAAGTGGGACGATGAAGGCGGCGAAGTGGCGCTGGAATTTTCGGACGCCAAGTTCGAGATCCGGTACACAACCCGCAACGTTGACGGCATGGTGCCGTTCAGCGTGGAGAAAGTCGAAACAACTCTCAAGGGAGGAGGTGTTCATGAGCGGCATGACGCAAGAAGAAAAGAATCGGATGACCTCGTTTCTTGCGGTGGCGAAAGCTGAAGCAAAAGATGCGGCACGCCGCGCCATCGTCCGCCTGTTTCTCTCCTCACCGAGCGGCCAGGTGTCAAAGGAAATGGCCGAGCGACACGCGACGGAAGTTTACGAAGACGTGATCGCCGCCTACCTGAACTCCTACCGCGAGGAGGAGCTGATTCGTCAGCGCCTCGAGGCAGGATGCACGGTACTGGCCTGGCTTAACCAGCCGACCGTGCAGTAAACGTTCGCAACCCCACCCCGACATCGTCGGGGTGGTATTTTTTTTCAAAAAAATACCATTGACACCACGATAAAAATATCATAAACTGACCTGGATGCCGTTGTTCATTGCAGAAGGAGGAAAAAATCATGCGAAAAAAATTGCGACGTTATCGTTGGTTCCTTTTTGGCGGCGGCTGTCTCACCATGCTACTGCTCGGCATTTTTCTGGATTCCGATCTTCTCGTGGTCTTGTCACAAGTCGCTATCCTCGCAGGCCTACTTGGCTGGGCGGTATACACGGTAGTGAAAACTTGCCAACGTAAAACGCCGGTATCGGTAGCCCAAAAAAACAACGGCGAAAACAATTCGCCACAAACGTAATCAAGGACACATTTTCAAGCCACTTCGACGTCAGACGGCGGAGTGGTATTTTTTTATACAGAAACAATCGAATAAATGTAGGAGTTCAAAATTTTGAACCCCTACATTTATTCGATTATTCCCCCTCCCAAGCATTCTTCCTTGTCATAAAACACACAATACTGCCCGGGCGTTACCGCTCTTTGCGATTTGGAAAATTTAACTGACAAATCACCTGCTTGATTTTTTCTTATAACACACGAAATATTTTCCGCGCCGTAACGGATGCGACACTTCGCTTTCAACGGGAAATTCGGATTGACGCCACCTATCCAATTTGTATTTTTAACAATACAATCGGACGATAAAATATTTTCTTCTTTTGTGCTCACCCACAGCACGTTCTTCGCCCTATCCAAACTAACAACATACCAGGGTCCTCCGGCCAAACCAATTCCTTTGCGCTGACCAATAGTATATAATGGCAAACCACTATGCTTGCCGATTACTTTGTTCGTGTCCACATCGCGAATCTCCCCGCCGGAAAATTTGATATGCCTTTTCAAAAATTCCGTCAAATCGCCACTCGGAATAAAACAAATTTCCTGCGACTCTCGTTTGCTCGCCGTCGGCAAGCCGAGCTTGGCCGCCAACCTTCGCACTTCCGGCTTGGTTAAATCCCCCACCGGAAATAAAGCATGCGCCAACTGCTCCTGCGTTAATTGATGTAAAAAATAGGATTGATCTTTTTGTCGATCCTGTCCTTTTATTAACTTATATTGCATGAACTTTTGCCCTTTGCCCTTTGCTTTTTGCCCTTGTTTTTGCCCTTTGCCCTTTGCTCGCCTCGCTTCGGAGTCGAAGCGGGCCCTTTGCCCCTCCACCCGCACATAATGGCCGGTGGCGACAAACTTGGCGCCAAGGGCGCGCGCTCGCTTTATAAATTCACCGAACTTTATAAAACGATTGCAACGGACGCACGGATTAGGCGTGCGGCCGCCCTCATATTCGCCAAGAAAATTATCAACGATTTCTTTTTTGAACGGCGCCGCCACGTTCATCGTGTAAAAAGGAATTTTTAACTTTTCGCAAACGCGCCGCGCGTCTGTCTGCGATTCGAGCGAACAACAAACATTGTCGCGCACGCCGCCGTCAACCGTTTCTTTCCAAAAATGCAAAAAAACACCGATAACATCGTATCCCTGCTCTTTTAACAACGCCGCGGCCACGGAGGAATCAACGCCACCGGACATTCCCACGGCCACGCGGGGTAAATTAAACGACATAATGTTTTATACACCATGAAAGACGTAGGGGCGTTGCACGCAACGCCCCTACGTCCATTTTATTTATCCGGCCTTTTTTAACGTGACCACCACATTCGGAATATACTTGTTGTCGTGCTCGTCAACGATTTCCACGGCATTATTTTTCATGAGCTCGTTCCAAATCAAATCGGACAAAACCATCCGCGTGTCCTTGATGTCCGCGTTCAAACTGTCAAGATCGTTGTACTCGGACGAATACTCGCCGCGGATACCAGCCTCGATCTGTTTCTTGCGCGCGCGGAGCGAATTCATTTGGTCGGCGAGGTCATGATACTCTTTGCTCTTTTCAAAAGCCTCTTTCACCACCTTGCCCAGCTCTTTTTTCTTGCGCTGCGCCTCGATGATTTCGTTGTGCATTTCCTTGATTTTGGTCAAAGCGTCTGACATAAACTTTAAGGCGCTACAAGATTACAAGATAATTTACAGATATACAGATAAAAAAACCTGATTACTGCTATCCACCAGCCTTGGTTCCGACTATCTTGTATATCTCGTAAAGTATCTTGTAATCTGTAGCGCTACTGGTATTTTTTCAACAGTTGATAAACCTCCTCGTAATTCCGGCTCATCTTCGCGCCCATGACAATGGCGATAATATCCTTGCCGCCACTCGTGGTCTGCGTCACCAAGTTGTAACCGGCCTCCTCGGTCCAGCCGGTTTTGGTGCCGCTGATTTTTAAATCGCGATTTAAAACTTTCTTACTGGTATTTTCCACGCGGTATGACACCTTGGTGTTCTTCGTCTTAATCACCACCTCGCGGCAAGTGGTCGCCTTGAGCACGTCGGCGTTTTTGAACGCCCGCTCGGCAATCACCGCCATTTCAAACGCGGTGGAAACATTTTTCTCGTTTAACCCTGTCGGCTCGACAAAATGCGTTTGCGTCAAGCCGAATCCGGCCGCTTTTTCATTCATTTTTTTTACAAATTCGTCACGGCTTAGGCCTGTGATACGCGCAAGCGCCATGGCGGCGTTATTCTTTGAACCCACCATCATGGCGTAGAATAAATCTTTAATTGAAAACTCGCTTCCTTCTTTCGCCCAAAGCGTCGCGCCGCCGACAAAATCGCCTTTCTCCAATTTAACCGTCTTGGTCCAGCCCGGATTATTATCAACAAAAACGAGCGCCGTCATCAGCTTGGTCAAGCTGGCTACGGAACGCACTTCGCCCATGTTTTTCTGAAAAAAAATGTTACCGGAATTACCATCCACCACCAGCGCGGCCACGGCGCTTAACACATCCGGATCCGGTTCGAGCACAATTACGGACGCGTATGGAAAAATCGTCGGCGCTTTTACCACTTTCTTTTTCAAATCGATTTTCGTGGGCAGATCGCGCCATTTGCCTTGCAAAGAATCGTAAAAAAATACAGTTTTGTCTTGACAGTCAGCCGGCAAACGAAACAACAAATAAACCGGCTTTGTTAACAACCCCGGCGCGTTGTCGATTATCTCATACGTGAACATCTCGGACGCCGCTCTCATGCCCACGGGCAAATCAGCGGCCAAAGAAGCGCGTTCAATCCGAGCGACTACCTCACCAGGCAAACTTTTTGGCGGCAACGACAAACTGAAACTGCCGCCCGGACTTTCAACCGTATACCCCTTGATCAAAGTGACTGAATCAAGACTGACGCTAAAAACCTCGGCCGCATGCGCGTCCGTGGCTTGATAAATCGAAAAACAAAACACAATTATGGATATGAGAACTATCCAACGAATTATATCCATATCATCCGCTCTTTTACTACAATTTAATAATTCCTTCCGGCGTAACTTTGTAACAACCGGCCGCCGGATATCCGTCAATGCCGCGCTCAATCGCAAATCGCGCCTCATAGTCGTTCGGCTCAATTTTGACAAACGCGTAATTACACGCACCGGATTGACAAGCGGCCGCGTCAGCGCAACTGGCCGCCGGCGATTCCGGATCATTCAACTTGGCCAATCCGGGAAAAACATCGACCAACACGGACGATGCCTTTTTGGCGCACGCACTGACCGGACCGATCTCGCAATACGCTTGATCAAATCCGCCTTTTTGGTTTTTCACCACGCTCATGGCACTCCGCAACGCCTGCATATCGCCTATCCGCTTGCCATCGCGCAACTCTTTTTGATTGGCGTTAAGCAGTCCGGCCAAGCCGGCGAGCAGCAAACCGAAAACACCGAGCGCGATTAAAATTTCCACCAACGTAAACCCTTTTGTCCGCATAATTTTAGTCAGTCAGCGTTATTCCCTTGTTCGTCAGAATATAGCATCCCTTTTGTTTAAAATCGGCCGCGCCGTTCTCCAGATAAAAATACACATAATAACGATCATCGACATCGCTGGCGCTGCGGAAGGCGTAATCACACGGCCCCAAACAATCATTAGCCAGGCAATTCACCGTGCCAATCGGGTCATGCAAATTGGCAATACCAGGCAAACTTTCTTCCAAATAACCGCCAAGACAACTCGAAATGGACACCGTCTCGCCAGGACAACCGTTTTGATCAATTTCCCAAGAACCGTATTCACTATGACCGATTTCAAACGCTTGACGAATTGCATCAATGTCACTCAAGCGTCTGGTATCTCGCGCTTTTTCACGAATATTACCGAGCGACACCACGGCCAGAGACGATAAAATACCAATGATAGCAATAACAACCAAAAGCTCGATTAGTGTAAAGCCCTTTTTATTCTTCATATAGGCGGGAAGTTGGTGCGTGCTCCAACTCATTAATACTTCGCGAACCCCTTGCGCGTCAATTTATAGCATCCGGTTGTTTTCAAATCGCCGGCGCCCTTTTCCACAAAGAAAGCGAATTCATAATCAGTATCGGAAACGGAAATCAAGCCGTAATTGCAGGCCGCTTTGCACGTCGCCGTGCAAACCACTGTGCCGGTCGGATCGTTCAAGTTGGAAAGCGTTGGCAAAAATTCCTCCAGGTGACCGCCTTTGCACGTGCTAAGAATACCGGTAGCGCAACCCAAGTCCTTGGAATAACTGCCATAGGCATCGTTTGCCAATTCAATGGCCGACTGAACGGCCGCCATGTCGCTGATGCGCTTGGTATCGCGCGCTTTTTCTCTAATGTTTCCAAGCGACACCACCGCGAGCGAGGATAGAATGCCGATAATGGCAATCACCACGAGAAGCTCAATTAGTGTAAAACCTTTTTTCATAGAAATATGTTAATTCATTAAATCGCAAAACTACGCTAATTGTGAATAATATAAATCTCTGGGTCTAAAAATTTTTATTTTTTGTTTTTACTTTTAATCTTTTTTTTGCCCTTTGCTCGCCTCGCTTCGGAGTCGTCCGCCTCGGATAGCCGAAGGCGAGACGGGAAACGGGCTCTTTGCTCGCCTCGATTCGACACCGATTTTCATAAAACACCCCATATCAATCGAGTCGAAGCGGGACCCTTGCCCTTACGTTTTATTATATCACATGTTCGACGAAATCGCATACATGGGTAAAATGATCGCCATAATCATCACCGCCACCGCCACGCCAAGAATAACCATGATGACCGGTTCAAGCAATGACATGAGGTTAGCAATAATATTATCCACCTCGCGCCGATAAAACTCGCTGATTTTTTCAAGTACCTCATCCACCCGACCGGTCGCCTCGCCCGTCTTCAACATTTGCGGCAACATCTTTGGTACCAATTTACTTTCATCCAAAACCTCGGCCAAAGCTCCACCGCTCGCCACCGTTTCTTTCGTCCGAACCACTAAATCGCGATAAACCTCGTTGCCCATCATGTCCGCGACGATGCCAAGCCCGCCGACAATGTCCACTCCGCCGGCCATGAGCGTATGCATACTGCGGCAAAATCGAATCACGGCGATATAATT
>MFGM01000067.1 GCA_001778275.1 Candidatus Falkowbacteria bacterium RIFOXYC2_FULL_48_21 | reverse complement strand
AAAGCGTATCTGTGTAGTCGGCGCGGAATCCACCGGCACCACCACCATGGCGCGAGCGCTGGCCGAGCATTATCAAACAGCCTGGGTGCCGGAGTACGGCCGCGTCTATTCCGAAGCAAAGTTACGCGCGGCGGAAGGTAACGAATGGCGCACAGCCGAATTCGTCCATATCGCAGAAACGCAAAATCGCATGGAAGACGCGCTGGCCAAACAGGCCAACAAAATTTTGATCTGCGACACCGACGCCTTTGCCACCGGTCTTTGGCATGAACGGTACATGAACCACGTCGCACTGGAAGTGGAAAAACTGCACCAAGATCGACATTATGATTTATATTTATTAACGGCCGATGATATTCCGTTTGTGCAAGACGGCACCCGTGACGGCGAGCATATTCGCCACTGGATGCACAAAAAATTTATTGAAAAATTGCAAAAACACGGCAAGCCGTTCATTACTCTGACCGGCTGTCATGAAAAACGCTTGGCGGAAGCGATCGGCGCGTGCGATAAACTACTTCAACAAAATTTTTTCGAGCAAACAATCACAACAAAAATATAGAGGCCGATTATCACCCCATGCGCCGCTCAAGCGGAACCAAAGGATTGTGCCTCTACATTTTATTTTCCGATTCTTACTCCACCTTGAAATTAATCACGAGGGGGATGGTCGCAACTATCTTATATTTTTCGCTTTCTTTATTACGATAGAGAATAATATAATTATAAACGCCGGATTCTTTATTTATTTTCACCCCATTAACCTTAATCGTTGTCCGCAACTTATCATTTTGGCTGTCAAATTTAAACTTTGGATAAAACTGGTTGAGCACCTTCCCGCTTGGCGCCAAAAGATCTATCCGCACATCAAGTTTCTCTTTATGACCATTATTCTCCCAAAAACTTACAATTTCAAAAAAGAACGGAATATCAACAAACTCCTCCTTGTCAACGTCTTTGCTATTTAATTGCTGATAATCACTCTTTTTGACCGCCACACTTAATTCTTCCATTATATTAATCAAACTGATGTTGTTTGTTCCACTGTCGATTATTCCCTTTTCACATATAAGCGAAAATCGGTGCGTAAAATGATTCATAATGGCTGAAATTATTTATTACTTTTTGAACCTATTGTTATTGGGAACAATCTCGGTATCACATATCTTGCGTTACTAATCCTGCGCTTCGACTCTTCCAATCTCATCGTTATCTTGGAAACAGGTCTTAAATTTTGATAAACACGTTTATCATATTCGTCTTCAACCTCTTTCAACGACTCGAATCGTGGCGACAGCAATCTCGTATTTAATGCCTTAGCGACCTTATCCAAAAAACCAAGGCTAATATTAGCACTGCTATTCTCCAATCTCGCAATCACCGATTGATGTGTTTTGAGTTTTTTTGCCAGCTCTGCTTGCGATAAACCTTTTGAGACCCGCGCTTCTTTCACCATCCTTCCTGCCCGATAAAAAACATCGGTCATCATTCTGTTATAAACATCTCGATATTTCTTCCGAGTAAGTAAATTTTGTTCAATTTTTTCAATTTCTGATGACATATTTACAATTTGTTTATTCTTTGAGCTACCCATCGATAGTGTGCTTGTTCGTCACTAGGCGACTTTTTCATAAAAATGTCATAAATCACTCCATCACCGGCTACCATTATAAACACGATTCTCCATCGACCCTCTGTGATTTGATAAACTTTCTCGCGCTGATAGCGAATTTGCTTGAAATATTCATTTATACTTTTCGCGAAGCCATTATTCTCTATTAATTTCAACATTCGAATTATTCGAAATTGAAGCTCCTCAGATAAAGCGTCAAACACATCCCTCGGAGGACTATCGCCACGCGCTCTACGCCAAAACCTAAACTCCATATTTTATTTGTGTTTTAATTATAACATATATGTTATATTAGCACGAGAGAAAAATCTTGTCAATTATCCACAATCGCTAAAAAATCGCTATATTTTCACCCGCTTTACCTTTGCCAACGCCAACTTGATCTGCTCATAACTGATCGTGGCCGGCAACTTCGCCTTGATCGAACTCAAATAACCGACCTCCGGAGCGCCGACCGAGGCGGCTAAAATCAACTTTTCTTCGTCCGGCGTAACAAAATCACTGATTTTCAACTCACCGCCTGCGGCGTACCACTTTATTAAGTGACTAACAATCGTGCTGACGCCAAGTTCGCGCAGTTTGGCAATCGCCGTTGCCTTGTGCCCCTGCTGATAAAGTTCAACAGTTCGCAATATTGTTTCGGATAAAACCTTATCTTTGTCTTCGAGCGGTGAATGAGGCATATCGTCAAAATCCATCGCCAACTCATCATCGCTAAAACGGTCATCAAACCGATCACTCGCCTCAATCTGTCGGCCGGCCGGATCAATTTCCGGATTGACAAAACCTTCCGCCGACATCTCCCGCCGATGCCAGCCGGGTCGACCACCGTCCCGCTTCACAAATTCAAACCGATTGCGCCGACGGCGCGACAGTCCAAGATTTTTTTCCGACAGCGTGACCGCCGCCTTCGGCGTCAGACCAAGACAAACATCACAGCCCTGGCAATTTCCATTATACTTTTTCACATCCGCATCCGCGAAATATTGCAAAATTATTTTCCGCCGACAAACGCGCGCGTCCACATACTCGCGCATTTTGTCCAGTTTGCGAAACTTGATATTCACAATCCGATTGATTTCAACCGGATCTTTTTTTTGCTCTTGCATTTCTTCACGACTTCTCTCGATAAAATATGACTGCGTGCCAATATCCTTGCGCGAGGCGAGTAAAACGCAGTCAGCCGGTTCGCCATCGCGGCCGGCGCGACCGGCTTCTTGATAATAATTTTCCAGACTGGCCGGCATGCCGACGTGCACGACAAAACGCACATCCGCCTTGTTCACGCCCATACCGAAGGCGATGGTCGCGACAATTACCTTAACTCGATTCTCCATAAAATCCTCTTGAACGCGCGTGCGCACTTCAGTATTCATCCCGGCATGGTACGCCGCGGCCTTCACGCCGCGACTGCTGAAAAAAGCGGCAATCTCTTCTGTCCTTTTTCTTGTCAGCGCGTAAACTATTCCACAACCGGGGCTGCTTTGCACCACCGCAAGCGCCGCGGCGTTGCGTTCTTTGTCCGGCAAATTGTCTTGGACAATAAACCGTAAGTTCGGCCGATCAAACCCGCGCACAAACACTTTGGGATTTTTTAAATTCAAGTGGTTAACAATATCATCGCGCACTTCCGGCGTGGCCGTGGCGGTGAAAGCGGCAACGACGGGACGCTGCTTAAACTGCATGATGAAATCTTTAATCAACATATAATCCGGCCGGAAATCATGCCCCCAACTCGACACGCAATGCGCTTCGTCCACCGCGACGAAACCGACAGCAAGCTCGGCAAACATTTGCAAGAAGTTATAACTTTTTAACCGCTCCGGCGCGATGTACAGTATTTTAACGGCACCGCCGCGAATAGCATCGAGGGTGTCATTTATTTCGTTCATTGTTTGCGAACTATTGATATAGGCCGCACCGATACCGCGCAACTTTAAACTATCAACTTGATCTTTCATAAGCGCGATCAACGGTGAAATTACAATAGTGATACTGGTGTTTATCACTGCGGGCAACTGAAAACAGAGCGACTTGCCACCACCGGTCGGCATGAGCACGACCGCGTCGTTTCCCGCCAAAATGCTTTCCACCACCTCCTCCTGGCCGGCGCGGAATTCGGAGAAATTGAAGTACTGTTGTAATTGTTGTTTGATCATAAATATTTATAGATGTCATGCTGGCCAACGGTTACAAATGTTATACAGCCGTCTTCTTGTCTTTCAAAAATCGCTCGATACTTACCAGAAATCGAAATCGACCACAGTCCCGACAGTGCGCCACGCAGGCGATGTAACCGAAGCGACGGGTAAAACTGATCCTGCTTGAACAACGCAATTTTAACCGCCACCATCTTAGCGATTTCTGGTGGTAATTTTCGCAACCGGCGCAGAAACCGCTGTGAATATTCAATTTTTCTTTCCATAATAAATATCCATTAGCGACACTGAATTAGCGTCCACGCACTTTCCGGTGCGATATTCTCTGCGTGCAGCCCTGACATCCGCCAATAATTCTTTTTCGGGCAAAAGATCACTGTCTTCTGCCAGTAGATGTTTAACATAACCGCTAAGCGACTTAAAGCCCTCACGCTTCGCCTTTTGCGCCGACGTCTCTTTTAACCCGCGCGGCAAAGAAATGGTGAGAATTTCACGCATACAACAAACATTATTTATTATATGCCCATTGTAATACAGTTGTAATACAGAGTCAAGATTCATACTCGTTGATTAGTTTTTCATCATCGTCTTCACGCTCAAAACCCTCGTCATAATCGCGCCAAAAATCAACTCCGTCACAATCAAGGTGCACGTGCTGAAACAAATTAAACGGCGTAAACTTAAATTTTTCCGTTTTGATCATTCCGCGCGCCTCGGTAATCCATGCCGCTTCATAGGCCGATTTAGCTTCCAGCTCCGCCAAGCGAACCCTGACCGCCTCGGCAACACAATCTTCGTCATTTTCCTGCCACCCCTTATTCTTTTTACCGTCTTTGCTTGCCATTACCTTGTCGTGCACCTTTTTCTCCAGCGCCAAACGCTCCAACTCTTCTCGCGCCGCTTCAGCCTTATCGTCCCAATCAAAAAACTTTTCATCGTGTTCTCTTAGCAATCTCGCCAAACGAAAATCTGATTCTTCCTGCGGATTATCGGGCGAATAGTAAAAATACTCACACTCATCGAGCGCCATGCGCGCGTAGTCGCGTTCTTCCGCGGTTTTTGCCTCTTGAAGCAACTTTCGCAACTTTTCCACCGCCTCTTTTGTGCCGGCGTGTTCCAGATTGCCCAGCTTGTCCCTGAACGCCTTCGACGGCTCAACGATTTTCTTCTTTTTCCCCATACATTTTTTGAAACTCGTTCTATTGTTTTAACAAGTTTCGATTATTGAGCTGGCAAGCGGCGCGGGGTACGCGGAAGCTGGCGATGAATACGGGTGATGAAGAATGGATAATTTGAATTCCATCTATATATACCCTTCCAGCTTCCTCGCCGGAGGACGAGTCCGTCCTTCGGCGGACATGCACCCCGCACCACCATCCACCCTGCTATTTATGTCCTCATTGTAAGAAATCAGTCGCTACAAAACCAGAAAAATGTTATCCTCACTCGTCAAGATCGGCGCCAGCGCCGTTTCTCCCTCGCAAAAACAAAAAAATCTTGTCGAGCATGCTCGACAAGATTTAGATCACAATTCGCCACGGCACTAATCAATGGATCTCTTCTTTGTAGTCAACCACCAATCCCGACAAAACCCCGTTAATTCCACAATCGGCCAGAAAACCACCATGACAATTCTGAAAACAATCAACGCATGCGTGCCAGAGGACAGAACTCGACCATATTCATTCAACTCTTTTTTCACTTCCCGCTTCATGAATTTTTCACATGACCCCTCCGAGGAAACTCCTCCGATTATAAACCAACCAACCACGAAAGCCGCATACGCACATACGCGCTGCCTGGCGAACTCTTCAAGGCCAGAATCAGAAATACCAAATCCGATCCAAAAAATCGCACAGAAAACAAAGTACACAATCAGCAGCGCAATGAATTCAATTTGTCTTGATTCACTTCTTTTCATTTCTTTCCTCCGCTAACGAATCAGATCAAGCGAAACACCAATACAAATAAGGATTATACCCGCCACGTAAGCCAATTCGGACGCAAACAAAAAAAACATATTAGCCAATTTTAGTGCCCGCCCACAACTCCATGCCGCACCACCAAAAGCAGTTTTCAAATTAGACACTAACCACGTCTTGGACCCCACGCAAACTGCTGTTCCGAGTAAAATAAAAATCAATGATAGCCACGCATTCATACTCCCTCCTTCTGAATTATCAACGGACCCAACATTACATTATTACGTATTTAAACAATCCTGTCAACACATATCCAGTAATTTGACGCAATTTATTAGTCAATGTATATTATATTTATACAAAAGGATAAATCATCAAGTAAATTTACATATGCCACAAAACTTGGAAGTGACCAAAAAACTTTACACTTCGCTCAAGCGATTGAACTTGTCCATACAAGAAATCGATCTTTACATCGCATCCCTAACGATTGGCCCGACGACAATCGAGTCCTTGGCTAAAAAAATAAACGTCTCTCGTCCGAACGTTTATAAGGTAATCGCCAAACTGGAAAGAAACGGGCTGGCTGAATTTTCCACGCGCAAAAAATACGCGCGTACCTTTGTTGTCGCGCCACCGACCAAAGCGCTGGAATTGTTGCGCGAGAAAGAAAAACAATTCGAGGATGCTGACAAAAACATGGTTGCTGCCATGCCAGACTTAATGGCGCATTTTCATCAAGGTGAAACGCCGACTAAAATAAAGGTACTGCACGGCGAAGAGCAGTATTTAAAAATTTTTGATCAAATTCTGGAGGAAGCAACGGATGGCGGAGAATTTTTCGGATCAACAAAAGACTTTATAGGCTTCATTACATGGGAAAAAGAAACTCGCTGGATAAAAAAGAGGATGGAAAAAGGCTTTTATATAAAAATGGGTCTTCTCCCAAGTGAGTGGGTAAATATTTGAATAATTTCGGGTTAAATTTCTTTTAGCATGCAAGTAAGGACTTTCAATCGCAAGTATTCAGTGTCTTTAAGACCGTAGGCGCGTCGCTGAAAAACTCTGATTTTGTTATTCAACCCTTCCACAAATCCCAGCGAGACTTTGTTTTCCGTCCGGCTGTAAGCGGCAATGCCATCCCAGTGTCGCTCGATGAGTTCCGTGAACTTCTCGTATGGTTCAAGTCTTTGCCATTTCAGTGAGCGCTTCCAGTTATCGAAAAATCTTCTGGCCCAGCCAACTGTTTGATAACTCCATAACTGTCCGAATGACTCTTTTAACAGGTACGCGGTATTCAATCTTTTGTTGACGGCTAACAATGTTTTCAGCGATGCCCGGCCGTCCGATGTGAGATTTTCTCGATTTGACAGTAAAATGTATTTTTGTCCTTTAATATATTTTCTATTCCGTCCTGATAGTCTGGCGTATTCCTGTTTTCGGACTTGATCCAGTGCTTCGCCCAGATGTTTCATGACATGAAATTTGTCATAAAGGATGGCTGCCTGAGGGACATTCTTTCTCGTAGCTTTCTCAAAGGCTTTCCACATGTCCATGACGGCCAGTTTGATATTTTTACCGGCCTTTTCTCCTAGGCATTGATAGAATTCGTCCATGCTTTCTTCTGATCTGTCTTGTCCCCCGAACCAGATAGGGCGATGCTTTTCCAGATCGCTTACGACGATTCGGTAGTTATGCCCTTTTCTGACCGCAATCTCGTCGATTCCGATTACCCGCGGGTGCGGCTTTCCGGAACGCCGGAGTTGTTCTCTCATATATTGCATCTCCAAAGCCTTGACTGTTTTCCAGTCCAGATGCAATTCCTTGGCTACGTCAGAAATGGCTGACGACCGGCATCGCCGACCAACATGGAAAGCAATCCGTTTGGTGTAGAACGGATTATCGGCCAACCAGTCCAATTTTTCACTTTTGACATGGCCACATTTCATACAATTGACTCGTCGCATTTCGACTTCAAGATAGATTCGAGCATCGCCGCAGGACAAATCCCTGACCAATCTGGTTTTTCGGTCATAGAAACTCCTGTGAGCCGTACCGCATACGCCGCAAATCGTTTTTTTTGGAGCCGCACTTGTTTAACAATTCTGGCTTTGTTATCACCGAATTTCCCCTTAATGACTGCCAGCGGACGAAATCCGGGGAAGCGATATTCATCCAGCAGTCGTTTGATTTTTTTCATGATTTAATTATACCAGACTTTTTGTCATCCCGAAACTACGGTTTATTCACTTAATTGAGCAGTATTTGCCATCTTTAAATAACTAATTTACCCACACGTTTGGGAGAAGACCCATAAAAATTTTAACTTTGCCGAGCGAAACCGCTGATCAGCTCCAAAAAACCGACTCGGAGCAAATGCGAGAAACCAGGATTCTCAATATGCAAAGGCCATTCGAAGCCTCGTTTCAGCTTTTCGGAAACAAAGCGATATTCTGGCAACCAAAGGCGCCATTGGCATTATTAATCGAAGATGAATACATCGTAAAAATCCTGAAAAGCGTTTTTTACACCCTTTGGGAGCAATCAAAATAAGCGCGACACCTCTCCGGTTTCATTAACAATTCTAAAAGCCGCCGGCTAATTCCGCCGACGACTTTTTATTTCCCAATAATAACAATTTTACTTCGCCTTCTTCCCCGCCTTCCACGCCACCGCCCACATCGCCCGCATCGTCTCACTGTAATCGGCGCTCACAATCAGCACCCCGAACGGTTCCTTGGTGGAATTGATAATCGCCACGCTATCATCCCAAATCAAAATAATCGATTTGGCTTTTTCCGCCATCTCTTTCGGAGCATAACGCACTTCACGCAAGAAGGCGGCGTGATCAGTCACTTGTTTTTTAAACTCGCTCTCATTTTTTAACGGTTCCGCCCAAATACTTTTCGTTACAATACCGCGCCTCAACTTTTCTTCCACATAATAAGCGGCGTATTCCTTCGTAAACGCCTCAAGAAACACCTCGAACGACGGCACAATGGCAAAAAGTTTCTTTTCTTTATTTTCAAAAGACTTTTCCGCCAGATTCTTGATTCCACTTGTGCCGCGGAAGAATTCGACGCGCGCTTCGCCAGCCGGCATTTCTTCAACGGTCGGAAAAAACGGTAAATTTTTATCCAACTTTTTCTTTAGCGACTCCACCTCCATCGCTTTTCGATGCAGTAACGATTTTAACCGCTCCGGCGGCTCGGCGCGAAACTGCAAAACGCGACCGGTCTTCGAAATCGAAACCAAACCCTTCTTTTCCAGCGTTTCAAGAGCGTGATAAAGCGCCGGCCGTTTTATTTCCGTCATCTTCGACAGTTCACTGGCGCTGATTCGCGTTTGTTTCAACGCCGCGAGGTATGCTTTGCCTTCGCTTTCGGTCAGGCCAAAGGAGGTGAGAAATTTGGGGAGGTCCATAGAAATCATGGTTTAAAATAATACGCGACCGCCACCACAGACCGCCCACGGATGAATCGCGTGGGCTACGGGACAATTTACGAAAACCCCATGAATGGGGAACCCGCTTCAACGGGTTTTTGTAATTCGCCCTTGAGCCCACGTGTTTCAACCGTGGGCGAACAAATGTGGCCACAATCGCATTATACCCGCTTTTTAAATTATTGTCAATACATGATTGACAATCGTCTATTTGCGCTAAACTATTTCATTTCTATTTTAAACAAAAATCGACTAAAACCACCATTGACAAAATGTTGCTTGTTTGCTATAATGGCTGGTTGAAATCAAGTTGGTTTCAGGCTCGTTAACAATTCACGGAGGCCAATCATTATGAACTGGAAACAAAAAATCTGTCATCTTTGCAAAACCGGCATGCTCTTCGAAGGTCGAACAAGATGGAACCTCGTATGGATACTGACGATCTTTGGGATAATGCTCCTGGCCTCTTTCCTGTGTCACAACATGTCATACCGCGACCGCACTCTCTTTCACCAGTCCTTGTACGGAGCATTTGTCTATTTGATCGGCGCGATTACCTTTCTCCCCCTCGGAATCATCGCCTTGATCCGGTACAACTCAACTTGCGCGGCAGACATCGCCTTTGAAACGCTTCGAACATTCCTGCACGAGAAAGCGGGAATTGACTACCTCTCGAAAAAGAATGAAGGGGTTATCAAAAGCGTTTGGAATCGCCGGCGACAAGTGTTGCTCTTTGTTCACGGCAACGAAGTAACTCAAGCGGAAAGTAATGGCGTGGAGTTTAGCGACGACTGCGTAATTCGCGTGTTTGACAAAGATTTCGAAAAAAAGCACCTCCAAGCGCTCAACAAAGCGATCATCGACGCGGCGGCGCGGGCAAAAAGTCCGGGCTGGCCGAAACAGTTTAACTAGCTAAAATCGGAGGTTCATCAATGTCAAAACGCAAAAAGGGCTATTCCTACTGGAACATCTTCTTCGTAACGCTTGTCGGCGACATCATATTCGCCACCCTGACCATTCTTGCAATCAACTCATTTCTGACCAGCAACCACGAAGCGTGGGACTGGTTCGGCGCCGCTGTCTGGATTGTCTTGGGAAAAATAATCTCAGGGCAAGCAACTGACATCCGCGTCGACGCGGAAATCGGAAGAGCGTTTCGCGTGAGAGGTCTTGACAAGGACGACTATTAAGATTTGAAAAATCGATTTACGATCTAACGCGCTAACAACCAACAAAGGAGAACAAAATGCCTGAATCGCAAAAACCCATTGGACTTTTTTGGCCTTGTTTCTTGACCATCATCTCCGACATCGCACTTGCCGCAGTGATTGTCATCATTATCGGCAAGGCGGTTCCCAGCGACTTTGACTATTCTCTCGGCATACTCATCTTTTTGGCACTTCTGATGCGCGATGGGGCGACGGATATTAAGACCAGCATTGCGATTGCACAAGAATTTCGCCGGAGGAACTTGGACAAAAACTAACAAAACGGGGACTGCTGACGATGAACGCAAAATCAAATCCTAAACCTCACGCCATTCTGGCAACATGGCTACCCGCGCTGATGCTTCTCGGTCTCTCGAGTTGGCTTTGCCTAGCAATTAACAACAAGGAGGCAATCATGAACGAAACCGGACTTTCAGTAGTGGCACAAAACGATTTTTTTTCGGTCGGCGACGAGCAAGCGGGCGAAACGGACATTTGTCCAACCACGAATTTGGCAAAGCGGATGATCAGTCTCGGCGTGGTTCCGGCCGATCTGCCGGAGAAAACACTACGCATGATCAATCGCACGATCGTGGCGCGCTTCACTGAACATGGCTTGGAGCCGGTACATTTCAAGCAGGTTGGCGTTGGTTGGTATATCAAAGTCGATGATTATTATTCTAAAAGGACGTACTACGTTGCGCGCTTTGACAAGATGAAAGATGACGGTACCCCTCGTAGTTATACTACATTGAACAAAAGTGAATACACCCAACCGGGGATTACTATTACCGACG
Organism: Candidatus Falkowbacteria bacterium RIFOXYC2_FULL_48_21; assembly: GCA_001778275.1. Taxonomy (GTDB): domain Bacteria; phylum Patescibacteriota; class Patescibacteriia; order UBA11705; family JABHMO01; genus MFGM01. The sequence goes on along the minus strand of MFGM01000067.1, from coordinate 6,074 downwards.
GGGACACAAGTGATGTCTGGGCACGACACACCATTGCTCGCTATGTGGCCGAAGGAAACGGTTTCCCGCGTAAGGCGGTTAAAGTGTTGGAAAAGTTAAACGCGATTCGCCTGCCCATCGGCGCGTCGGTCATGGTTTGGACGCCGGACCGACTGACGCGAGTTAACCCCGGCCCAGCTCCGGATCCGCTGTTGGTCGTGGAATTCGGCAACGGTCTGTGCGTGCCGCTGTGCAGATGGATTGATTGAGGAGGAACAAATGGACGAACATGATGATTTGTATGACATCTATAGTGAAAGCCCTTACCTGCAAGAATTGTTTCAAAAAACCGCCCCGGAATTGCATGAAGAAATCATGGCAATGAAGGGATGGAAAAACAGAAAACACACAATTCAAGTCGGAGGAGGTAAAATGCAAAGAAAAGAATTGCTCCGCCAAGCACTGGAACAAGCCACGCCGGCGCAACTGCTACGAATTCGAGCGATTATCAGCGCGAAACAACACAAGGAGTACATCGTCTGTCGAGAACAATACGAACGAGACCCCGATCAATCGCCCACAAAGGAACTACAGCGACTGAATGACCTCATCAAATCGTTCGATCAAGGAGAATACAATCATCCAGACATGACGGAGTTACTTTCCGACAAAGAACTCGGCGAAGCGCTCCGCTAACAAAACCAAAACCGCCCTTCGTCGAAACGATAGGGCGGTTTTTGTATTTGTTGCCTTTTACGATCAAAATAAATCCTCTTTGTTCTTTATTTTTTCGAGTAACTCCAACGTCGCTCGCACAGACGGATTGTTCGTATTTTGCAACACGACCCGATCGCCATATTCAGCGAATAGCGGCGTAAGGAACTCATCGGCCCAAGAGGGGGTAAAGGTAATTACCCCGTCAAAATCAATAAGCAACTTTTCATCTTTCTTAACAGTGGTTAACTGCGGACGAAAAGCGGCCAGCGCCTCTTTGCCGGATTGCCGAGAAACCAAAGTGGTGCCGAATTTTTTGAGATAAATGTTCATACTAAAATTTTATTATCGCTATACAACCACGAATACCGGCTGTTGCGTTTTTAATGTTTAGCTCCTTAGAATTTCTTAACAAATTCACTTGCGCATTACCTGATTGAAAACAAAGATCAAAGTTATTCGTCCCGATTACACCGCGCACGAGCTTCAATCCATTACCGCGTGATTCCGGCGCCCGACCGGATATAGTTTTGGTAAAAGCGACTTCCAGCGCCTGTGCATCACCCGCCAATCCCGGCACCACTCTTCCTAATGTTTTCAAAATTCCATGCCCGCGGTCAGCCAAAACCACTTGCCTATTATTCAAATCATATCCAAAAAATATTCCGGAAATATCTGGCCAATTTCCCAAATTATGATCAAAGGAATTACTGCCGATCTCGCCGGCCATTGATGTAATTAAAGGATACACTTCCGCCAAATCTTTCATTTGTCCCAACAATTTTTCCAAAACATTCAGGCGAGCTTGAAAAACCGCGCTGTTCGGACAATAAAACTCGTCAACCGGCTCGGTCGCTTTTTCCGCCTTTGCCCATTCCAGCGCCTGTAAAAAAAGAACGCTTTGCGAAATATCCAAATCAAATCTATGGTAATAACGATTGCCGCCAACTTGTTTACGAATTGATTTTAGTTTTTCTGACTCATCCCAGCGCCGCAGGGTGTTGATCGAAACTCCCAAATACTCGGCCGCTTGGCTGATTGTCAGCAAATCATCTTTCATATATTTTAGCTTCAGTCACAATATAGCAAATCTACTCATTTTAATCAACAATTCTTTGTTTTTTCGGATTTCATTCAATTTTAGCCAATCAAATCTATCCATCTCGACAACTCATGCTAAACAAAAAAACTCGATTCCGTAGATCGCCATCTTCCAAAAACTGAACTCAACGAGCGAGCCCACGGACAACCGACTTGACGCCATTATGGTAAAATGCTACCATGACTATGGTAAAATATTACCATAATAAATCACTATGTTCGAACTACGCTCAAAAATCGAGCAGGCAATTATCAACTACTTTCTTCTCAACCCAGAACAAGAACGCTATATCAACGAATTGGCCGCTCTCTTGAGTTTGGATCCGAGCAATACGCACAAAAAATTGCTGGCGCTGGAAGCACAAGGCTTCTTGGATTCGAAAACGCAAGGCAAGGTGAAATTCTTCCATCTGAATAAACAATACCGGTTTTTGCCGGAGCTAAAAAAAATGTTCAATAGCCGCTACGGGCTGGCGGAACAACTGAAAAAAGAATTGCTCCAAGTACCCGGGATTGAACAGACCTACATTTTTGGTTCATTCGCACAAAACAAAATGGATAAAGATAGCGACATCGACCTGCTGATCATCGGAACTCATTCCATCATGCAGGCACAAAAACGCATTTCCCCCATTCAAAATCAAATCGGCAGAGAAATTAACGTCATTGACATGTCCCCTGACGAGTTCAAACAACGCCAACGGCAGAATGACGCCTTCATTCTAAACGTTCTCTCTAAAAAAAATATAAAACTTATCTGATATGTTTGAAAAATTTCATTTTACGCAAAAACAAATCGATCAGTATTTAGCCGCTGCGCTTCGTGACAAAAAAATCGCCGTGGATTCCGCCGCGCCGGAAGTGATTTTCCATTTTTGCTACAACTGTCTTATCAAGCTGGGAATGGCCGTGTGCGCGGAAAACGGACTGCGCGTCAAAGCAAGGCAAGGACACCATCTTGAATTGATCAAAAAGCTGGCCGAATGTCTTGGCGACAACGACATTCAAACAATCATGGACAAAATGCGGCAAAAACGGAATTGGGACTTATACGGTGGCGGAACAGTAATCACAGGCACGGAAGCAAAAGAGTATCTGGTAAGGACTGAAGAAATCGTTGCGTTAGGAGAAAAATACTTCCTACGAAAGCGCTTGGTGTAATCATGAAAAACACAATTGAAAAGCGGACGCACTTATGCGTCCGCCTTGTTTTTAGTCAACCTCCTTTCAAAGAACGACCTTCGCCCCCACTAAAAACCTCGCCCACTCAACCTCCGCTTTTTCCGAATCAACCGGCGTCCACGCCGACCAAACCGTCACCTTCCAGACATTGAACTCAATCAGTGGTCCGATTCCGGCCGGCCGACGATCTTTCACACCGAGCGTCAGCCACGGCAAAACGTTTACGCGCGCGGTCAGGTCGTACCAGACCTGCGTTTTGTCACCGGTAAAAGCCAGCCGCCCCACCTCCACCGCGCCGTTGAAGCTGAATCGCCGATACCCAAGCCAGAGCAGATAGCCGGTTTGCAAATCAATTTCTTCCTTCGTTTGCCGACCGCCCGCACCGACTCCGAGCTTCAACCAATCTACCGGTTGATAAACCGGCCCCACGTACGCTTGCGCCCAGCCGCTGTTCGCAAGCGTGAAAAACCGCAAGCTGAATTCATCATTCAACTTCGTTGTCGCGCCTGCGTTGATGTTCATCTTGTCGTGAACATTCGGCGTCGCAGTTTCCACTTGGAAAAAGGCGACAGTCTGGGCGAGAGCCGTGGACGAAAAACAACACAAACAAAGAACAAGCAAAAATCTTCTCATTTCATTTCCCCCTTTCAGTGAATTGCGCAAACCAACCCTTGTGAAACACCGCATCCCAAATGCTCCAACCAAAGAATGTCGCCACCGCCAAAATCAACGGCGACCACACACCCGCCCTGATCGCGTCCACGGCATAGACACCAAGACCAATCAAACCGCCGACTACGATCAACACCACGAGCACCGTCAGTATTTCCAGCCCCAACCTTGACCACGTGCCCTCCGTTTTTTCGTTCGCCTTCCGCTTCAACGGCGAATAGCACCGACTCGCCAGCACCACCACCGCGAGACCGGCCAAGTAACAAAGAGTTGCGAGAAATTCAGTCATGAGAGCCTCCTTTATGCTTTTTCGTGTTTGTATTTCAGATACAACACGTCTCTCTGTTTTTCAAGCTCCTGTTTCTCAGCCGCACACTTGGCGATTGCCGCTTCCACATCCTTCAGTGTCTGCGGCTGAAGCAACGCCTGCAATCCAACAATGATTTTGGCGAGAGCATCTGCATATTCCCACGCGCTGTCTCTATTCCACGGAATCGTCACTTCCCGCGCCACTCTCCCTCCGTCAAACAAGCGAAGCACCCGCTGAACTCCGCCGGTAACACAGGGCGCGATGGTAAACTCCACCACCGCGACATCCTTGTTGAACAGCCGCCGCAACGCGTCAATCAGCATCAGCGCCAGTTGGAACGCGCAGTCACCGCAGATGTTTCCATATCCGGCAATCGGAATGTATTGATCATCAACCAGCTCCTTACCACAACCACTAACGCAAGTCATTTTGTCAGTCATGGTCTTTCTCCTTTCTTTTGTTGTTCCATTTTCGAATTGAACGAATCCCAAGCACGACCAAAACTCCGGACAGCAACATCAAACACGCGTCAATCACGTCAAGCCCGCTCAAACTGATAAACGTTATCGCCATGGCACAGGCGCTAGCCAGCGAGCAGAATTGCAAGCCAAGAACCAACCACCACATCACGCTAGACCTTTCAAACGGCTCTCCGTATTTGTAAAGGACGAAAAGCACCCAGTTGCACAATGCGTAGAGAAGAATAAACAAAAGCAGCAGTTCACTCCACAGCTCAAACCGGACAAAATAGACAGATATGATGGTAAACAAACAGAACAAACAAGTTGCTCCAATGGCCGTGATCAGAGCTTCCACAGCCAGCCACAGCTTATCATCGACAGCAACTTTCATCCGTTCCTTCCATGTCTTTTTCATTTTCTCCCCCGTTTAATTGTCAAAGTACCTTAGAACTCGACATCATATCACATAAAAAATGACTTGTCAATAGTTTTTATTGCAAAATTAAAGAAAATAGTCATATTTTTTTATACAAAATAATGCGCATATTGACGATTTGTTTGAGATTTGCTATAATAAAAGTGTCATTTAGAAGATGACAAAACTAAAATAATTTTACCTGGCTTTAGCCAGATACGATCCCACGAACTTTGTCAGAGCACACACGCGCCGAATTTGCCTAGCGCAACGCCAACACGCCCAGCCATCCCGCACACGTGGATGCGTATCCCACTAAAGTGGGGTAAAATTGATTTGATCTAAAATAATTTTACCTGGCTTTAGCCAGATACGATCCCACGAGCATCGCAATAACACGTGCGTCGAATTTACCACGCGCGATGCCAACACGCCTCGCCATCCATCACGCGTGGAAGCGTATCCCACTTTCACCTACGCAAAAAGCTACGGCGGACAGGAAAGTGGGGTAAAATCCTAATTTTTCCTATGGGCTACATTTACTTCACCGGCAATATCTATTTCATCACCTGCAAAACCGCTGCCGGATTCAACTATTTTCAAGAACCATGGGCAAAACAAATCATAAAAGAACAAATTGGCAAGGCGCAAAACAAATTCCAAACAAAAATCTATGGCTACGCAATTTTGTCCAATCACTACCATTTATTGATACAAAGTAACCATTGGCGCGATATTCCAAAATTCTTACAAATTATAAATGGCGGAAGCTCATACCTGCTAAACAAAAGGCTTGACGTACAACATGGTGGTATTTGGATGGATAAATGGACGAAAAAAGCTGACACCAAAGAATCGTCTTTCCGGATACTTGGCTACATTCTGGGCAATCCATACAAACACGGCTTGGTGAAGAACTTACAAGAATTATATGAATATCCTTTTTCGAGTTATAAAACGCTCGTCACACAACGCGGCGCGGAATATGTCGACAATTTAATTATGCAAACGATTGCGCTTGATCTGGATTTGGAAACAGAAGAGAGATACATCGAGAGCATAACGAAAAAGTAATTGAATTTTTACCTGGCTTTAGCCAGATACGCTCCCGCGGACATCGCAATCACACGTGCATCGAATTTACTACACCCGACGCCAACACGCCTCGCTATCCATCACGCGTGGATGCGTATCCCACTAAAGTGGGGTAAAATTGATTTGATCTAAAATAATTTTACCT
>MFGM01000066.1:4224-35648 GCA_001778275.1 Candidatus Falkowbacteria bacterium RIFOXYC2_FULL_48_21 | reverse complement strand
TCCTCTTCAATTTCGCGTTTGATTCCGTCCAACGGATCCTCTCCCCGATCCAGCCCGCCGCCAACAAAATCCAATCGACCGGGCGATGGCGTTTTTGCCGAGCGGCGTAATAACAAAACCTTGCCCGCCTTATTGAAGAGGAGCGCCTTTTGCCCAACCAAGGCGTAAGATTTTACAAACTTTTTCATATAATTTTACTTCAATAACTTTTTACCAGGCTTCTTTTCTAAATAATTCCGCGTGCTCACCACCGACCGACCCAACTTCTTTTCAAGCGCTTGGCGCGCGTCGCCGGCGATCTTGCCGCCGACTCTGGCGTCTTGTTTCAACTTCGGCACACCGCGCGAGTATTCGACCTTGTGAATTTCCGAGGTTGACTTTTCGCCGAGCATGGTAAAAATCAACTCAAAATCATCCATGTGGTCGCGGAGATTTTCACGTTTTAAACCTTTCAACTTCTTGTATTTTTCCGGTTTAAGTCCAAAGGTGGCCTCGGATATTTCCGCGGTTAAAATTTCGTAATCTTTTTGTTCTTGCGCCCCGCGCTTTTGCCATTCGTCCGTCAATTCCTCGCGAATCACGATCCCGCGCATGCGCTGTTCGATCCAACTATCCGGGTAACCTTTCAATTTATATAACATCCGCGTCCGACGTTGACCCAACTCCGGATTTTCAATTTCTTGAACACGCTCGAATCCGACCCGCGCCAACCAGCGCTTGAAAGGTTCGGCTTTCGGCGAAGGAATTGACTGCACAATACGAAAAATCCCCTCGGCATTGGCACAATCAGTTTCGCGCATTTTTCCATCATCGGCTAACAATTTCAACTGTCTACAAATTGTAGATAGTTCAAATCCATCGTCATTTTGCACTCGCGTCTTCATCGCTGTCCAATAAACACTCGATCGCTCACTGTTAGTCAGCACCTCAATCACATCAACTACCGAAAACCACCATTCATTATTGTAAATGACTTTCCGAACCCTCTTTCCCTTAAACAAAACAATTTTTGTGTTTTCCATATTTTTATAAATTATTTTTTTGGTATTTCAATGCCCCACCATTTTTACCAAACTCCGTAACTCGCAACCGTCGACAAATTGTCGATGGTTCATTATACCGCCACGCAGTAAACCAGGACGCACCCTAAAGGGCTGCAGTAATTAATGAGGTTTTGTGCCTTCAACTTTGCACTTTTCCCTTTGCCCTTTGCGCTACTCTACTTCCCCGCCTCCTTCCTCAAATACGCCTCGATAAACTGAATCAAATCGCCGTCCAAGACCGCCTCCGGATTGGTCGTTTCAAAACCGGTGCGATGATCTTTGACCATTTTGTACGGGTGAATCACGTACGAACGCGCTTGATTGCCCCACGCCGCCTCGGTGAATTCGCCGCGCAAACGCTGTTTTTCTTCTTCCTGCTCCGCCTCGTAATAACGCTGCAACTTCGCCTGCAAAACGCGCATGGCCTTTTCCTTGTTCTGCATTTGCGATCGTTCATTTTGACACGCCACGACAATGTTGGTCGGTAAATGCGTGATGCGCACGGCCGAATCCGTCGTATTCACGCTTTGCCCGCCCTTGCCGCCGGAACGAAACACGTCAATGCGCAATTCTTCCGGCTTGATGGTAATGGCCGCGCTCTCAGCCATGAGCGGTAGCACTTCAACGAGCGCAAACGAAGTGTGCCGCATTTTTTCCGCGTCAAACGGCGAGATACGAACCAGCCGATGCACGCCGGCTTCGGCTTTTAAGTAACCGTAACAATTATTTCCAAGCGCTTCGAACACCACGCTCTTCACGCCAGCCTCGCCCCCGGCGGACAAGTTTAAAATCTGCGTTTTCCATCCCTGCTTTTCGCAAAAGCGCAAATACATTCGGAGCAACATCTCCGCCCAATCCTGCGCGTCCGTGCCGCCCGCGCCCGCGTGAATGGCGACAAGAGCCGGCTCGGCGTCATATTTTCCGTTGAATAACAAAGTAAACTCCAACTTTTCAAACGCTTTTTCCATAACCGACAATTGCTTTTCCGTTTCCTCGCGCAAGCTGACGTCCTTGTCTTTTTCATCCAACTCGGCGATTTCCAGCAAGTCCAAAACCTCGCGGCGCAACTTTTCCCACGCGCCCACTTCATTTTCAAGGTCGCTAACCAGTTGCCCCACCGCCTTTGCTTTGTTTTGATCAGACCAAAAACCGGGCAGCGACATGGCGTGTTGCAATTCGATGATTTTCGCTTTTTTTTCGTCCGCGCGCATGATTCGCCACGCCCGTTCCACGCGATCGCGGAGTTCGATGATACGTTTGACTAGTTCATGCATAATTAACACGAATAATCGCAAGGCTCGCGAATGACACGAATAAATCACAATGTTGTCCATTCGCGTCATTCGCATTTGCGATTATTCGCGTCATTCGTGTTATTACTATTCCTTCCGTTTCTCAAGCTTAACTTTTATTTCCTTCTCCGCGTCTTTACTGAATACTTTCAACTTAACCTCATCACCCGGCTTAAACTTCGCGATCAGACCGGCCAAAGATGAATCTTCGGTGATTTTCTGACCGCTCACTTCAAGAATAATATCGTTCTCAACAATCCCCGCCTTATCCGCCGGACTGTCCTTTACCACGGCCGGCTCATCCGCGGTTTGGCCACGCAAAACCATGGCACCATATTCATATTTTAATTTATTGGCTGTCGCGATTTCTTTGTTCAAAATGGCGTAACGCACGCCGAGCCACGGCCGGATGATTTCACCGAACTGTTTCACGCTTTCAATCACGCTTTTCGCCTGATTGATCGGAATGGCAAAGCCGAGAGACTGACCTTGCCAGCTCACCGCAGTGTTGATGCCAATAACCTGTCCGGCCAGATTCAAAAGCGGTCCGCCGGAATTGCCCGGATTGATGGCCGCGTCCGTTTGAATCGCCTCTTCAATCACTTCCGACTGCCCGGCGCCGCTACTTGCCTCCACTCGGCGATTAACGCCGGAAATCACACCGCGCGTGACCGAATTGCTATACTCACTAAGTGCGTTGCCAATGGCAATAACGGTTTGCCCGATTTGAATCTTGTCCGAATCGCCAACATCGAGCACCGATAAATCTTTGGCTTCAATTTTCAAAACGGCAATATCACTTACCATATCGCGACCCAACACTTTGGCCTCAAACTTTTTCCCATCGTTAAACACGACTGAATACTCCGCCTGCTCGTCCGCCACCACGTGCTTGTTCGTCAAGATAAGCCCGTCCGCCGCCATGACAAAGCCGGTACCGCCGCCCACCACCTGCTTTTCCTTTTTACCGTTTGATTGCGGCGCGGGCAAGCCCTGATTCCAAAAATCAAAAATATTCGGACCGGTCATGTTGTAAAAATTTTCCAATTCCTTCGTCACCACGATACTAACCACAGACGGAGAAACCTTTTTCACCACGTCAATCGTCGCCGAGTCTTCCGTCACTTCATAAACCTTGGTTTGGCCGGTCGCTTGCTGAACCACTTCGTTGCCGAGGAACTGCCGCCCCCATTCGGTTTGCGCCAGCCTTGGTTGAAGGAAAAACGAACCGCACGCGCCGGCAAACGCGCCGACGATCAAACTGACAATCACCACCACGGACAAATGATTTTTTACGGATAAATCGTTTGACATAAATTTAAGTGGAGGTTGGTGCAAGGTACCTGGATGCTGGTTTGGTTGGTGGAGAACGGAAAGTGGACAAACTATCCAACATCCAACGTCCACTTTCCGAACCGGCATCCACACACCACGCACCATCTTCCGATTATAAAAAAGCGGCTTCCCGGCGATTGATATTTCGGCTCAAGCCAAAAATAAATCATGCGCCGAAAATGCCCGCGTTGTCACTTCAAAAAATTTTTAATATCTTGATCGCTCATATTGCCGGATTTTTTAAACTCTTGCGGCAACTGTTCAAAAATATTCAACAAACCGGCCGGTTGGGTGGCCTTTTCCATCAGCTCCACTTTGCCGATGACCTGATCGTAAATACCAAGCGCCTGCTTGAAATACGGCCAGCCGTAAAGCAACGCCAACACGATCGGCACCACGATAATTATTACTTTTAGCACGCTAAAAATTTGCTGCATCAAAACGTGATGTTGTAATTTTTTCACCATGTCGTGAACTTCTTTGGTGTATTCCAGGTTTTTTTGTAAAAGTTGTTTGATGTCTTCGTCCATATATTATGAAGGGCAAAGGGCAAGGGTCAAAGGGCAAAAGAAAAATAAAAAATAAAATCAAAACCAAAAATCAATTGAACATTTTTTCATTCTATATTTTGTTTTTACTCTTGCCGTTAGTTATTACTCTTTACACCGCACTGCACTACCTAACCTCACAAATCCTAAACCAATCCTTAAACTGCTTCACAATCTCGCCAAGTTCGCGGCGGCCAAACGGTTTTTCGTTCACCAAGCTGTCGCTCACAAGTTTACTTGACGGTTTGAACTGCTGAAAGTAATATTTATCCGCGCCCTTGATTTGCTCGGCCATGACCGTTAAGTCGGCCACAGAGTGAAGCGTCGGCAGTACCGTGGAACGAAACTCATAGTCAACTTTACCGCGCTTCAGTATTATAACACTTTTTTTAATCGCCGTTAAGTCGAGCGGCCGGCAACACACTTTTTGATAATTTTCCCACGGCGCCTTGATATCCATGGCCACGTAATCAATCAGTTTGCGGCCAATCAACTTTTCCAATAAATCCGGATTCTGCCCGTTCGTATCCAATTTTACCAACAATTTTAGAGCTTTCAACTTTTCAATAAAACCGATAATTCCCCTTTGCAGGGTTGGTTCTCCGCCAGTTAAACAAACCCCGTCCAGCAATTTGCTGCGCTTTTTCAAGAAGCTGAACACTTCATCTTCCGGAATCAACTTCGAAACTCCTTTCACAATGTCCGGGTTATAACAAAAAAGACAGCGAAAATTGCACCCCACGGTGAAAATAGTCGCCGCCACTTTGCCCGGATAATCGAGCAGGGTCGTCTTTTGTAATCCACCAATTAGCATAGAACTACGGGATGGTTACAGATGTACAGATAAGCCACGTACAGATGATACAGATAATCACATAAGCTTAAACTATTCTCGTAATCTGTATTATCTGTACCTTTAATCTGTACATCTGTAACCTTCTGGCTATCTGTACCTTTAATCTGTAATTATGCGGCGTTTCCAGTCAAAACCTTATCGAATGTTTTTCGATCGTTAAATTCTGCTTTCTTGCCATTATTCCAGCGATGAATCGGGCTAAGGTAGCCGACCACTCTTGAATAAACTTCACATTTTTGTCTTTGCAATTTTTGCGCCGCCATAATTAATTAGTCAAAAGTCAAAAGTTAAAAGTCTAAAGTCCGAACAACCCCAAATCGACCCAGCCGTTCCGACTTTTGACTTTTCACTTTGAACTCTAAACTTGCTTTCCCTGACTTTGGACTTTTGACTTGCGCTCTCTTGCGACTACAACTTTGGACTTTTAACTTGCGCTCTCCTGCGACTACAACTTTGGACTTTTCACTTTGGACTTTTGACTTGCGCTCCCCCTTGCTCCGCCAGCTTAATCGCGTCTTCAATATACCCCATTTCCTCATCGCAATACGGGCAATACTCATGTTCGCCTTCGATATATCCGTGTACCGGGCAAACGCTAAAGGTCGGCGTGATGGTAAAATATGGCAATTTGAAATTTTCCGCAATTTTCCTCACCAAGAGCTTCGTACTCTCCGCCGATGGCAAGCGTTCACCGACAAAACCGTGTAACACCGTGCCGCCGGTATAACGCGTCTGCAGATCTTCTTGCAAACGTAACGCTTCAAAAATATCATCCGTGTAACCGACCGGCAATTGCGTCGAATTGGTGTAATAAGGCGCCGCGCCGTCGCTTTTCACCGCCGCCTCGTTCGCCACGACAATATCAGGGAACTTTTCTTTGTCCAAGCGAGCGAAACGATAGGCCGTGCCCTCGGCCGGTGTGGCCTCGAGATTGAAAAGCTCGTTCGTTTCATTTTGATAATCCATCAGGCGATCACGCATAAAATCAAGAATCTGGCGCGCGAACTTGTGGCCATCCGGATGAGTGATATCTACTTTAAGCAGATTTAAACAAGCTTCATTGGCGCCGTTTATGCCGATAGTGTTGAAATGATTTTTCCAGAATTCATTGAAACGTTCCTTGATCCCGGCCAAATAAAAACGCGAATACGGATACAAGCCGCCCTCGGTAAACCTTTCGAGCGCACTGCGCTTGACCTTCAGACTCTTCTTCGCCAAATCCATAAGGTCACCGAGCCGTTTGAAAAATTCTTCTTTATCCTTCGAAATAAACCCGAGCCGCGGTAAATTGATCGTGACGACCCCGATTGAGCCGGTCAAAGGATTGGCGCCGAAAAGTCCGCCACCGCGCTTGCGTAGCTCTCTATTATCGAGACGCAACCTACAACACATACTCCGCGCGTCCTCCGGCTTCATGTCGCTATTGATGAAATTGGAAAAATACGGAATGCCATACTTGGCCGTCATCTCCATGATCTTATTTATAATCGGCGAATCCCACTGCCAGTCGGCCGTCACGTTGTATGTCGGAATGGGCCAGCTCAAAACGCGACCCTTTTTGTCTCCTTCGGTCATCACTTCAATGAATGCCTGATTGAACATGTCCATTTCTTTTTGGAATTCACCGTAAGTTTGATTTTGCGGCAAACCGCCGATAATGGCCGGTTCCTTGGCCAAATTGCCGGGCACGAATAGATCCAAAGTCACATTGGTGAACGGCGTATTGCCGGTAATAAACACCTTGCCGTTGCGCCGCGCAATCACCGTCTCATTGTCAGTATTCGGGCACCAGATTACGCCTTCGTAATCGACTTGCTTAACCGTGTTTATATACGTATCCTTGTGCTTGATCAAACGAATAATATATCGATCTTTCTTTGACAACCGGTTGTCCGGCTTTCGCACCAAAACGGTAGCACCATAACCGGCGTTGACCGCCACCTGCAAAAGACCATCCACAACATCCTTGGACGTCGTGGTAATTTTGCAACCATCGTGCCCATCGCCTTTGATATACGTTTCCAAAAACAGCTTTGCCGTTTCCGTCCCGGAGCGCAAAACACTTTCCGGAACAAACTTGACGCCTTGCTTTTTGTCCGCGTTAAAATACTTTAGAATCTTTCGCGTACTTTCGGCGTCAAATCGGAGCACATTGCAATCCTGACCAAGGCCATGCTGCATTCTTTCACTGTATTTCAAACCCAAACTCGCACAAATCGAAACGATTTCATTATAATTGTCAGTCGACAACGCTTGTGATTGATAAATACTGATTCGGCCGCTGCCACGCTCGCCTTTGTCCATCGTTCCTTCCGCCACCACCCAAGCGATAAGCCGCACCACGTCATCGGCCAAAGGATCATTTCCCGCCACGCTGCCGTCACTGCCGACCGGCACAATGAATGGCGACTTGTATGCCAAAACATCCTCAATCTTTTCCAACACATAATCGCCGCCGTTGAATTTCCGCCGCACCACCCGATGCTCCGGCGAAATGAGCTGATCGCTGATACGATTTTTCAAGTTGTACATCTTGCCCGAATATTGTCGCGCAAAAACATTGTTAACCGGCAAATATTCGACATATCCTTTCGCCACGTTAAACGTCGCAATCCGGCTTCCCCTTTTTACCTGCCGATAACTCATCCAGCCCGTTTCCCCCAAAATTTCCGTATCCGCCGACATGCACTGGAACCCTACTCGCGTCGGCACATTGATATTGTACAAAAAAGTCTGCACCTGCTGCTTCACCTGCGTGTAATCAAGATTGTCCGCCGCGATAAACGGCGCGATGTAAGTATCCAAACTGGAAACGGCTTGCGCGCCGGCCGCTTCGCCTTGCAAAGTATAGAAAAAATTAACCAGCTGACTTAACGCCGTGCCGAGATGCTTGGCCGGCTTGCTTTCCACCTTGCCGCGCACGCCGCCAAACCCCTTGATCAATAAATCATGAAAATCCCAGCCGCAACAATACGGCGCGAGCAATTGCAAATCATGTAAATGAAAATCGCCGCTGGTGTGCGCTTCTTTCACGTCCGGAGAATAAATTTTGTTCAACCAATAATTCGTGCTAATGGTGGATGCCACGTAATTATTTAATCCTTGCAAAGAATAGTCCATGTTGCTGTTCTCTTTCACTTTCCAATCAAGCTGCTTTAAGTAGCTTTCCATCAAGTCATCCGAATTGATGAGCGACTGCACATCGCGCATTTTGGCGTGTTGGTCGCGATAAATAATATAGGCCTTCGCGACTTTAATCAGCTTGTTCTCAATCAAAATCTCCTCGACGATGTCCTGAATCTCTTCCACCGCCGGAATGGATCGCTCATGAAACTTGTGATTCAACCGTTCAATAATACTATCAGATAATTTTTCCGCCAACTCCATGTTCGGCTCACCGACCGCGCGCATGGCGTTGAAGATCGCCTTGCCGATTTTGGCCTGATCAAACTCCACGATGCGATCATCGCGTTTTCTGATTTGGATTATTTTGTTAGCTGAATATACCATAAGTCCCGGATGGTTACAGATGTACGGATAATTGTGCAGATAATACAGATGACCACAATAGGCCCAAGCTATTCAAATAATCTGTACATCTGTAACTTCCAGAATAAAAAACGACCCCCCGCGTTGCAATTTCAAAAAGATTTTATGGATCGCGTGAATTCATTATAGCGCGTTTTCGACATTCATTCAAAAGGAAAAAACAAGAAAAAACTTGCCCAATTTTCAAACAGTTCCGTGTGTCGAAAAATATCTAGCCTGTAATTTTTTTCAAAAACTGTGGATAACATGGCGCGAAAAACTTTCCCACAAAAAAACCCCAAACCGATGTGGCTTGAGGTCGCTTTTTCACCTAATTGTCCCTGATCAAAATCAAATCATCAATCATTCGCTCACAATCCTTGTCATGATAGTTTGTTTCGCCGTACTTATCTTCCGCGGCTACGTCGAATTGGCAATCACAACATCCGGCGCCGATCGTTTTGAGACTGATTCTGCCTTCATAACAAGCGGGATGATTGGCCGGATCACACTTCGGCCGCGCATGCGGTTCGCAGATGAACACCATCCGTTCGCAAGTACTGCAAGACTCATACGATTCGCCTTTAACTGTGCGAGTGGTACAATTACAGTCGTATTTTTGCACCGCCTGACTCGCCGCCCCCTTGCACAGGCCATAAACCCGAACGTACGTATAAGAAATCATGGCTTGCTTGGCATCCGACCAAATCCGCGCCTTTTCACCCGGCCGCGCATCATCCTTCGGCAAATCAGACAAAATGAATCGCGGCGGACCGTCCGGAGCAGTGGCGCAACCGACGAACAGAACAAACAGCACACAAAGTAACATCAATTTGACAAGGAACTGATTTTTCATCTGTATTTCCTACCCTCCTCGGCTAAGGTTGGTACTGCCGACCATAATGGCCCAATGACCAAACATTACCGTAAAGAAAAAGAAAAGTCAACCGTGACCGCAATTAGCGGATTAATGTGATTATCATGATTAATCTGAAAATCGGCGGCGCGAACAGGGGAAATGAACTACCTCGCGGCAAGCCGACGAGGTATCGGTTCATTGGAATTTCGCGGCAGAGCCGCCCTCTCCTACGCATTTTTGATTTAAGATTTAAGATGTAAGAATTGCATAAACTGGGTTTGGTGGTCAGAGTTCATATACCACATTCTTCCGCTCGACAACGACCTTCCACCCCCTTTTCTTCGCCTCTTGATACAACGGAAAAGTCGGATTGAAACAGATCGGCTTGCCAACAATTTCAAGGAAATTAATATCGCCCTCACTATCTCCCACGCCCCAGATGTTTTCCTTGGGAATATCCATGAACTCCGACCGGCGCATAATTTCCTGCGCGATCTTCGCCTTGTCGCGCGGCACATGCCGCATGGCCGTGAATCGGCCACCCACCTTTTCAATCTCCGACGCAAACGCCTCGTGGATTCCCCACGCCGCGGCAAAAGGCTTCACTGCCTCTTCCGGCGAACAGCTGATGGCGACTATGTACCAACCGTCTTTGATTTTTTGTTTGATCAGGTCACGCGTATAGCGATAAACCTGATCTTTGAACTCCGTCACCATTTCCCGGCCAAGCAATTCAAAATCAGCCACGAACACGCCGGCGATTCTGGCTTCGAATATCTGGATCACTTTCAGCAAATAATCGTCATAACTTCCCTTGCGCTCACGCCACAAACGCTCTTCGGCAATAAAATGTTTGCGAATGGTTTCATTAAAAACACCGGCATCAATCATCTTGTCAACAAGATACAAAAAAAGCGACCAGCGAAAAAACGTGCCGTCAATGTCGAGAAAAAGTAAGCCCCTGTAAGACATAAAATCCGAGAGTTAAAAGGGCAAAGGTAAAAGTTAAAAGTTGTAATCGCCAGAGCCAAAAAGCCGAGTGATTATTTCAACTTTGACCTTTTCCCTTTGCCCTTTGCACTGATATAATCTACATCATCTTCCGCCGAATAAACGCCGGAATTTCTATATCTTCATCATCCCCCAGGGACGGCTCTTCCGGCTTCACCATCACATCCTCCGGCTTGATCCGATCCGGGTCTTCCCTTTTTGGAGTCAGAATTTCTCGCTCAAGCTTAGTGGCGTCAAAAACCGGTTCGTCTTTTTTTCTTTGTATTTCGGTCGGCCGCGTGGTGGGATTAAATATGCCCGGCGCGCCCTTTGGCATACTGGCATGCAGCATGTTATTCTTGCCGAGCTTCTCATCGAAACCGGTGGCCACAACGGTAATTTTGATAACGTCTTTCAAATTCGGATCAATCACCATGCCCCAAATGATTTTCGCGTCATTATCAACCGATTCCGTAATAGTCTTGGCCGCTTCACTGGCCTCGTACATGGTGAGATCCTGTCCTCCCATAATGGTGAAAAGGATGCCCTTCGCCCCCTCAATCGAAAGATCAAGCAATGGGCTGGCGATCGCCGCTTTGGCCGCCTCAACGGCACGATTGTCGCCGGACGCCTCGCCCATCCCCATAAGCGCGGAGCCGCTATTTTCCATGATCGTCTTAACATCGGCAAAATCAACATTGATTTGCCCGTGCATGGTAATCACTTCAGAAATGCCCTGAACGCCATGGCGCAAAACCTCGTCCACAATACCAAACGCTTCGAGAAAAGGGGTCTTTTTGTCAATAATTTGCCAAATGCGGTCATTCGGAATGGTGATAAGAGTATCAACTCGGCCGGACAGCTCATTCAAGCCTTCCTCGGCGATCCGCCGCCTTGGACCACCCTCAAACGAAAACGGCTTGGTCACCACCGCGACCGTGAGCGCGCCAAGTTCCTTCGCCAGTTCGGCCACTTTCGGTCCGGCTCCGGTACCCGTGCCGCCACCCGCGCCATAAGTGATAAAAACCATATCCGCCCCGCTAAGCGCCTCGCGCAATTCATTTTGTGATTCATCGGCCGATTTGCGACCAATGGCCGGGTTCATCCCGGCGCCGAGACCGCGCGTCGTGCTTTTGCCAATATGAATTTTTACCGTTGCCAAATTTGTCTGCAAAGCCTGTAAATCGGTATTAACCGCGATAAAATCAACGCCTTTCACGCCCGCTTGCACCATGCGATTGATCGCCGACCCGCCGCCGCCGCCCACGCCCACCACTTTTATTCTTGCGATTGTTTGTATTTCCGGTTTTACCTCTGGCATAAAAAATAGTTTAAAGAAAAATAATCGCCGAGTTAAAAAGGCAAAGTACAAAGGGAAAAGTTGTAATCGCCAAGGATTGCTAGCCGAGTGATTGTTCCAACGTTACCCCTTTCCCTTTGCCCTTTGAACTTACCAAAGTCTTACCACACCCGAATCAGGAAATCAAATTATTAAACCAGCGTTTAATTTTATCCGCTATGCCCTTGATGAATTTTATTTGATTGCCGACGCCGCCGGAAGAACGAGGGCCGTTTTCCGCTTGCGCGCCATAGCCCCACATAACCAGGCCGAGCGCCGTGGCAAAAGTCAAATCATTCACCTTGTCCACCGCCGTATTGAACCGTCGGCTGACACCGAGAGATACGGACAATAGGGTTTTCCTTCTGCCCGCTTCGACCATGCCGGGAAGCTTTGCTCCCCCGCCGATCAGCACGATACCGCTCGGCAAAAGGCCGCTGCGATTTATCTTTTTCAACTCGGCATCGATCATGCAAAAAATTTCTTCCACCCGCGCTTCGATAATGCAAGCGATGTATTTTTTGGAAAAAACTTGATTTTCCCCGCCAAAATCGCGCAGATTGATTTCATCGCTCTTGTCGAAATTTTGCGGTAGCGCGCTGCCGATATCGAGTTTGATCCGCTCCGCCACGTCAAATGGCGCCTGGAGGCCGAGCATGAGATCTTTTGTGATATGATCGGCGCCGATTGGCAAAACCGCCGTATGCAAAATATCGCCTTCCTCAAAAATAATGATTTTGGTTGTGGCCGCGCCCATATCCACCAGCGCCACGCCAAGCTCTTTTTGTCGCGTGGACAAAACCGCTTCGCTCGCCGCCAGAATGGACAACACGAGATCCCTGATATCGATACCGGTGCGATAAACGCATTTGGTTAAATTTTTCACCTGCAAACTCCCCCCGCGAATCACTTGCGTCGCCACTTCAAGCCGAATACCGCTCATGCCGATCGGATCTTTGACGCCCGTTTGATTGTCCACGGAAAAGGTTTTCGGAATCACATGCAGGATATCATAATTGACCGGCTGCGCCACGGACTTGGCCGCCTCGATCACTCGCGCGATGTCGTTTTCCTGCACTTCTCCATTGGTGCGGGAAATGGCAATCACGCCGGTACTTTCTTGCGACACGATATGCGTACCGGAAACGCCCACGCACGCCCGTTCAATGGGCAGGCCGATCATCCGCTCCGCTTTTTCCAAACACGCGGAAACACAAGACACCACGTCCTCGATGCTGACCACGTCGCCCTTTTTCATTCCCTGCGCCGGCACTTCCACCACGCCGATGATATTTAGTTGTTCCACTTCACCCATCTTGATCGGTTGGCCAACGACAATCCGGATATTCGATGAACCGATATCAATACCGGTGATGATGTTCTCGGTCATATGAGAGAAAATGAATACTCCAATGCTTATTATGTATTATAATATAGAAATAAGATATACGCAAAAATTTGAACACATTTTTAGTTCAACCCCAAAAATAAGGCAAGAAAATCAACACCCCGATTATCGCGCTGGCGATTGACGCCACCAGCACCACGGCCGACATCATATCCTTTATTTCCCCCACGTATTCATGGAGCCGCGGCTTCAGCATGTCCACCATTCGCTCGAACACCGTGTTTAGAATTTCTAAAATGAGCACCGCGCCGATCACAAGGACGATGAGACACCATTGCCAAACTTTGATGTTGAAATATACGCCGAGGCATATCGCCAGCACCGATGCGATCAGATGAACGCGAAAATTTTGTTCCGATTGAACCAGTTGGCCGAATCCGCGAAAGGCGAAGCGGAAACTGTTGAGCAGACGGCGAATGCTAACCATAAAATTGAGTTAAAATTTTGTTTTCCAATCCCTCCATGCGGCCGGCCTCTTTCGCCCCCTCATGATCAAAGCCGAGCAAATGCAAGTAGCCGTGCAAAACCAGTTTAATTATTTCATCGTCAAACGAATGCCCAAACTCTCGCGCTTGCGCGCGCGCCACCACCGGGCAGATGATAATTTCGCCGATGGTGTCTTCGCCGAAAAAGCCATCAACATGGCCAAAAGACAGCACGTCCGTGGGGCGATCTTTTTTTCGATAAGTCCGATTCAAACCATGCATCGTTTTCACGCCCACGAACGCCAAAGACAAGCGCTGTTTCCGCCGCGCCGCCAGCCGCGCGCTCGCAAAGTCAAGCAACGCTTGAATTTTTTTCAACGGCACCGGGCAGCCGGTTCGATTGTTCACTTCGATTTCAATCATAACGAATTAAGGCGCCTTGGCGCCGCTGACCGGCACCGCCGTAACCGGGGTCAACTCAAAACTCTGCACGGCCATGAAAAAAACAGTCGAAAAACTGGCCTGCTCTTTGAGCCCGATATTATAATTAACAGCGTAAACCTTGTCTTTACTCGTCCCTTCGATATAAACGGTAAAACCGTCCGGACTTTCGAGAGCGTTCAACTTTTTCAAAGTTTGATACTCTTTCAAATCAGTCGCGTTCACGGTCGGCACCATTTCCAGATACCAATTCTTCAGCGACTGCGCCGCTTTTTTGTCATAAACCAAAACGTCAAGAAACTCATTTTGGTTCGATGTGATCATAAGATCATTCGGATCATCGCTGTTCAGCGGCTGAATCAGCCAGGTGCTGGGATAAAGCAGTTTGTATCCGTATTTCGGGTTGGTGTAATAGTTGACAATGTCTTTTTTGTCAAACAATCGAATCGCGCCGCTATCTACCGGACTGTACAGGCTCAAAATTTCTTCCGCGTCCTTATAAATATCGCCATCGCTATCCATCATGGCCGGGTCGGTGCCGAACAAAGTTTCTTCCGCGTCGGTCAAGCCGTCATTGTCACCATCCGCGCCAAGCATGAGGCCAAGTGTGAATTTATTCAACTCCGCCGGATCGAATTTTTTCAGTTCAATCGTTTCCGGCGCGACTACCACTTCCGGTGGCGACACAATTTCCACCGTTGCGTCCGTTTCCGCCACAACGGCTGGTTCCGGTTCCGGCATGTCTTCGATCACCGACTGGGTCGTAGTCGTTGCGGCCGGTTTTTGATAACTTTTGAACAGCAAGAAGGCGGAAATACCGACCACTACCACGAGGCCGCCGATCAACACATAATTCACCCATTTTTTTTTGCCAACTACAGCCGTCCCCGCATTCATCTGCGCGCCGACCGCCGGACGAGCCTGGATTGGCTTGCCCGAATTGGTCGCGGCCACGGTATTCGCGCCAAGATAGTATTCCATCGGCATAGTATGAATATCGTCCGCAGCCGGAGGCGTGATCGCGTTAACCTCTGGTTGTGATGTCGGTGTTGTTGCCGCGCTTGGCGCGTTTGAAGCGGACGTGGGTGTTTGTTCGTCGAACATAAAATAAAAATTATTTATATAAAATCTAAAATCGCAAATCATAAATCTTAAATGCCCACCAGCCGAGCGTCCTTGGTATACGCATTTCAGATTTACGATTTATGATTTGTGATTTACCGAAACTCGGTTTAATCACCCGCACGGGCATAACATTGTTCCGCCCTACTTAACATTATTAATCGCTTCATCAAAATTCAAAAGCTTCCCCGGCCCTTTTGGATTATACCCTTTTGAAACTTCTTCGCCATCTTTATAACCGTCACCATCCGTATCCATATTCAACGGATCGGTTTCATAAATTTTCACCTCATCGAAATCGGACAACAAATCGCCATCCGTATCCAATTTCAAGATGTTCGTGCCCAACGCTTTTTCGAGGGCGTCGGTCAGTCCGTCGCTATCCGAATCAACCTCAACAACCGGCTCCACCGCCTTGTCCGGCGCGGCTTCGGCCGGCCCGCCTAGACTCGGCGAGGCTGGAGCCGTTTTTTCAGCCGGCGCTTTCGTCTCTTCCTCCGTCGGCGCTTCACCAACCGTAGGAAATACTTCCATCTCGCCTTCCACTCGATAAATCAAGCCGAATTTAAACATTACCAAAATGACAATAACCAAAATCAAAACAATACCGCCCAATATCAACGCTATCATCGCGGCTCTATGCTTGGCCGGCGGCGGGGCAAAGGACGGTTCCGGAGCCGGCACGGAATCGGCTGGTGCCGGTGCGGCCGTTTCCAAGGTTTTGTCAACGCCGGCGAAGATGTCGGCGACTTCTGCTGACTTGTTTTGATCTTCAAACATAAAATTATAGGGCTAAATGAGGAGAAAGAAGGCAACGAGAATAGGGGTAAATAGGCAATCCCGAAGAGATCCCTTTGGGATAAGGCGGTCAACAGAAAATGATTAAAATGAGTCGGGCTGCTCGGTCATGATTTCTGCGGTAACGGCGATCTGGCCGATGATATTTTTTAATTCCGCTTTCAAAGAATCCACACTGCCCTGCAACCACACGCCACGCCAGTGAGAATCAACCAGATCATGATAATCGCGGTAAAATTTATATTCCGCGCTGGCCTCGGACAACGCTTTCGGCCGCACATAGAAAAAATGAATCGGTGCCATTAAATCATTGGCGACTGCTATCGTTGCTAATTTATTCGCCTCATTATTTTCGCCTATGTCCACCGCATCGGTAATTATCACATAGATCAAACCGACAAATTTCTCCGTGCCATTACCCACCGTCACCCCCGCCTGATAGACCTCTTTGGCATCGCCGATGGAACTGCCAATAAAGCCAGGAATATTCGGCGCTGATTCATAATCGTAATTCACTTTGTTCAACCAATCAATAAACGCACCCTTGCCTTTGGGTGGATAACCGATCGCCGGTTCCTCGGACAAAGATGTTCCCATGACGTAGTAGGCATCAGCACCGAAAATATCATTTAACCCATCAAGGTGTTTGCCTTGATCAGTCACTCCTTCCACGATGCCTTTAATAAGTTCTTTGTGCATTTTTTGCGGATCGTTTTGCTTCATCGTGTCGCTCGTATCCACGAAAAAGGCTACTAGAACATTTCCCTCCGGCATGCCACGGACGGATTCATCATTATCGCCATTCGCCACACAGCCGACATCTTGCATATCAATGGACGGCTTGTTCGGCCGACTGTCATTATCATTGTCGACTCCGTCATTGCACTCGGCCGGATACGCTTCGCTATCGTCAAATTTTGAGGTACAGCCCGGATCAACACCGAATTTATCAACTGCCACAAAATCCTTTTTCCCATCTTTATCATTATCAATGCCGTCATTGCACTGCCATGTGTTTTCCTCAGACGCGCCTTGCGCACTTT
The DNA here is from genome assembly GCA_001778275.1 of Candidatus Falkowbacteria bacterium RIFOXYC2_FULL_48_21. Classification (GTDB taxonomy): domain Bacteria; phylum Patescibacteriota; class Patescibacteriia; order UBA11705; family JABHMO01; genus MFGM01. The sequence continues at coordinate 18,621 of MFGM01000066.1, read as the reverse complement.
GACAGCCAGGATCATTCGGAAAATCAACTTTTCCATCGCCATCATTATCCTTGCCGTCCATACACGCCGCGACAGGACCAACATCCGGCGCTTTTGGCAACACTTGCCACGGCGCCACTTCCCCACCAAAAGCCGGACTGACTTTATAAACGTACGGATCGAGGACGCCGGTCGGCACTTCGAACATGAAATTCAATTGGTAACTGGTCTTGTTCCCGGTGTTTTGCGGATCAGCTTGAAATGAATAAACCGAGTGCTTGCCTGGATCTTTGTCATAGATATTGGAAACTTCGAGCGTGGTGCTGTCGTAGCAAGTGGTGGGATCAAAACCGGACGGACATTTCACGCAAAATTTTCCCGGGACAACGCATTGATAATCATTCGCCGATCCTTGACCGGGCTGTGGCACCGGACAATACGCCGCTTCCAAAACCTCGCTGTCAGAACACCCGACGCCGGCGCTATTTTTGACCGTCGCTTCCCAAAGATAATGATTGAGCGGATCAGTGGGCAATTTCTTTTTCAACGCCGCGCCAAGCTCTTTTTGCCATGACGGCCATACGCTGAATGTGCGCCCGCGCACGTACGAGCCGGCATCAATTTGCGGCACCGCGCCATTGTGCGGCGGCGTGACTTTGTACTCTTTCAAATAATCATTCAGCACCACCATATCTTGAATTCTCTGCGTGTCGCGAACCAACTTCACCTTGCTCAAACTGCTATTGCTCTCCAGCAAATTGGTATTGAACCACAGCATATTCACCATTTGCGTGAAAATGTTTTGCGTGGCCGCGTTGGCGCCGTTGTTGAAACCCAAAACGTAAATATTATTGTAAATATTTATCTTGCCATCTTTCGCGTCGGCCACATTGCCGGCCGCGGCATAGACAGTCGTGCCGTCCTTGGCGCCATTATAACAGAACTTACCAAAATCATCTTCCTGACAATCCAGCGCCACCGGCGTGGTCTGACCCGGATTCGGCGCGTAGCGCTGATACCAAACATCCGGCGGCAAGCCTTCGATATTTTCGTAAATACGGAGAGAAATCACATCGCCCGAGTGGTCATTCGCCGGATCATCATCACCGTCCTCGCGCGTGAAGAAATATTGTGCGAACAATCTCGGCTCTTCCCACGCGTCGGAAGGGCTGGAACATTTTGCGTCTTTTTCATCGGCCACTCCATTGCCGTCATTGTCAATCTTGTCATCGCACTGATGCTTCAAGTTGCCTGATAAATCCTGCCAACCCGGCGCCGCGTCCGGTTTCAGCAATCCTTCTTGAATCGCGAGGTCGGTCAAATTCAATGGTTGATAAAAATTCGGCCCATTACCCGCGCATTTTGACTCGTTGTAGTTAACGGAACAATTCGCCCTGGAGGAAATTGCTGATTTAGCCGCTTTCACGTCATCATTAAAATTCCAATAACCCAAAAGACTTGTCTCCTCCGCGTCCTGCTCATTCATTATCGTCTTAATTGCTTCAGCCGACTTGGCCGCCTGCCACACTCTAAACTCATCAATATATCCATCAAACGACAAAAGCGGAACTTCGGTTTTGCCGGCACCACCAATATACAAATTTGAATAATCAATTAAAGTTCCCTTTGGATCGACTGTCGGCCATGAATGCAACTTGGTTTGATCCGCTGTTAACGAGGCTTCGTGGCCGTTAATATATAATTTCACGACTTTGTGCAAAGCATCATAAACCACAGCCACATGATTGAATCCTTTGCCAAGCAAATCGCCTTGTTCCGTCGTGCCATATTCGGCATTAACGCCTTTTTCGCCGCTCTGATTATTAATTTGCAAAATCAAAGACCTGTCCGTTCCCGCTTTGCGCACCGACAGTTGAACGCGTTTTTCGCTGAACGATGAATCCAGGTTTTTGTAAAAAATTCGCGCGTACCGATCATCCGGCGTGTTTTCGTTGTAAAGCCACGTATCAATAGTCCAGCTGTTGGCCGGATCATTCATCAAGTCGTCCAGCGCTTGACCGCGCGCCTGCACATAATCGAACGACTTGTCGAAATAAATACCAAAACGCGGCGTCATATCCTTATTGATCCCCTCGGACAAAGCGATGTCTATTTTCGGCAAATCATCGTCAAACGTGCCAACCTCGCCGAAGTCGCGGCAGTAGAAAAGACCGATATTATATTGTTGTTCCATTTTGTAAGTTGACTCATACGCCCCGGTTTTTATCGACGTATCCATCGTTTGCCAGTTTTCATCGCTATCGGGATTCCATAAATGGTCGCACAAGAAAACCACGAACTGCGCCATGCCCGGTACTTTCGCGCCTTTGCTCGTCGCGTCTCCGGTCATGCCGGTATTGTCCACGCTCACAATAGCCTCGGCCTTCACCACGGTGGAACCGTTTGTTACTTGACTCGAAACGGTTGCGCCACTCCGTTCGTCCACCGACACGGTCGGGGTCGGATCAATCACGCATTTACCATTCTGCCAAACACACGGCTTTGGCTCGCCGGCAATCGCTTTGTTTCCCACGCTCCACTGCCATTGCCATTCGTAAATATTTGACAGCTCGGCAATCACTTGCGAACCACTCTTCGCCACCGCGAAAAAATCAACAGCCTTGTTCGCTTGGGTCAGCATCACGGTGCTCGGCATCAACGATACGCCGTCAATCAAGCAAATTCCGTTGCCCGTGATGAATGACAACTCCATGGCCGTAACCGCTTGTTCGCAATTATTGGTCACCCCTTCGATTGCCACTTTGTGACGCGTGTTCGGCTTCATGGCCGCCTTCGGAGCGACGGCGATTGTCGGCTTGCCGCTCTGATCCTGGCTCACGCTAAAACTGCTATCAACCGGACACCACGGTGCGGCGAGTCCGATATTGACAAATAAATTTCTAATTTTATTTTTCAACGCCAACCAAGCCCCACCATCGCTCATCGCGCCGGCGCACTGACCGCCCGTGGAACTTTCATACAACTTCACCACTAAATTTTCCGTGTCCGCCTTGGCCGTGAGTGGAACATAAATCAGCGCGTTGGTGCAAACGCCGGTAGCACCATTCAACGGCACGCAACCTTCCTTGTTGATTTCTGCCAAAATTTCGCAGACCGTCACTTCACCTTCTGGTCCCGGTATAGGCTCGGGTATCACCTTCGGCAAAATATCTTTGAACATGTCCGTGATAGCCGGGTCGTTTGTCTTGAACAGCAAATGCCCCACGCCTGACATTTTTTTCGCGTTGTCCACAATGGCGGCCGTAATATCGGTCGCGCCCTGAATATATTTGGTCACGATATTGTATGCAAAAACATATTTACCGGCCACGTCTTTGCTCAAAAATTTCTCAATGTCGGAAATGGTCACCGCCACCTGACTCGGCCCGAATTTCAAATTTACGCCCGGCAAGCACGCGCCTTCTCCGCACTCACACGCCTTGTCCTCGCCAAAGCCAAGATTGCCATCGCCGCAATAGCTATCATAGTTGATTGAAGAGCCAAGGTTGACGCACTTATTGCTGCAGCCTTCCGGAAAAGTGCAAACACAATCAGCTGTGCCGTATTCGCATACGGCTAAGGTGGTTTTGTTTTGGCAAGTTGCTTCACACTCTTCGTCAAAACCAACTAATAAATTATTCAATCCGTATTTGCCGCCCGAATATTTTTCCAATTCACCATTGCCGCAACACCCGCTACATTCGCAATCCGACGCCGTTGGCGAACAGCTGACCGCCTTCTTTCCGTCCACGCAATTCTGATCCCCCACCTGACAGCTCACGGACAAAATATCGTTTTCACACGCGGCGCACGATATTTCTTTTTTTGTGGCTTTCAAACAGGTCACATCATTGGCCGGGCAATCAATATCAATCGTCAAAATACCGTTCACACATTGATTGCAATCGTAATTTTTCTCGCCTTGGCATTTATGGACAACGCCAAGCGCGTCCTTATATTCTTCATCTTTATAACAAGCCGCTTCGCGCTGGCCGCCCGTGCAGTCCGGCGATGAACCGATCAAACACGAAGACACGAACTTGCCGCCGAGCGCGCAACCGTATTTGTCCGCATTGTCGCTATCGCAAGTAATCAACTTCTGGCCGTAACAATCCGCGCCGCTGTCGCAATCAACTTTTTTCTTGCCGGTACAGCCGAGATCGCCGGAATTGCAAGTCACTTTTTTACTGCAACCGGCGGCACAAGACGGAAACCCTTTCCACAAACACTTATCCGTACACAGCGGGTTGTTGTAAATCGAGCAAACACAATTTTCCAAATCGTCGGTACAAATCGCACCGTCCGGAAACTTACAAATCGCTTCGCACTCTTCCCCGCCTTCAATCTTGCCATTGCCACAAATGGCGGCGGCCGCCGCGTCCGTGCTTTTGTAAACGGCTCCGTTATTTAAACATTTATCGTTCAATCCAAAATTTTTATTTGCTTGGCCATAGTCCGCATCCTCGCCCGGCTCCTTAACGCTGTTACCGCAAGTGAAACCGGCGCCCGTGCCGGCGTTCTGACAAGCATTGGAACAAACTTTTTCTTTGGAAACGCAAACGCAATCCTTCGTCTCGATCAAGGGATCGCATGCCGCGCCTTGTTTATTTTTATATTCGCATCCGGCATCGCATTCTTCGCCCTTATCTTTCTCCACTTTGCCATTACCGCAACAAACCGCGTCCGGCGATTTCAATTGCGCCGCGTTGCAATTATTGACCGCTTCTCTCAAACATTTTGCGCTACAGCCATCGCCATCAACAGCATTTTTATCATCACACTCCTCGCCGTCTTTAATCTCACCATCGCCGCAAACCGTGGCATACGGCGTACTGCCTTTTGACAAACAACTGTCCGAACAAAACGGCTTGGCCGTGGCCGCGGTCGTGGCGGTGCTGATGGTCGCCACCGCCGGCTGGGTGCTGGACCACTCCCAATTATAACTGAACGGATTGAGCGGCTGACCTTTGGCCGAACAGTTGTCCGGCTTGGAAAACGGCGTAGCCGCGTATTCGATCTTTTCTCCCATGGCGGAAGAAATATATTGCAAGGGCAATGTTTCCACTCGATCAGGCAAACACTTTTCCGGATCATTTTTTGTTTTGAATATCCAGCTGAACGCGTCAAACGCCGCGTTTTCGCCCAATTCAAAACCTTGCGGCAAAGCGCATTGCTGATCAGGCGCAAAGTAAGTAGCGCTGTCCGTTATTTGTTTCAGCGCTTCCGCGGTCGAGACCACGTCTCCCCCCGCCTTGATATCTCGGCAACCAAACACCACATTCTCCGTCTTGGCGCACCCGCTCGCCTGATCGATACTATTATATGAGGCGAAAGTGTTCGCCGTTTGATTATAACAACCGCAAACATAGGTCAACTGTTTTTCCGTATCGTTTTTCACAACATAACCGCCGGTAAAATCAATCTGACCATCGCCATCATCATCCACCGCGTCGGCGCAATCGCCTTTTGGCGCGTTGACGGTGGCATAGTTAAGCCCGGCCAATTTCACTTGGCTGTAACTCATAACGCCGTTCGTCATGACCACGCGATAAAATTTGTTCGGTAATAAAGTGGCGCCATTTTCCCACGCCAGCTGGATTTTATTTTGCGTAGTTTCAAACGCCGCGTTCTTCAGATATTGATATTGCAAATCGCCCAAGGTGATGGGCACCGGCTGCATCTGCGCGCAATCGGCGGAAGCGCACGCGTAAAGCTTAACCGTGTCCGGTGTAAAGCTGGCCGCGTCCATTTGCGTGTTGAAAGAAGCGTGAATATTGGTATTGATACACGCCTCCTGGCAGTTCGGATAAAAATCCACCACCTTTGGCTCGCTGAATCTGATTTCCAAGAAACCTTTTTTATACAAACTGTCAAACACTTTTTTCAATGCCGCGTCCTGCGGTTCGGCCTTGGCTTCGATTTCAATCGGCGCGCCCGGCGGCGTTTCATAATTGAACGTCACCGGATCACCTTCCACGGCCGTGGTTTTGAAATAACCGATGTCCGGACGATTAGTTTTTTCCACCGGGCAAATATACGCCGTCTTGGTCGGCTCGGCGCAAGCATAACCGGCAAAGGTCACCTTGTTCGGATTCGGCGGGCCAAGCTCCAAATCTTTCCATTGCCAAGCTTCGCCTTGCAATGGAATTTCTTGACATTGATATTGGCCGGAGACGAGATATTTCTGCTCGCTGTCCGGTCCGTACAATTCTTTAATCAAGCCAACGAGCGGCGTCATGAGCAGATTGTCCGGCACGCAAATATCTTTTTTGGTTTTAAATTTCCAAACATAATCAGCCGCCAAAAATTTGCCGTTAGCCTCGGTGCGCACGCCGGCCGGTCCGCCCTTTAACGTCAATTCATACCACGTATCTTCAAATAAATTGTATTGCGCCGCGCCATTGCCAAGCGCCACCTTTTTCACCACGCCCGGATTCGCGTCCACCGCCACCATCGCGTTGGTTTCCTCGCCAAGCGAGTCCACCAGACCGAACGCCGTAGTCAACGCGCCCACGCCAACGCAAGTACAGCCGGTATCTTTCGCCGGATCGCAACTGGCCACCTTGGTTCCGCCAAGGGTACAACTAAGATATAAATTCGGCGGGGTAATATCCTTTTCCACCACTTTTTTGAATGTCCGATAAACGCACGAGTCCGAATCTTGAGCCGCGCAAGTTTTGAAATCGCACTCCTTGCCCTTGACTTTGCACCTTCTGATTTCGATATTGTTCTGTAATAATTCCGGCACCGCCTTTATGGATTCGGCCAATGGCATATTGAACGTGGCCGAAATTTTGCCGTTCGGACAAGCGTCTTCGGTGAATTTATACGGCGATGGCGATTGCGGAATCAGTCCGACCACGCACGGCCGCTCCAGCACTTGGAGCATCTTCGGTAATGGACCGGTGCTCATGATCCACATGTACTCGGCCGGCTGATAAACCACCGCCTCCTTGCACTTGGCTTCGCACGAGCCGCTGTCGCAACAAAGCAAAGGTTTGACGCAAGAATTTTGCGTACAACTGCCGACTTTATATTTGACTGAATTGCTTTTTACTTTGCCATCCTTGCTTTGCAAATAAACATCGCCAGTAACCGCGCCGACCGGCACCACCGCATTATCGATTAACGTCTTTTTGGCCGCCGCCCAGTCGCCCACGCTCGTCACCTTCACCCCCGCATCCGCCTTCTTGGTGCAAGCGCATTTATCATCCATGTCCGGATCGCAAAGCTTCACGCCGTCCGGACAAGTAATTTTGTCGCCGCCGGTGGCGGAAAACTTAATATCATATTGTGTTTCATCACCAAAATATTCGCCATTCAAATCCACCGCAATACCGACCGGCCCGTTGTTCGGCGTTAATGAACAAATGCCCGGGCCAGGCTCGCCTTCCACGATTTCAAACTGAAGCGGCACGCTCGAAATATTGGCGGCATTGTATACCAACAATTTATAATCTTTCGCAAAAACGCTCGCGTCCTTGATCGCGGCCACAGTGGCTGATATCGTTTCCGGAATTTTGACAATAATCTCATTTTCCGACCACGCTTCCGGCCCGCAACCAAGCCCGACGGCCCATTCATACGGCTGGCCGCCGATCTCGCGCGCGATTTCCACATGACCGACGTTAATACCGAAATTTAAACCTTTTATCGTCAACATCTGCCCGATTTTGGTTGGCAACGGCGACGCGCCGTCGATCTTCGGCAGATTTTCCATTGGCAAAACGGTAAAGGCGACAGGGTTGCTGTAAATATCTTTACAAACGCATTTCAAGTCATCCGCTTTGGCCACGCAAACCTCGCCGGTTTCCGTGTTGGCGCATTTTTTTCCTTTACTTATCGCCACGTTCGACTTGCCGGACTTGATGACCGGTACCTCGAGGCCGGAAACGCTTTCCGGCTTCCACGAAAATCCGGCGCCAAATCCGGCCGGGATTTGACCGAAGAAAACCAAATCATCATCATCCTTGGCGCCAAAGTTATTACCCGTAGCCTTCACTTTCTCGCTCATCGCGGCCGCGTTACAAAGTTTGCAAACATTATCCACGCAACTCGGCATGCAGTTTTCTTTTTCCACCGCGCACAGCCCGGGATACACGTCTTTCACGGAAAAAGTAAAGTCGCCGTCCCAGCCGTCTTTGTCGTCCGTGGTGTCAAACTTGGCCAGATAATTTTCCACTTTAATCGGCCCGGTCACTGCGCCGGCCGGCACCTTTGCGATAATCTGATTATTATTCCACGCGGAATTGGCATTACAGCCCAGTTCCGCTTTTATGTATTGAACTTTGCCCTGCGCGTCTTTGCCGGAAAAATATACTTGTCCTGTTTTGTCGCCGGATTGGTAATTGAGAAAACCGGCGCCAACAATCGTCACCAAACTGCCCGGTCCGGCCGACTTTGGCGCGATATCAGTGATAATCGGCTCGGTCACGCAAATGCCGACGCATTTACCGCCCGCGCCACACTCCGTATCCTTCTCACACTTTTTATTTTTATCATTATCGCAAGATTTGATACACAGACCGGCGCAATCCTCATTTTTCGTGCAAGTTTTTCCATCACACGCGCCGCAGTCAGGATGTTCCGCATTGCATTGCGGATTGCCCAGTTTATCGAAACAATATCCCGGCAAAACCGAAACCGATATTTCCTTGGTTGAAGTATGATCGTTCACGTCTTCCGCCGCGGCTTTCAACGTGTGCGGCCCGACTTTCACACCTTCCGTATCCCAGTCAAAACTAAATTCAAAAAACGGTTGTAATATGTCCTTTTCCGCTGATGCGGAGTCAAAATCTTTACTATCAATATTTAAATTAATACCGCTAACGCCAACGTCGTCTTTCGCTTTGATCGAAACGGGCACGCCCGCCCCATTGATAAAATTTTCCTGATTAACCTTGCCGCCGTCAATCGGCTCGGTAAACCAAACCGTCGGCGCGGCCGCATCACACTTCTCCGCCGTGGTAAACGTCGCCGTGCATTTACTGCCGAGAGCGCAGGACAAACCGAAAGAGCCGGTATTGGATTTGATCGCTCCGGCTTTTAACGTAACTTTATATTTTTTATTTTTATCAAAGCACCCCTCTTTGCCGCACGCTTCGTCCGGACACTTGGCCGATGGCGTAAACTTAACCTTGTCTTTTTTCTCGCCGTAAACTTCCAGCTTGCCGGCCACGCTGCTACCGGAAGCATCGTCAACCACTTGAATATTTTTGTCGGTAATGGTGGCGGCATTGACCGGTTTGGAAAATGCCATTTTTACCACCGTGTTCAACGGCGCACCCGCGCCTTGCGGCGCCACGGCCTTTACGATGAAGGCGCTAGATGAGCCGGCCGGAAAATATCCATCGCCCCCGAGGCCGCCGCCGTCCGCTTCTTGCCCCGTGCCGGTCGCTTCGCTCAAACTATTAAATATGAAGGTGGTAATGGCAAAAGCGGAAAAAATCAAGGCTAATCCGATGGCGCCATTGATCATCCATTTTTTCGCGGTTTCCACTTTTTCCTGATTGCCGCCGCTCGTCATGTAGAGAAATCCGGCGTACAAAACAATGCAAATCGCGATTACGCCGAGAAAACCCAAAATTATTTTTATAATTTGACCGACGATGGCCGTCAAACTCCGACCCGTGTCAAACCCGGCCGCCACGCCCACCTCTTCCGCACCGGTCGTGACTTGCGCCATGGCGGATTGAACGAACAACAAGCCAACGCAAAAGAGCGCCATGACGATGGCGAGGACAAAGAAATATTTTAACCGGTTTTTATTTTTCATGTGCTTTGATTGTCAAAGTTTTCACGAAAATAAACTATCCTTATAGCCAATGAAGTGTGTCAATTTATTCAAAAAACCCTCTAGCGAAAAATCGCTTGCCAATATCGCTTGTGTCTCCTGCGAAAAATCAAAGTCGCGAAAGTCAACAAACACAGGAACACCCTTTCGGTCAAAATCTATAACACAGATTCCCATCAAATCCGGCTTGTGTGGAAAATCCGCATCCTTAAATAATTTTATGTATTTTTGCAAGTCTTTATCGTTAATCTTCTCTATTTTTTGCTCTTTGCCGCGGAGATTACCTTTGTTTTTCGAGTAATAGGGGGTATGTCCACGCAACACTAAGAAATGCGCAAACCCCACATTTTTTCGCCTAATATTAGCGGTTTCACCCATCATTCCCTCAAAATAATTATTCGCGTTTTGCTTATAGTTAGATGTAACGAACTTGAAACTTACTGTCGTTATAATTTTTTCGTGCTTCACAATAGCGATATCAAGATCCTTCGTGTAGTATTTTCCCTCGAGTTTAGCCTCCTTCCCATCGCCAAAGCCCAATGATTTTACGGAAAAATTATTACCTATCTCCCGCAAAATAGTTTTTGCTAAAAATCTATGAATCGGTTCGAGCTTTTTTGTGCTACGCGCGCCACCCTTCCTATTGTACGCGCGAAACGCCTTGGCAATCGCCACCAAAAACTCATATCGCAATTTTTCCATATTGTCGCCAATTAAATCTAAATTAAAACAGGCTGCACCTTGTAAAACTTTGGATGCACAAAATCCTTTATGAAACCTTTCGCATAAGACTTATAACCGCCTCGATAACTTTTTGAGACAGAGGCGATATATTCTTTCATTAAATCGGAGTTTAAAGCCGCGCATAACTCATTAAGGTCAATACCGCCCCTTGGTTTAATGCAGTATCCAGCGTAAAAACTACTCGTTTCATCCTCAACCACGTAAAACTTCGGGGCAATATTCATAGTGCTGGTAATAATTTTTTTTCCAAAACTGGTTGCCAACCCCTGATTTCGTCCAAAAGCGTAAAACTCTTCGTAATATTTTCCGCCCCCCTTGTCTCTCGCCGCTAAAACATCTCTTTTACTCAAAAAATATTTATATGCCTCCGGATAATTCTTCTGAAACACAACACTGGGAATTATTTTTTTATTTTTATAGGGAAAGATCAAATACAAATTTTGAGGCTGCCCTTTGTACGTAGATGCTTTGATAATCGGCACGCACAAATTCTTTTCGATTTTTGATCCATCGACATAAAAGTATTCACGATCGTTCTTTTTCGGAGCAAATATGTATATCTCGTCCTTTAACGTAGCAATACCATAGTGGATGTCGGCGATTTCCTGAAGTGTCGAGTATTTCTTGTTCAGCTTAACCACCCGTTCCATATATTCTTCGTCAAAAAACTCCCAGCGAGAAGGTCGTAAAAATCGTGTCAAAACCTTCTTATATCGAATACCCTCGAAATCACTTTTAAAATTTTCCGCATAAAGAAAAACATCCGAAGACTCCTTCTGTAAAATCGTTATAGCCGTATAAGCGGTAGCGTCCTTAAAAATTTGCCAATGATCAAAATTTACCACTTTCAATAAGTGCGACAACATTAAAGTCCGTAAATTTTTCCCAGCGGCCGAATAGAAATGGGAATTGGGCGTAATAAAGGCAACCTTGCCATCGGCCATCAGTAAAGCCAATGCCCTCTCAAAAAAACAGAAGTACAGGTCAATCGCTCCGCTTGACGCAGATACAAATCTTTTTTGCAATTGTTCCCGCCTATCATTCAGATTTTGAATTCGCACATATGGCGGATTGCCGATAATAAAATCAAACTTATCAACAAAGTTATGAAAACAAAAATCATCCTTTATATCGTTAAACTGTGAAACCTTCTTTTTTGTTAAATTCTGCAAATTCCGCTTTGTCGCCTCAATATACTCTGCCGAAATATCAACAAAATAGATATTTTCAACTATCACCCGATGCAACGGCTTACCGGACAGTCGCGCAAATTCTCTCGCCGCGGCTACGGAAAAAACACCATCGCCACAGCCTGCATCTAAAATCTTTTCCTTCCCCGTCATTTTTCTGCCAGCCAACACTTCTTTAACCATAAAATCAGCCACCCACGCCGGAGTAAACACAACGCCATTTTGTTTTTTTATTTCTGCATTCATGCTCGGTTGCTCTTAATTGCTATTTCTTTGCCCATGGAAACGCGCAGTCGACTAAATTGATTTCAAAAGATTATTTTTTTATATCCGGCATGGCGCATTCGGACGCATCCTCTCCCACAGGATTGGGCACTGGATTGAGCATAAAACCGGAGTTCGGACAGCAAGATTGGCCGGCTTTATTATTTTGCGCGCAATTACTTTTGTCCACATTGGCGCCCGGATCTTCTTTCATCGGGCTGAAACAATTTTGTCGCGAATCTTTGATGCCGGACTTCATGATCGGTGTGTAAATCGGCAAAAACTTGTCTCCCTCATTATACTTGCCAAATGAACCGTGCGTAATCGCGACTTGCGTCATATCCACCTCCTCGCCTACCACCACCGGCTTGCCGTCAACCATTTCCGTCAAAACGGTACTGCCGAGATTCGCATCAAACCAACTTTTGAAATCTTTGCCATCGGACTCTCTGCCGATCAATTCCACCTGCGTATCCACGCTGTCCGCGTCCAAATACTCGGTAAAGAAAGCTTTGATTATCGTGTCCAAATTACCCAAGTCGCCCGTGGCATTGTTCGGCTCGAGCTTGATGACCGCGGGGCCGGTCAAATCCAAAGCATTGCCCGTGGCAAAAGTCCACAAAAAGTTATCGAGTGCGGCCGCCTCGTCTTGCTTGGCGTCAAGCGTGCCCGGACCTTCGGTTTTTCCATTTGCATTGCCATCGAGCGAATTGCCGGCTAAGTCCATGATACCCGTGCCCGGCAAGCCGATCGTACCGGTTAAAATTTTTGCGGCCAACACTTTGCCCGTTAAATCCGTTTTTTCCGGCAAACAAAACGCCGGTTCCCCGCACGAGTTTGTCGCGCCACCCGCGCACTTGGTTTTGGCCACGAACTGCACGGTTTTATATTGATTAATGCCCACTTTCCAGCCGCCCGGCACGTGATTATTTTGACACAGCACATCCTTTCCTTCAGCATCCTTGGTCATAACCACTTTTTCGCTGACCAACTGCGCTTCATTGTCGCTGTCGCCCGCATTGCAATTTTGCGTTTGCGTCAATGGCGGAATAACGGGTTCGTTGAAATTCACGTATATCGCTTGATTCAAATAAACATAGCCGTCGCAGTCAACCTTGGAACAACCAATCTCTTCGCCTTTTTTGCATTTGCAACCGGTTTGTTCGCTTACCTTCAAAGGATACCCGGGAGGAGTCGGCACTTTCGCCGGCACCACGGAACTGACCGTCGGCGGCGTTAAATCCAAGAAAATGCTGGTGGTAAATCGCCACTTGTAATCAGGATACGCTTTGCTGAAAATCGTTTGTTTCGGATCGCTGTCCTTTTTGATGGCCGGAGTTAAGTACACAATATATGGCACATCGTTGTTCGCGTCGCCGAGGTGCTGATTGAGATCGCCGTACGGATTGAATATGATGGTTTTGTGATCTTCGGTAATAATACCATAGCCGGACACCAACTTGTTGTCAGTGCAAACGCCGTTACTACACAGTCCGCCTTTACATTCGGCATCCGCCTTACAAGCGTTGCCTTCGGCAATGTCAAAGAATGGCACGCTGGCACAAGTTTTCCCTTCCGGTTTTTCAAACGCCTCGGCGATCATGTCCGCGCAACGAAAAACACGAAACGCGTCTTTCTTGATCGCGCCGCATAAAGTTTTTGGATCCAAACTGTCGGGACAAACGTTTTCCGTTATATCAATCACGGAGTCAGGCAAGATCGGCGTTTTGAACGTCACCAAAATCATCGTATTGCGCGGCACGCCCGTTTGCTCCGGTTTGGGAAAATGATTTTGGATAATGTTGCCGAAAGCGCCGCCGGAAATGCCATACGCGCCGCCGGTCAAGCCGGCTGTTTGGTATTGGGGGCCGCCGGCCAGTTGATATTCATTGTCGGTAAAAAGATTGAATATAAAAACAGTGATGGAATACGCGGAAAAAATAATGGCGAGACCGATCACGCCGTTGATCAGCCACTTCTTGGCCGTCATGACCTTTTCCTGATCTCCCCCACTCGTCATGTATATGAAGCCGGCGTACAAAACGATGATGAGCGCGATCACGCCGAGAATGCCGATGAATATCTTTATCACCCGGCCGACAATAGTGATAAGGCCGGCATTTTGGAGGGGCGTTTCCGCGGCCACTTGCTCCAGATTTTGATTCACATCATTAGTGGTTTGCGCGTACGCCACGGCCGGCCCGCCTAGACTCGGCGAGGCTGGCGCAAATAAAATAACCGCCAATGCTAATACAAAACAACTGGCAGTTATTTTTATAACCAATTTGGATGACCCGTTGGATGAAGCCATTTGACTGTGCCCGGAAGCATCGTTCCTTTAGCATGGGCGAATACTCCGAGGCGCTTCACGCCCTTGCGGACGTTAAATTGAATTTTGTTTTATCCGGCCAGCACCGCTTTCACCGC
>MFGM01000066.1:1705-4218 GCA_001778275.1 Candidatus Falkowbacteria bacterium RIFOXYC2_FULL_48_21 | reverse complement strand
GACCGCCGCGCCATCCGCCGAACCCTTCAACTCGGCCATCACCGCTCGCATCACTTTGCCGAAATCAGACCGCTCCGCTTCCGGCAAGCCGATGACAATCTCTTTCACCTTCGCCGCCAACACGTCCGGCGACATTTGCGTTGGCAAAAATTTTTCCAGAACAACCATTTCCGCTTGCTCGCGATCGGCCAAATCTTGGCGCGCGCCTTGCGTGTACGCTTCGACTGAATCTTTACGTTTTTTGATTTCACTTTTGATGACGGCGACCACCTCCGCGTCTTCCAATTCTTTCTTTATCAATTCAATCGCTTTATTTTTCAAGCTCGATTTCAACATGCGCAAGACTGACAGATCAATCTCGTTTTTCGCCTTCATCGCTTGCAGAAAAGCGGCATCGATATCTTTGATCAAGCTCATATTTATTATACCACATTTAATTGAATTATCCGAAAACTATGGTACTAAAATCGTCTTGTGGATACCGGTTCTTCCGGTAGGCGGCCGAGCTTGCGCAAAAATTCACGCTTTTCGCGAAAGACTTTGTGCTCGAGCGTGGTTTTTTTGCGCCGGCCTCGGCTTTCCGTGCCGCGCTCATATTGCTTTTTTTTGAATTGCAAAACTACGCCGCTCTGCACGATGCGCCGGTTGAATCGTCTCACAAAAGATTCAAATGTCTCGCCTTTTTTTCGTTTTACTTCGATTGCCATGTTAACACCCCCTTTCTGTTTAAACTACAATGTAAAATCGCGACTGATACGTTTGGTTTAACAACAATGCTCATTTCGTCTGCGATGTTTCCGCAAAACTACGCCCGCTTCGACGCGCCACATCTGACTTTGTCGAAGCGAGGCGAGCTAAACCATACGCTAAACAACGCGATTTTTTATACTTATTTTAGGAACTCTCGACCAATCGCTATATTATCTTAAATTAGATAACTCGTCAACCATGCCTCACTATCCCTATTAATTGGCGTGGTTTTGCGTTACGTTTCGCGTGGTTTCGCGTTTTTTACTCATCCAGCGCTTTCAATCTAATCTCCTTAATCCTCTTTTTCAGCTCGCGCAAAACCTTCGCCGCATTAATCACTTCTTGAATACCACTATCAACATCGCGTAACAACACTGTCCCTTCTGACACTTCTTTCTGACCAAGAATAAGGACAAACCGCGCCCCGAGCTTGATGGCCTGATCCAGCTGCGCTTTTAAATTGCTTTTTGAAAAATTCGCCTTGACCGTGAAATGCTCGTGGCGTAACTTTTCCAAAAACGTAAATGATTTTTGCCGCGCCGTCTCGCTGATCTGGGCGACAAATACGTCCGGCCGCGGCAACGGCGGAATTTCCACCTTGGCCGTTTTCAATCTATTGATAATGCGCTCCAACCCAAAACTGAACCCGGCCGCCGGCACGCTCGGCCCATCGAGCATTTGACTCAAGTAATCATAACGTCCACCCGCGGCAAGAGGTGCTTTGTCCGCTTCGTCATTGCCCGGCACGACTTCAAAAATCGTGCGCATATAATAATCAAACGTGCGCGTGAGCGAAGAGTCCAGCCGATAGGAAATTTTTTGCTCATCAAGATATTCGAGCACGCGGAACAAATGGTTGCGGCAATCATCGCACAACCAATCCACGGTTTGCGGCGCGTCCTCGCGCAAGTGCTGACACTTCGGATTATCGCAAGCCAAAAATTTCGTCGGGTCTTTTCCGAGCCGCTTGCGGCAATCGCCGCACAGCACCGCGCGCTTGGATTTCAAATAGCCGGACAAAGCCTTTTTGTATTCCAGCCGGCAGATCGAACAACCGACGCTGTTCAACCGAACTTCCGTTTCCAACCCGAGATTTTTTAAAATCGCGGACGACAAAATAATCAGCTCGGCATCAATGGCCGGCGCTTTTTCGCCCAGTATTTCAAAAGTGGTTTGCGTGAACTGACGTTGCTTGTTCATCTCGCCGCGCGCCTGCCGGAAAACCGGCCCCCATGAGCAGACCTTGACCGGCAGCGTCTGGGTAATCATGTTGTGATGAATAAATGAACGCATGACGGACGAAGTCACCTCCGGCCGCAAAATCAATTTTTGACCGCGGTCGATGAAACTGAACGCTTCGTTTTCAAGCGTGCCGTTCTGCTTGAAAAGCGTGTGATTGAACAATTCATACTTTTCCAAAATTGGTGTTTCCATGCGGCTGTAGCTGTAATCATGCATGGCCGAGCGCAATTCATTTTCTACGTGGAGCCAATACCGCTCTTCGTTCGGCAATACATCGCGTGTACCATCCACCATTGACGGCGTTTTGATGCGCTTGATTTCTTCCTGCGGTTGTTCTTCTTTTTTTCGTCTAGGCATAAATATAGTTTAAAGGTAAGGGCAAAGGTCAAAGGGCAAGGGGCAAAAATAAGCTAAAAAATAAAAATAAAATTAAAATCTCATACTCTTTTAAAATTTTGTACCGGGTCGCTCTGCCACGTGATGCAATTGAGCCGCTACCACAGCGGTTTGTCGCGGACAGT
>MFGM01000066.1:0-1691 GCA_001778275.1 Candidatus Falkowbacteria bacterium RIFOXYC2_FULL_48_21 | reverse complement strand
CAGTCCCTTTCAATAATTTTTTATTTTTGCATTTACTTTTTGCCTGCTTTTGCCCTTTGCCCTTGGCTCTTTGACCTTCCGCGCCGCGGCATTCATTAGGGATAAATAACATCAGGAAAAATAGCGGCGCGGCTCACCGGCCACCCGCGAAGCCAAACCCTGCCGACAATAAGATCGCGGTAAACCGGTCCGAAGCCGCGCGAATCAAGACTATAATCGCGATTGTCGCCGAGCACGTAATACTCATCCGCGCCGAGCACCCAAGATTTACTATTGGTGGTCTTGACATCCGGATCGAGATAAAATGATTCGTCCAACATTTTCTTCACCTTTGAATCAGGCGCTTCATATATATAGATGCGACCATCCGCTATTTCCACCTTTTCATTGGGTAATCCGACTATGCGTTTGATAAAATACTGCGACGGATCTTTCGGATACTTGAAAACAATAATATCGCCACGCTCCGGCTGGCTGAAGCGATAGCTGATTTCATTGATAATCAAATACTCGTGATCATAAAAACTCGGCTCCATCGAAGCGCCCTTCACATAAAAAGGTTGAATCAAAAAATAACGCACCGGAATAATAATCGCCAGCGACACGCAGACCACTTTAACCAAGTCCCAAACAAATTGGAGCACTTTTTGCACCGGTGTCAATTCTGGCTCGTAAACAGTTTTGTCGGTGAATCCCATAGCGCAATTTTAAACTAAAAGATAAACACTGGCCAACTTTACATCAGCCTGTGTATAAAATTTTACGTTAACACTGTGATTATAGCATACTTTGAGCGTTGTGCAAACATATACAAGTCGAACGCAGAGTTGAAAGGGCAAAGTGTAAAGTTATAAGCGCAAAAACTCTTACAGATGATTGTTACAACTTTTCCCTTTTCCCTTTTCCCTGTGCACTTTCAACTTCTCGCCAGCCCCTTGCCCAAAGTTTAACTTGCGAGTATAATCAGACCGAAGAGCCTGCATTACGGCGAATTTTTTAGTTATGCAACTTCACAGTTCACACAATCGAAACATAATCGACACGCGGATCAATCTGTTGACGCGGGAAGACAACCATGCGCCGCATGGCCTGCCCGCGCAAGCGGGACGCAAAATTTTTCGCGTTAGCCGATTCATTCTCTATCTGTTAGTGATTTTCATCATCGCTTTTTTGGTTTTTTCCTATCAGGTCATCTTCACGAACAACAGCGTCAGCGACATTTTTAGCGGCAAAGTTAATATTTTCAGTCAGCTAAGCATCCTAGCCGGCAACAACAGCCGGTTGCGCGGCGAAGCGGACGATCGCATCAACGTACTCCTTCTCGGCATGGGCGGCGCCGGACACGAGGGGCCGTATTTGACGGACACCATCATCCTCGCCAGCATCAAGCCGTCGATAAAAAAGGTGTCAATGATTTCCATCCCTCGCGACTTGTACGCCGATGTGCCGGGCTATGGCTGGTGGAAGATCAACAACGCCAATTCGTTTGGCGAAGAAAATAATCAGGGCAAGGGCGGCGAACTGGTGCGCGAGGTGGTGGCCAAAACTTTCAATATCGAAATCCCCTACTATATTCGCGTGGACTTTGCCGGATTTGAAAAGATAATCGACGACCTGGACGGCGTCAAGGTCAATGTTGAACGAGCCTTTACCGACTATCAATATCCGACCGAAGATTTCAAATACCAAGT
>MFGM01000065.1 GCA_001778275.1 Candidatus Falkowbacteria bacterium RIFOXYC2_FULL_48_21 | reverse complement strand
GAATCGCAAAATCACATTGTCGGCCATACTTTTCAATTAGCAAAACCCTTAACCACGACTCGCTCGCCAGCAATAATGGCACAGTTAAAGTTAAATGTCAAAACAGGCATATGCAAAATCAGTCGATTGCCGTCGACTGATTTTTTCTAAATCTACTTATACGCGACGGTATGCCTCATTGCCCTATTGCCCTTTCTCGCCCTGTCTAGCCCTATTCGCTAAGCACATCCTCTTTCTTTTCTTTGAAAAACCCGAATAAATCTTCAAACACTTCGATAATCAATTTGAACGGTGCTTCGATAATCACGTCGAGAAATATAGCGATGACATTAATTTTGGAAAACTTATTTGACATCCAGCGTCCCATACTGACAAACGGCAGCGCGAAAAAATCAATGATCGAGCCGATAAAATTGTCTTTCCTATCAATCGCCAGCAAATCCGCCACCGGCCGACGAATACGGATACCGAAGAAGCTGACCAGTGTCAGAAACAGGACGAAGATCAAACTGCTGACAACGTTAAAATCAAATTTATTCAAAAAGAAAAAAATCACGAACAAGGAAAAGACAAAACTGATCGAATAAATCAAATTGAACATGAAGCGCACGGTTTGGCCGCGACGTTTCGGATCCTTGAGCTCATAAACAGCGCCCCGCCCGTCCGCCAACGCGATGTTTTTGATCTCCTGAATAATGCGTTCCGTATTTTCCTTTTTCGGCATGCGAATGAATATCGCCACGACAAACATGAGAAATGGCGGGAAGATAATATTGACGGCCACCGTAAAATAATTGATTGCCCCGGCAATATACCAATCCATCGGAAACTCGATGGCGAGCGCCAAAATCATTTTGGTGAAAAAAACGTAAATAATACTGCGCACCACGCCGCGCTGCAACTTCGCATAAACGCCTTTGTAACGCTTGGTAATCGCCTTTTTGATTTCCGTTTCCAATAGTTCGGCATCGGCAAAAATCGAACGAACCGTTTTTGGATTGGCCTCCATAATATCGCGAATGGCCCAAAAAATGATAATGTTTTTTTGCATCACCTTTTGGAACTGCTTTTGCCACGGATGATTGATTTGTTTTTCAAACTCCGGTACCACCTTGCCGATACTATTCGCCAATCTCAAAATCAACGCGTCGTCCGCGTGCTTCCATTCCGGATAGTACAAGTTCAAAAGCAAATGTCGCAACATGCCCGTGTCCCACTTTGACAATGCTCGATGACAAGCCAAATAAACTTGCAATTCGCGTTCCTTGTCATCGATATCGGAGTTTTGCAATTTGACGCGCGGATTCAACGCGGAAAACATGGCGTTGATAAGGGCTTTGTCCTTTTTATTCGGAATCAGCGTCTGTTCGATCTCCACCGCCGCCAGCTCGAGAAAATAATCAAACATGCCCTTTTCCAGTTGCCCCTCCATTTCCTTGACGCGGCTAAGTAGTTGATTGTATTTCTTCACGATCTCGTCAACAACGGCGATCATGCCGACGGAAACGTCATTGCTGATATAACGGCCGCGAATCAACTCCTGCAACAATTGCTCGGACATGTTCTCGTTGTGAAACTTGTCGAGAAGATAATTTTCCATCACCAGCTTTTCATACACCAACTTGCGCTTCAGTATTCGATGAATCGCGTTTTTGCGCACCAAATGATCTTCTTGATAGTCAACCGCATTTCTGATTTTTTCGTAAACCAAAGCGGCCTTGGCGATGACGGTATTGATCTTTATTTTTTCGCCGTCTTTCGGCCCGCCCTCCGGAGCGAAAAAGTTGTCAATCAGTTTTTCGATAATGTGCGCCATAAATAGGAGATAAAGGAGATAATTGGAATATTTTTATAACCAAAAAAACCAGGGGGACGCAAAATCGCTCCAAAAAATGACTTACTTAACGAGAAAGGCCTTGTAGCCCGGACGAACTTTTTGATCGACCTTCAGACCGACATCATCGCCCTTCTTCACCGCCTTTACCTGATCCTTGTCAATCTGCAGGGAGTCGATCACCTGCTCGAACGCCACCTCCCCGCCTTTGATTTTAATTTTATCACCGATTTTCAACTTGCCCTTGATGGCAAGCACCGCCACTCCGATTTTGTCGAAGTAATGCGTAATCTCGGCGATTGGCTTTTCTTTTGCCATAATTATATTTTTTGTTTTTAATTTTTAATTTATTTTGCCCCTTGCCCTTCTTCACGTCATATCCCACCATCCTCAAATCACCAACATAACAACGCCAAGCACGATCAATACCGCCCCAATCGCCAACTTCATCCACTTTTTCTTTTCTTGTCGCCACGCCTCCACCTTTTCCGGCGGCAGACCGAAGTAAACAGCCAGCAAAATCACCAGCAACGGCAAAACAAATATAAAATTGTATATCAGTAAATACCCGAACGCTTGCCACCACGTATTCTTGTCCGCCAGTAAAGACAAGACAGCCAGATAAACGCCGCCGGTGCATGGCAGTTCAAACAACGCCACCAACAAACCAAGGATAACCGCGGCCGGGATGGTAGCTTGTTTGATAAACTTCTGAAGTAACGACTTTTTTGATTCCGGTATGCCGAGAGATAAACCATGGCCATGCCAAAAAGCTTCCTTCAACGAGTACAAACCGAGCAAGATGGACAGCGCGGCCGTAAAGTTATAAAAAAACTTGGTCACGTGAATACTCTGGATAAAGCTTAACAATCCGAGACCGGCGAGAAAATAGGCCAGGTAAACTATAAAAACGTAAACTAAACCAATCACCAACATGCGCTTTTTATCTTTCACGGCCATGAGATACAAAATCAGAAAAATCAAAACCGCAAACGCGCATGGATTGATCGAATCCACAGCGGCGGTGCCGATAATTAAAGGAAGGGTGATTGACGACATAGGCGGAATCTTTTCTTGTGGCATTATAGCACAAAAGCACGGCCAAGGGAACTTATCCATACCCAACGCGATTAGCGCTTTCTCGCTAAAGCGAGGTGAACCGTTGAACACTGTAACTCGCGCTTTCCCGCTGAAGCGGGGTAAACCGTTGTTGGGAATTCGTCGGCGCGACGTGCGTCGCGCCGACGAATTCCCCATATTCTTCACCACGCTTCAGCGGGATAGATGCGCTTCATTCGCTTTGCTTTAGCAAAGCGCAGGCAAAGAACAATCATCGCGCTTGACATGGCAATATCTCTTTGCTATCATGCGCAGTCGGCATCAAATCGTTCTTTTCACTTAACAAATCACTTAACAAAGGAGAAAGAGATGAATCTTAGCAATGTTTTGCGCAAACTCAAGCTTGAGTACAACGCACCGGTCACCCTGACTTTCGCCTTGATCGCCGCGGTCGTGAGCGTGCTCACGTCCATCTTTGGACAAACGGTTTCCGGTTTTCTTGGCGCTTCGGGCACGGTATCGCTTTTCAATCCGTTTTTCTACTCCGGCCTCGTCACTCACATTTTCGCGCACGCGAATTGGACGCACCTAATCGGTAATTTCGGATTCATTCTGATTCTCGGTCCACTGCTCGAAGAAAAATATGGTAGCGGCAAACTGGCACTGCTAATCGCGGCCACGGCCGTCGTGACGGTACTTTTGAATGCGCTTTTATTTTCAAACGGCCTTATTGGAGCTTCCGGCATCGTATTCATGTTTATCATGCTTTCCTCTTTTTCCGGCATGAAGAACGGCCGCCTGCCGTTAACGTTTCTCCTCGTTGTTCTTTTGTACATCACGAAGGAAATGGTCGGAGCCTTCCAAAACGACGGCATATCGCACTTCGCCCACATCATCGGCGGCACGTGCGGATCCGGATTCGGACATTTTCTAACGAAAAAAAATTGAACACATATTTTATTCAAACAAGAAAGCACCCCATCACGATGGGGTGCCCTTTTTATTCCTTCAGCTCTAACCCTGCGAGATATGGCAGCACAGCCGCAAAAACATTTTGCGGGTATGCCACGAGGTCGCCAAAATTAGACAGCATTTTGTCAATGGTAAATAAAAAAGGTGGTTAAACTTAACAAAACTTCAACTTTATTACAATAAAAAACGCCTCGTAACAACAAGGCGCTCATGTTGGGCAACGGTTGCGGCGTTTTCGATTCTTTCTTGCTTCAGTCAGAAGTTGCTTTATGACTTGTTTTTGCGTCCTTTCTTTAAATTCGTCGGCGCGTTTAAATCGATATTGCTCACGCCTCGCCTGCACCACCTTGCGCCACGGCTTTTTCGCACGACACGCGCGCAGATACAAAAGAGCCAAATGCTCACACAACCATTCTTCCTCGTCACGATTCATTATTCCGACCGCGAAATTTTCGTGGAGCCAAGCATGGAATAATTCATGCACGACAATCGCTTCAAACAGCACCACCGGCAAACCGATCAAGATTTCTATTTCGTGTGAGACGATCAACAATTGCCTGCCATGCGACTCATAAAGCGCCTTGCTCTGCCCAAAATTTAGAGGCGTGCGCCGGCGACGCCTGGGCAAGGTTTCTCGACTGACAATCTTGAATTTCACGGGCATCTTCGGAGCCCAGGCTAAACGCCCTTTAATCGCGGCGAAACGCTTTGCGTTGATTTCATACACTGCCTTGCGTGCGCATTCCGAACAAACATAACGCCCATCGGAAAACCGCAACGCCTTGTCTTTTACCGTCAGCGTGTCACAGGCAAAGCAATTACGATTCCGGCGCATGCACGCGACGCACAGCATTTTTCCCGTGCTCGTTTCATAAAGCTTCCGCTTGACCGGATGAAAACAAACATGACAAATCTCTTCATTCGCGTTCATGTTACCGCCCTTGTTCAATATTGTAGGTCAAACAATGCTTTGACGATGAGCGCATATGCGTACAAGGAAACAGTATGAACAAAAACCGTGAGCACGTAAGCAATGGCCTGGGGTGTTTCTGTCTCGAGGAGAAACAATGCGCAATTGGCATATAAGACACAAAGAAAAAGCCAAACTCCTACAGACATTACCGTCCCCACCAAACCGGCAGCATCAGAAGCACAACCAAAAAGCATATTCGAACAAGGGATTAATAATCCGACCACCGCCATGACGCACAAAACCCAAAATAGCACCTCTGTTTCCGTTCTCTCTCTAAACCCCCAAAACCAGCCCTTTTCCGGCACAGCTTCTTTTTCCTGAACCGTCACGATTGGCGTTGTCGGCAAACTCACGACCGCGGCTTCGGATTTAATCTTCTCATACTTTTGCAACACCTCCTTCGTCACCGCTTGCAACTGATCGCCCCAAGGGCAATAGCCCGAAGCGACATAGAAATGCGGCAAGTTGCTCGCGTCTTCACAAAAGTAGAATAACGGCGCACCCGTAACCGGACTGATGAAACCTTTGCGCACGGTGCCGAGCGGCACTTCCAGATTTTCGCCTTCGGCGAATAACTTTTCGCGTTCAAACTTTTCAATTTGATCGAGCGTGCATTCCTTGGCCTTCTCACCAAACCGATCAAACTGTTCCGTTTCAAATCTTTCAATCCGCCCGGTCAATTTATTCACCGCGCAAAATTGTCGTTCACCGGTCATGGGATGCACCAATGCGTCACCGGGCAATATGAACATGACCAAAAGATGCAGTACATAAAAACCGATCAAAATGCCGAAACCCAGCATGCGCTTTTTTTCACGCCAAGCAAAAAACAGCTTGAGCACCACGAACCAAAGAGCCGCGCCGACAACCACGCCGATCGCCTGCGCCAAGTACTGATTCAAACCATACCCGGCCACCTGTTGCACGATGTACGGATAAAACATGAGGAATCCGAGCACGGACGCGAATTTCACCATGCCAATCAGAATTAAAACGGCCAATCCCAAAATTACCAAGCCCGCAACGAATTTACTTGTTTTCATTTCATCCTCCGTTATTGTCAACGAACGTCTGTTCAAAAATTTAACTCAAGCGATACAGAACAAGTTAAATCCTTAAATAGACGAGGCAATGGCCGAGCATTGCCTCTGTGAAATTAACGCTTCAAAAAACGCACAATCGTTTCTTGACCGTGATTTTTCAAATCGCGAACCTCCGGATACTGATCACGGCTGGACTCAATCCTCCTTATCCAATGATCTTGCGCCTTGATTGATCGCAAGAAATTGAACGCCATATGCTCGCACAACCACTCCGTTTCCGCTTCCGTATAGCGGTCAATAGGCACGTTTTCATGTATCCACGCGTGAAAAAGTTCATGCACCAGCGATGCCTCACATATTTCACGCGGTAAGCCGAACAAAATCAAAATTTGATGCTTGACAACCTGGACACAAGTCAATGTTTGCGCCGTAATCGTCTGACACATTCCCAAAAGGGTACCACTTTTTACCGGCCGCAGTTCATGCAGCTTGCGCACATCCACCGTGCCGAAACTGATGTGCTTGCGCGGAAACCAACGCAGGCGCCGCTTGACTTCCAACACCAAACTTTTATCAACTTTGTAAACGGCCGTGGCCGCGCATGTTGGGCAGCTCACTCGATAATCGGCCAGTCGCAACTCTTGCCCGGCTTTTAATTGCACGCCGCAAGTGAAACAAACCCGTTCCGGCCGAAAACAATTTTGGCAAACGTTTCCCCATGGTGTTTCGTGGTACTTATCATCGATCGACCGCGAACAAACATAACAGCGGGGTTGAACGGCCGGATAACACGCTTCACAAAAAAACTTTTCCGCCATCACATAAGTCACTCCAACGCCGACCGTTCGGCCGCACAATTCGCAATGTGGCGCGCAATCGGCACAATACTTTTTCTCGCCAAGATTCAGTAAATCGAACACAAACCGTCCGCAATCGCAACGATACATTTTTTTACCTCTTATTTAAATGAACTTGATTCAATATTCAATTCTCAATTCAATACTGAATTAAGTGGGCGGAGAATGTTCTCCGCCCCGTTGTTAACTCTTCTGGCGCTTGAACTTCTTGATCCATGGATGATCCACGGGAAGCACCAGTGCCAGAATCGCAAGGACGAACGCGCTCCCTGCCACTGCGACAATGAACTTCTCGAACGCCGTCAGTGTTCTCGGCTCGCCCTTCTCATCTTTGAAGGGCTTTATCGAATCTCTGATGAGCGCAATGCCCACGAGAATCGCACCGACCAGCACCGCCAGAACCAGCAACAAAAACAGTTTTACCAACATGGCCGCACCTCCTATGGTTTGTTA
>MFGM01000064.1:10437-11607 GCA_001778275.1 Candidatus Falkowbacteria bacterium RIFOXYC2_FULL_48_21 | reverse complement strand
AATTTAGTGTAATTTTACAAATACCGTTGACAAAATCAAAACGTTATGCTAATATACCGTTTCCAGCTTTCGCGTAATTACTTGACGGAATTTTTATTAGTGTATACAATACACGTGTAAGCGCAGGGCAAAAAAGAGTGGAAAACAGAGCTAAGGTTTTTAAATTTTAATCCAGAGTTTCAGTCTGCTTTCGGTCTGAGCGGTGATTGACTCAAGAAGCTTGGCACTTTGGATTTAAAGACGGACTTTGACAATCGAGAACCTATTAATTGTCTGAAATCGAAAACAAACAAGGAGGCATGATGACATGATTATCACGAGCGAAAAAGGTCGTTACGAAGTCGGGAAGTTGGTGGGAAAGGCGGAGGCATACCACTTGTACGTGTGCCAAAGAGATGGTTCTGATCAGGAATACCTGCTTCAGATCGCCACGGAATTGATTCACGGGGGCGCGCTTGAACGTACCGCGCTTTTCCTCAAGACGCTGAACGACAAGGCGAACGAGCTCGAAGAGCTTTACGCCACGACAAAGGAAAAGCCGGAAGAGATGCTCAACTACGGGCTTGGTTTTCCCGAGCTGGTAGAGAGCTTCATCTGTCCGGAACAGGGCAGCCGGAGAGTTAACATCCTTGCGTTTCGCAACGTGAAGCAAGTGAGCCGAATGGTGCCGATCAGTAATATCATCAATAAGGATCGGCAACGAGTAGATTTGCGCACCAGCGCGTGGATCATGGGAAAGGCGCTCAAGCTTTTGGCGTTTTTTCACAGTAATGGTTTCGCGATCGGATTGGTGAACGCGGCCAACATTTTGATCGAGCCGGATCAGCACTACGTGCTTTTCTTCGACTGGTCAAAAGCAGTAAATCACGAAGGCGCGGTGAATAAGGAAATGGCCGGCGAGGAAATCGCCGAAGCCGCGCGAGCGGTTGTCGCTTTGCTCGGCGGTGATTGGGAAAAAGGGGAAATCGCCGTTTGGGAAGACGAGACGAAGGAAAATTTTGATCCGAACCTTAAGTACGATGAAGAACTGTATATCGAGTTTGTTTTGGAGCTGGCGCGCGGTATGCACACCAGCGCGGAGAAGGCGCACGAAGAATTTTACGAAATTGTTGATCGGCTGTGGGCTCGAGAGTTTTATCCTTTTACTTCTTTCGACAGAATCTAGGAGGG
>MFGM01000064.1:7597-10376 GCA_001778275.1 Candidatus Falkowbacteria bacterium RIFOXYC2_FULL_48_21 | reverse complement strand
TTGGTTGATCCCATGGGTTTTGGCGTGATCCGACGGTCTTTGCCGCGGCTAGAGCAACAGAAGAGTGGACTGTGGCGACTGACAGTCGGGACGCCCATGCCGATCGAAACGCGCGTGGACACTACTGGTAGTATGGGCGGCAACGTGGATGTTGCTTTCCGCGTTCTGCCACGCATGTACGAGCTTTGCAGTGAAGTACTGCCGGGCTATGATTTGCAGATCGCCACTGGCATTTTCGGCGATGTGCAGGACAGGTTCGTGCTGTGTCGTCCGCAGTTCGAGATGACAGCGGAAAAGATCGTGGAGCAACTCACCCTCATGGTGCCGGAACGCGATGGCGGCGATGCGACGGAGGATCCGCACTACGGACTTTTTGGCGCAGCCTATTTGACCGCGGCGCATATCAATCGCGTCGGCCTCATGGGTTATGACTTCACCGTTTCGGATGCACCGGCGCGTGATCGGTTGGATGAACGCCAGCTCAAGCGCATCTTTGGCGATGATGTCTTCGCGAAGGTGGCGGAGAATGGACACAAGCTTGATATCAACGACCTGCCGAGCACCAAGGAAGTGGTCCAGTCTCTGTTGAAAGGCAACAAGCTTTTCACCGTCCGAGATGGAAAATCACAGAAGTCGATTCAGAGAACGGTTTGTGGCCGCGCGCACGCCTTTTTCCTGCAAGTCGGTGGCGCACGTGAAACGACCAAATTCTGGATCAATGTGTTTGGCCAAGATCGGGTTGTCGTGTTGCCGAGCACCGAGCTTTTGCCTCAAGTGCAGGCCACGATCATCGGCCTGACCGAGGGAACGTTGGCGCTGGATCAGGTGAACGGTTTTCTCGAAAAGAACAATGTGAGCGCGCACGATGCGGAAGCAATTCTGCGTTCCGTGGCGAACATCCCGATCGGCGCGCAGGCGGCTTTGCCGAATTTCTCGAAGCGGCCGCAGAAGGGCGACCTGTTCCGGGAAAAGACAGACGTGTGGCCGGTGGATCAGAACGCTGACCAGACCGATGCGTCATCCGCTGATTCGGAAAGCGAAGTGGCGGGCGGCGTCGATTGGCTGTAGGGGTTTAAACAAAAAAGGAGTTGACGATGAGTCAGAAAGTTTATATCGTCACCGACCTTGGTCCGGGTGATGGTGGAAAGGGTGGAGTGGTGCACAAAGTGGCGACTATGAAACACGCGCACACGATCGTGAAGGTCGGTGGCGCGCAAGGCAGTCACGGAGTTTGCACCGCGAAAGGCGAACGGTTTGCGTTCAGTCAGTGGGGTTGCGCCACGTTCGAAGGCGTGAGAACTCACTTGTCGAATCGTATCGTGATTTCGCCGGATGGTTTGTTGAACGAAGCGGACTCTCTGCGTTATGAGCACGGCGTTCACGATCCGTTTGGAATGTTGACCGTGGACGAAACAGCGCTTTGCGCCACGCCGTATCACGGCATCGCTTCCCGTATCAGAGAAATGGCGCGCGGAGACAATCCGCGCGGCACGATTGGTACGGGTGTTGGTGAAGCTTCTCGGATGGCGGAGCGTTGTCCGGAGTTGACCATTCGAGCTCGCGATTTGGCGCGACCGAATTTGCGAGATTTGCTCGCGGCCGTTCGCAAGCAAGTTCAGTTTGATCTTGCGCCGATTCTGCAAGGCGGTTTTCTGCCCGAAGATGCGGCCGCGGTTCAAGCGGAAAGTCGCTTGTTGAACGATGATGAATTTCTTGCGTACGTTGTGAGGCGATTTGGCGAGGTGGCCGAGCGCGCGACAATCGTTGATCATGAATTTTTGGGGAGAAGTATTCTTTCTCAAGATGGAGTGGTGGTAGTGGAAAGTTCGCACGGGATACTGACTGATCATTACCAAGGTTTCCACCCGCATACCAGCGCTATTCGGACATTGCCGCGTTTCACGCGAGCGATGCTTGATGAGGCAGGCTACGGCGGAGAAGTGGTTAGTCTCGGAGTGACTCGCGCGTACGGCGTTAGACATGGTGCCGGACCTATGCCTACGGCTGATCCTTCCATGGCTGAACGGCTTTTGCCGGGAAGTCATAAAATAGAGAATCGCTATCAGGGTAAGGTCCGCGTTGGATCAATGGATATGGTGCTGCTGCGTTACTCTATCGCCGTCGCCGGCGGTCGAGAAGCGTTCGACGGTTTGGCCGTGACGTGGTTCGATCAGGTTCAGACGAACGGCGCGTGGCACGTGTGCCACCGCTATCAAGAGTTTGGTGATTTGCCGGTTCGTTTCGGTGAAGATGAGACGCAACTGGCGCATCAACAAGCGCTCGGGCAACAGCTGCAAGGCTGTACGCCGGAGATAAGTACTTATGATGTTTTGAAAAGCGCCGGACGTGATCAGTTGTACGAACTGTGCGCCGGTGTTTTGCAAGAAAGTTTGGGTGTGCGGGTGCGGATGGTGGCTTTTGGTCCTAAACCGCAGGATAAGTCCTGCAAATGAGGAGGCAGTCATGACAGAAGAAGGGAAGACGGGAGTTGCGGTTGTTGTGGTAACGCTTGATGAGTACCTCGCGAAGTTCGGCGTGGACGCCGCCCACATCGCCAAGATCAAGAATGACCTTGGGGCGGGAACGGTGGAGGATTTGGCCGGACTGAAGGAGGCGGATCTGACCGGCATCGGCATGAAGCTGATTCCGGCCAGGAAGCTGATCGCAGCCCTCGCGCCGGCGGCAACGCCGACGCAGACCGTGGAGAAGACGACTCCTGCTATGGTGGGCGCAGTGTCGTTCGGTTCGGTGTTGCCGTCCGTTCCGACCGATTCTTCGT
>MFGM01000064.1:6562-7589 GCA_001778275.1 Candidatus Falkowbacteria bacterium RIFOXYC2_FULL_48_21 | reverse complement strand
GCGTTGAAGGCCGGCGGGGTTCTGAAGGTGGATCAGTCAACTGTCATTTCGGCCGTTCGTGCGGCACTGGCGCATCGCGCCGGGCTGTTCACTATTCCGGAGAGGCTGGTGACTCTCATGGAAAAGTTCGCCGATGAAAACGAAGAGCAGGTGGATCCGGAATTCTTCAAGCTGCGGAAGCAGATCGTTCGTCGGAGTTATGCGGAGATTTTCGAAGGCATCGACGGCCTCGACGGTTCCTACGTGACAGAGGGCAGGAAGAAGCAGCTGTTCGCGCGTATCGACACGCACTTCTGGCCCGCGATTATCGACTTCTTCAAGCAGCTGAAGTCGTGGCAGGAGGCATGGATGCAGGGCGTAGCCAATCCCGCGCTCATGATGAACGCTTTCTTTGCCGCCACGTCTGGCGGTGCCGGTGTTCTGCCTCCGGGCATGATGCAGCCGCCCGATACCGGAGCGTTGCGCGATCAGGCCGAAGCGTTGGCCAATGCGGTGAATAAGGTCTTTGCCGGAACCGGCGTGCAGATCATCGCCGCGGTGGCGTATGACGCGAGCAAAATCAAGGAAACGTTGACGAATTCGCGCCTACCGGCTCTGACTGGAGCGGCTAACCGCGATCAGATGCTTCGCCAGCTCGGCGTGGCGGTTTCGCCCACGTATCCGAGACTCGAAACCAACCTGACGCAGTTCGTCATGGCTATCATGCAGATCAAGGATCAGCCGGCCGGCAGCGAAGAGCTGAAGTATTTCAGCGAGCTTTTCATGCTCGGTTCGCAGATTCCGTGGGATCATCTCAGCACGCCCAGTCGTGGAGCCAAGCTTTCCGGCATCGGCCGCGGCACACAGCTCGATGACGTATAGATCCTTCTAAACAACAAGGCCGAGCAATCACAGATTGCTCGGCCTTTTCTATTACCTGAAGTTACGGTTTTAATTTTGGTAAGAAAACACGAGAAGCAAATAATTTCGTGGCCAGGCGCCGATACCCGGAATCCCAAAATGAACTTTGGCCGTCAATTTCGCCGGC
>MFGM01000064.1:5115-6512 GCA_001778275.1 Candidatus Falkowbacteria bacterium RIFOXYC2_FULL_48_21 | reverse complement strand
TGTGCATGAGCCGATATTGCAAAGTGTCCCGTTCCAATTCCTCGAGATATAGCCCTCGCGCGTCTCGGCCGTGAATCATTTTTCCTTCATCATATAAATATGGCGTCAAAAGCTTTTCGCGCAGTTCCTTGATCGCGTCAGGATCGCCAACCCATGTGGCACCGAAAAGAACATGTGTCCAGTAGCTGTCGCCGACCGACGGAGCGGAACTTTCTTTGTCAATAACGGACAAGCAGTTTTTGTCTTTTTGCAACCGGAATTCCACGATTTCACCGTGGATTTTTTCATGGTTAAAGTTTTTTTGCAATAGCGTTTGCAACCGGTCGCTATTGTTCGGTGGCGTGTCAGGTCGAACGAGCACGGCGATGTCAAGATCAGCGCTCTTGGCGCCGTATCCTTTGAGTCGTGAACCAAATACCAGCGCCACGGGGTAAATATATTTTGTCAGCTCCGGATCGGATTCACTGGCCAGCGCCATTTTGTGAATCATCGTCATCTCACCTTCGAGTGATTTGACGTTTTCCGAAAATGGTCCGGCCAGATGCGGCCGCGTCAGGCCAAGTGTTTTGAGTTGCATATCGTCAACCACGCCCAGTCCGTTTAGACGAAAAAACGTTTTGGCCAAAGCGTCTTGAATGGCTGGCACGTCATTGTGCCAAAGAGCTGATAATGTTTTTTCGAATCGATTAAAAAGTGTTGTTGATTGCGCTTTGTCGGCTCCTTCAATGGCGCGCCGTATACCTTCGACCAGCGCTAATCGGCTCGCGTTGTCAGATTCGGCGGAAAGAAAAGTGGCCGCTGTTTGTTCGTTGAAAACTTGTTCGGCGATTGCCGCGGCGATGTTGCGGCCGGCCGTTTCAACGGCTTGACGCTTGGCCTCTTGTTTTAGCCAGGCGATGCGCTTTCCCGTAATGCCGTGATATTGAACGGCGTCGGCGAATTGAAAAGCGGTTTGCAAATTTTGTTTTATAGAAGCGTGGGTGACGCCGATCGTTTTTTTCTTTTCAATCGTGGCGGGCGAACCGATGAGCTCGGCCTTGGCGCGGATAGAAGAATCGGACGATGCTTTCATGCGTTTCAATTCGGTCTCGTGTAATAGTCCCAAATCGGCCAAAACCGGAAGCGCATCGGCAATGCTGTGTGTTAAAATTTCGTTTTCACTCGAATCCAGCAAGGCGAAAACATCGGTTGTGGCGAGGACCCCCTTTTCCACTAACTTCGGAATAAGATGCGCCGCCTTGACCACACGAGGCAGATCGCCGGTGCGCGATTCCACGTCCAGAACATCGCCGTCCACAAAATTGGCGCGGACATCCAGGGTCGTCAGTAAATTGTGCCAAGCGGATAGATAGGCGGTGCGAAATTTTTCCGCGGCGCGTTGCAGTTCTTTTGATGTT
>MFGM01000064.1:279-5102 GCA_001778275.1 Candidatus Falkowbacteria bacterium RIFOXYC2_FULL_48_21 | reverse complement strand
ATAGATAGGCGGTGCGAAATTTTTCCGCGGCGCGTTGCAGTTCTTTTGATGTTGGTTGCCAATCGGCGTTTGGCAAGAATTCAAAAGGTAAATAAAGAATGATACGTTCATAATCGCGATCGTCCGTCAGCAATTCGCCAAGCGAAGTGTACATGTCTGCGATTTGTTTTTCCGTCAGTCGCTTTTCTTCCACCGCCGTTTGGAGCGACATATCCGGTCGCGACACGGCGGTCATTACCGCGTCCAAGCGCTTGTTCAGCACCGCACGCGATTTGACTTGCTCCTGAAATTCTTTTTTTCCGACGATGCTTTTTGGCCAAGCCGCGGCCGTGATAACCGGATCGGCAAACAACTCCACCGGTGGCGGAGTGAATGGCGGCGGAGTTTCTCGTTCCGGCGTATTTTTGAAATTTTCCTGTTTCATATACCGATATTGTACTTGATTGGTTGTTTTTTTCAAGGAGTAGATCAATTTTACTTGATTCATGCTAAAGGTTGCCTGTTGATAATTACGCGTGACATTTTCTTGTTTAAGGCGAAACGTGGTATAATAAATAAGTGCAAAATTCAAAACAACAAATCCAAAAAATACGAAAATTTAAAATTTGAAATTCAAAAAATATTTAGGTTTGGTAGCTGAAAGAAAAAGACCTAAAACCACAAATCTTATAGCTAACTTGGAAATTTAAATTTTTAGTTTTAAATTTATTTTGAGCTTGTTGTTTTGAGTTTTGAATTTAATCTATCATTATGGAATCATTCTATCGTCTCATTCTAAAAAAAGCCTTCTGGCTCACATGGAAAAACCGCTGGCTGTGGGTGCTCGGTTTTTTCGCGGCCATTATTGGCAACGGCGGAGTCTATGAAGCCTTGATTCGCGGGTTCAATAACATTTCCGAAGGGCGGTCCGTTTTTAACACGTTTCAAGAATACGTGCAAAGCGGCATTTTTGGCATGCTGTCGTGGGCCAAGCTGGACGCGCTCTGGCAGAGCGATAGCAGTGCTTTTGGCGTGACGATTTTTACATTGCTGACGATTCTCTGCGTGCTGGCCGTCATGATTACGCTTGGCGTGATCGGCCAGGGCGCGGTGATCAGCGGCGTTATCGGATTGGATGAAAAAGAGCCAATGAAGTTGAAGAGCAGCTTTCGCATGGGCGTGGATCGTTTCTGGCCGGTGCTCGAAATCAATGTTATTACCAAGGTAATTTTACTCGGTTTTTTATTGATGATTGCTTATTTCGCGTCGCTGATCGTGTCTTCTGTTTCGGCAGTGAATATATTTGTTTATGTTCTGTCTTTTATAATTTTTTTGATATTGGGAATTGTTATCTATTTTCTGACGATTTATGGTACCGCTTACGTCATCTTGCGGCGCAAATCGGTGCGTGAGGCGCTTTGGTCGGCTTGGCATCTGTTTCGCCGGCACGTGCTTTTGAACCTGGAAATGGGATTGATTCTTTTTATTTTGAATGTCGTGACCGCCACACTTTTTTTTGCCGGTTGCTTTGTACTGTTGTCGCCGCTGTTCGTGCTGTATTTTTTATTTTTGGTGGCCGGTTCGGAAGTGGTGGTGTCAATCCTTATGGCCGTGATGGTACTGCTTTTCGTTGTCATGATGTTGCTGGTGGGCTCGTGGTGGAGTACGTTTCAACTCGGCGTTTGGGCGCTTTTGTTTGAGAAGCTGGAGTTGTCCGGCGGCAAGTCAAAGGTGTTGCGGCTTTACGAACATTTTTTGAAGCTGATTAAGCCGAGCCGGATTAAATAGTGTTTATTAGCCACCTCCACATTTGTCCGGTCGCAACGCTTTGCGGGCGGGTTTGAGGGGCAAAATAAAAATAAAAAAAGGCGCTCCGATGAAAGTCGGGACGTCTTTTTATTTAAAATTAAAGCAACGATTCTTGCCAGATTGACAAAATGGAGATTGTTTGCTATTATGTGATTGTCGGCAATATCGCCGGCCATGTTCTTTACAAAGAGGTGCGGCTATGGAAAAGGTGTTGGATCGGGTAACGCATCTGCAGATTTTGTTGATTTCCGTTATCATCATGTTGAGTGAGTGGGCGGTAGTTCTCTTGGCCAATGGCAGTAAGATTGATCTTGTTGTCGGTCTGGTCGGAGGCGTTTTCTTGGGCGTTATTTTTAACGCGACCGTGGCATGGTCAATTTATATTGCCAATGGGCCATCGTACGCTGAATTATTGGCGCGCATCGAACAGGGCGAGGAGTTGTCGCTGGCTGAACGTCTTTTGCTCGGCATACGATTTGTTCCGTGGGGAGAGGTGCTAGGTTATTCGATATTCGGTATTGGCAGCGGTATAATTTTGTGGATTTTGAATTTTGCCATCACCATGGAGGCCATTACGGGAACGTGGAAAACGTGCATTGGTGGAAAGGGTGGAATTTCTAGTAGGGAGGCGGGGTTGAATTTTCTGATTTATTGGTTGTTTGCCCAAACATTGTTGCTAGTGCTTTTCAAAAGGTGTTGGAAAAAGTTTGAATTGCGATTTTTGGATGATTCTGTGGCAAGAGAAAAGGGCGTTGCCGTTACCGAGCGCGGCGTGGAAAGCACTGAACAAAAGACCGCGGCCGAAAAATCCATTTCTTTGCGGACATTCAAGGTGATTTCACCGGAGGGCGAGTTGAAGGAGATGACGATTGGCCCGTTTGTTCGTGATGAAAAGTTGGCGAAGAAGCTTGCCGCTCATTTGGAACAAAAAGCTGTTAAACTGGGCGATGGTTGTTATGTATCGGAAGGGAATCGTTTATCGCGGGATGCTCTTTTGGCGAAGATCAAGGAAGTGGCTCCGGATGCCGTGATTGCGGCTAAAAGCTGAAACGAAATAATATTTTCGTTTCCGCAAGTAAAATTTATCGTTATTGTTCTTTGTCTTTTTGTGAACATCGCTATGTTCGCGGAAGTTTTCTCCCCATGCGTTGGGGACTGATGAGTCCATTGCGGGTGTTTCGGCAGGACGAAAAAATAAACGTATTTAAAACAAATACCGCCGTAGTGATAGAATAGTATTCTGTCACTACGGCGGTATTTGTTTTTTATGTTTTTATAATTTTATAAATATGCCGCACCACTTTTTGCTCCGGCCGAGAATACTGCCAGTGGCCGGTCACGGTCAAGTCGGTCGGCAGAATTTCGTCCATGGGCAAAGTGTGTGATTGATATTTTGAGCAAAGTTCCGGGACGATTATGATAATCACCCCTTGCGGCTTCAACGCCGCGTTCATGGCGCGCAGCGCTTGGCGGTATAGCGTGGCCAGCTCGCTTGTCGTTCTTTCGAGAAAACTGCTCGTTTCTCCGCCGCGCAGCGCCGGACCAAGATACGGTTCGGTGACAATCGCGGCTATCGAATGCGAATCAATCATTCGGGGTAGCGCTTGCACATCCACTTGTTTAACGTCAAGGTCAAACGGCACGTTGAATTTTTCCGCCAGCCAATTCATGTTGACGCGCGTATCTTCTACCGCGCGCGCGGATGAGTCTGATCCAAGGACTTTTTTATAACCGAGAAAAACGGCCTGTTGCAACACGGTGCCGGAGCCGCAAAACGGATCCAAGATTGTGGCGTCAAGCGGTTGCTCGGCCAAGTTAATCATGATTTGCGCCACCTTGGGCGGCAGCATGCCGCTTTTCGCGTCGCGATTTGGTCGGCCGAAGTCAAGCTTCGAAAACAGTTCGAACGGTTGCACCGCCAGCGTCTGGCCGACGTAAAGCGCGCCGCCGGTTTTCATGATCACGATTTCCATCCCTTTGTTTAGTATTTCTTTTTGAACAATGACGGAACTTAACGGATATTCTTTGCTCGTGACAAAGCGCGCCGCGCCACCTTCGTTTTTAATTAAGTGCTTGAGTTCAAGGCCGATTTTTTGAATATTGAAAAACAGATTGTAGTTGCTGATGCCGAAAATAATCTTTTTGTCTGACGTTGGCAAGAAGCGGCTGATTGATTCGGCGTTGAGAACGTCAACCCCACCCAAAACTTGACCAATCTTGATGGTGCCGCCGAGCGTGGCGATCAGTTCTGTTGCGCTCAATTCCGTTTCTGTTTCCAAAAATAAAAAAGTAGATTCAACGGCCGTAACTTGGCCGGTGATTTTCATGCGCCGGAGCACGGCTTCAATTTCCGCGCGAGCCAGATCCGGTTGATTGCCCAGTATGAAAAAGTATTTCATATAGTGATAATGCTGATTACCGCATCCCTTTAGGGTGCGTGCTGTGTGATTTTGTATGCTAATGCCTGGTTTACAAGGGCTCTACGACGCACCCTAATTTGGTTTAACAGCTCTCATTATACCAGAACTAAAAAGCCGCGCTACTCCCATACCGGGGTGAGGAGAGAATCAATCCGGCATGGAAGCAAGCGCAACTTTCAAAGCAGTTTAACCAATAGCTAACGTTTTGTCAAGGGGGCTGGAAAGGTGGGAGGGAAAATTCGTATGTTGGTCTGTTTGCTTTGATGTAAGAATACGCTATAATAGAAGCGCAGTTAATCGTGTTAATAAAGGAAATTAGAGAATCGCAGAAATTAAGAAATTGATAGAAATTTTATGGCGACAAATTGCAAAAAAATCAAGCAAGAATACGAATCCCTGCAAAAACAAGCGGCGGAGTTTGGGTTGACGGTTGATGAACTGCGCGCCGAGGAAAGAACCGGTCGGGCGCTTAACCGCGAAATGTTCAACGCGGCGAAACGGGCGAAAAAAGAATTGGCGGAGGCGCGGGATGTTTTGCTGGGCAAGTTGAGATATGTCCGATTCAGCGCGAACTATGTCAGCGAAAAGGGAGTGGAAACGATTGAAATAGATTTG
>MFGM01000064.1:104-205 GCA_001778275.1 Candidatus Falkowbacteria bacterium RIFOXYC2_FULL_48_21 | reverse complement strand
CAGCGTTGACGCCAAAACCAAAAAACAAATGATCAAGCTGATAGAAACGACGGGCATGAACTGGCTCGCGATTATTCCGGACGGACTGACGGGCGAGCCGG
>MFGM01000064.1:0-96 GCA_001778275.1 Candidatus Falkowbacteria bacterium RIFOXYC2_FULL_48_21 | reverse complement strand
GAGGAGGTAGAAGATCGCCACGCTGCGCTCGCGATGACAGGAGCTGCGCCCGCGATGACGAAAGTGAAGATGCCGGTGTTGAAAAGGCCGGCAGAG
>MFGM01000063.1 GCA_001778275.1 Candidatus Falkowbacteria bacterium RIFOXYC2_FULL_48_21 | reverse complement strand
GGGGGACAATTCTTAATCAACTCATCATCAAATTTCCTAATCGCATTAATCTGGGGATAACCTTTACACAAAATATTTGACAGACCCGGGTAGTATTTTATATAAAATACCTTCCGTCAATGATTTGGATCAGTTTTTCAAAAATTTGATTGTTCTATACAATGAATTAACACGTTGCGTTGATCGTTCTGTAACTTCATTCGATAATGCCACGTCAATTAAAAACGATATAGAAAGAGTACTTCAAAATTTGTATAGAGGTGAGTCTGTTAGAAGGTTGGAATACGATATAAAATGTACATGGGAAGAAAATGATCAGAAGGCTTCACGAGTTATATAAGAAAAGTACGTACGTTGTTTTCTGTTATATTTAACGGGGTTCGTGCCCACGCCGTAGGCTGGGTACGAACCCCATCCCTCCGATAGGAGAAACCCCCGCCCGCGAAGAATGAGCGGGAGGGGAAGGGGGAGGGCGCTGTTTATATAAATTCTATGCCAACAATCAATCTCAAATCCACCGATGACCTTGAAAAGATAGAGGAGGATGTGATTAAGGCCGCGGAAAAGAGCGGCAAGAAAAATGTGATCGTGAACATCTTCACGTTTCCCGGCAAAAAGTTGAAACGCCGATGGGACGTGCGGTACAAGTTTAATAAAAAACATTTGGTCATGGACGCGGTGATCGCCGCGGGCGTGTTGTTTTTGATTGGTCTGAATATCTTTTGGGCGTATGGCGGATTCCATTATTTTACCGACAAGTTGGAAGTGAAGGTCGCCGGCGGGGAATCGGCGCGCGCGGGTGAGATGGTGACGGCGCTGGTCAGTTATCGCAATGGCAACGATTATCGGTTGGAAGAAGCGGTGTTGAGTTTGCGATTGCCGGAAAATTTTCAGTTAAAAAAAGTCGGACGCGATGACTATGATTATGCGCACAATATTTTGAACCTCGGAAACCTGCCGGCCGGCGCGAATGGCGAGTTTGCCGTGGAAGGAGTCGTGATGGGTGCGCTCGGCGATGAGCAAGCTTTGATCGCGTCTTTGAATTTTTACAAAACCGGCAAGCGTGGCGATCGGTTGTGGGGAAAGTTTAGTGCGCCGGCGCAGTGGACATATCAAATCGCGGACAGCTTCTTGGCGCTGGAAACGAGTTTGCCGGAAAAGGTGGTGAGTGGCAGCGCTGTGACTTGGCAAATTAAAATTAAAAATACCAGCGACAGTTTGAGTTTTGAAAAAGTGATTGTTAAACCGGAATTCAGTAGCGAGTTGGTCGGTTGGACAGAGCCGGTGGCGCTGAATAATTTAACGCCCGGAAAACAAGAAATAATCACCATGCCGGTGAAATTTTTTACGGACACGGATTATAAAAACATCGCATTGAACGTTTTTTGGCGGCGCGACGGGCGAGATTTGTTGCAGTCAACGTGGAGCAAGCAGCAAACCGTTTTACGGCCGGAGTTTCGGTTGACCCATTCAATCGTGTCTAAAGCCGTTAACCCGGGTGAAAACGTTTTATTAACGATTAACTACGAAAATGCCGGCGCGTACACGATTGAAAACGCGGTCATTAGTCTGGAATTGATAGGCGATTATTGGGGTGTTCCGGTTGAGTCGGCCGGGGCGAAGGTGAAGGGCAAGACTTTGACATGGAATTTTGAAAACAGTCCGAGGTTGGCGTTGATTCAACCAAAAGGAAAAGGGGAAATTCAAGTGACGATTGGCACGAAGGCGCTGGTCAAAGGCTCGAACGACATTAACCTGAAAAGCGTGGTGCGAACCACTTATCGGGTGGAAAAAGAAAACGCGGATTTTTCCGATTCGATTTTGGAAACAAAGTTGAACAGCAATCTCGCGGTGGACGCGTATCCCATGTATTTCGCTTCGACCGGTGATCAGCTCGGGCGCGGTTCGCTCCCGCCGCGCGTGGCGAAGGAGACGAAGTACTGGATTTTCGCGCGCGTGATCAACGATATAAATGATGTGGATAACGTGACGGCGACGGTGACGTTGCCTGTGAACGTGGTTTTTACCGACAAGGCGAATGTGCCGGTGGGTGATCCGTTGGTTTACGACGAAGCCACGCGTTCACTCACGTGGAAAATCAGCAAAGCGCCAGCCTCGCCGAGTCTAGGCGGGCCGGCCGGTGCCACGAATATCGGCTTCGCGTTTGAAGTGGCGATAATTCCCACGGCCGGTCAAAAGGGTACGTATCCGTTATTGTTGTCGGCCGTTAAAGTCAGCGGCACGGATGGGGTGACGGGGGAGGTGATTGAGAAAAATCTGGGGGGAGTAACAACCAAGTTGATTTATGACGCGAAGGGGAAATTAAGAGATGGGGTTGTGAAGTAAAAAGGGGGCTTGCCCGATACCGGCGCGTAGCGACTGGTATCGGGAGGTGATTGAGAAGAGTTTGGGTGGGGTAACAACCAAGTTGATTTATG
The DNA here is from genome assembly GCA_001778275.1 of Candidatus Falkowbacteria bacterium RIFOXYC2_FULL_48_21. GTDB lineage: Bacteria > Patescibacteriota > Patescibacteriia > UBA11705 > JABHMO01 > MFGM01. Next base: position 2,717 of record MFGM01000063.1, on the reverse strand, counting down.
ATAAAAAGGGGGCGGGGAGGGATGGGGTTGTAAAATAAATATAGGTATGGACTTGATGGCGTTTAAATCGAAGTACTATTTTTTTGACAAGGATGAATTTGGCAAGGTGTATGTTTTTGTCGATTTTGGAAATGTTCGGCCATGGGCGAAAGATTTGTGGCCGGAGGAAAATAAATTCCGTTACTGCTATGAAATCGATATTGGAAAGTTGGCGACGATTTGCTCTTGGGTTGAGCCGGAGAAGATGTTATTTTATTACGGATATTTTAAGGAGAGAGTAGATTTGGATAGAAATCATAAAGAAAATGTTAAGAGCCGTAGCTCTGTGTTTCGAATAGATAAGGCCAGAAAGAGCGGTTTTCAGGTTCGCGCCAAGGAAATAAAGATGATACCGCATTATGACGAGAGCGGTAAATTTTTAGGTAAAACACCAAAATGTAATTTCGATGTGGAAATGGCGATGGATATGTTGATTAAAATTCATAAATACGATACGGTCATGTTGTTTTCAGGCGATAGTGATTTCGGCGATTTGCTTCGGTATTTGAAGGAGGCGGAAAAGAAAGTGGTGGTGGTCTGTACCCGCAATCGAATGAGCACGGAACTGGAAGAAGTGGCGGATAAATTTATTCCGGCGGAATCTTTGAAGGGTTTTCTTGAATATAAAAAAAACAACACTCCGGCCACATAATGGTCGGAGGTGTGAATACGATCCTGGTATCGTTCAGGCGACGGTAATCTTGCGATTACATTATCAGTATAGCCGTTGGCATTTGAAAAGTCAATGGTTATCCACTGATAATATTGTTGTAAATTTACTATAAACAAAAATCCCCTTGCGGGGGAGCGGCCTTGTGAATTTGTAGTGTCTAGACTATAGCCAACCGATGGATGGGAACATCTAGAACAATCCACAACGGACTTATGCTCAATTAGAGTGTACATAAAGTGGTATAATAATTCAAGGTTGTCCACAGATTGCTGATCGTACTTGTTTTATTTTCGCAATAGGACACGATAAGAGATTTGAAAAAATTGTTTAAGGTTGGTGAATTAAAAGTGGAGGCAACTCATGCAATAATTGCACAGGTTCAAAAAATATGAGTGCGTTATTTAAAAAAGGACTTTTTTTACATATTGTTTCGCACGACAAAAGGGAGTGGGTGCGAGCCATAAAAGAGCTTGGCTATTTTTCAGGTTTGGATTTTGTTGAGGTTTGGTTGGAAGAGGTTGATTTGAGCCCCGGTGAAATCGCTTGGTTGAAACGACGGCTTGATCTATACGAAATTCTCATCCACGCGCCGTTTATAAATCTGACGCTGGTTTCATCGCACCAATCAATAAATCGCGCAACCGTTGGAATCTTAAAAAAGACGATTGACATCGGCGTGAAATTGGGCGCGAAAGTCGTGACCATGCATGCCGGGGCGTTTCCGTTGTTTTTGGATCAACGCGAGGTCAGAAAAATATTCGTTACCAATTTTCGGCCACTTTTGAATTATGCCAAAGGGAAAATTGAAATCGCCGTTGAAAACATTTCGATGAAAAAGAGTACGCAAATATCATATCCTGTTCTTCTCGAAGAGCTGGAAGATATCCGTACGCTGATCCCGGAAATTAATTTTACATTAGACGTTGGGCATTGCGTGGAAAATGGCGATGAGTTTGATGGTTTTTTGACGAAGAACAAAAGCCGGATAAAAAACATTCATTTACACAATGCCATTCGAAAAGGCGGAGCGCATTTTGGTTTTAATCAGCAGGGGGATTTAAAGTTGAAAAGTTTTATAAAGTTGTTAGAAGATATTGGGTATTCCGGGTTTTTGAGTTTGGAGGTGCTGGGGGAGCGTGACGTAAAAGAGTCATGGAAAATGTTATTGAAGAGCTTGTAACTGAACAATGTGCGTTTTATTCCCACGGCCAGCTAGAAGGGCACGTATCCGTTATTGTTGTCGGCCGTTAAAGTCAGCGGCACGGATGAGGTGACAGGGGAGGTGATTGAGAAGAGTTTGGGCGGGGTGACGACGAAGTTGAATTATGATGCAAAGGGGAAATTAAGAGATGGAGTGGTAAAGTAATATGTGGTATTTATATTTAGATGAAAGTGGCGACCTCGGATTTGATTTTGTCAATAAAAAACCGTCAAAATTTTTTACGGTTGCTATTTTATCTATCAGCAGTCATGATGCCAATCGGCAAGTTATTAAGGCGGTAAAGACCACTTTAAGGCGCAAGCTTAATGGCCCAAGGCATCAAAAAAGGATAGCCTGCGAATTGAAAGGCACGGGAACAACCTTGCAAATAAAAAAATATTTTTTTGACCGGATTAAGAATATTAAATTTGGCATATACTCAATAACACTTAATAAGAAAAAGGTTTTTGAGCGACTGATAAAAAATAAGTCTCGAGTCTATAATTATATTGCTCGTTTAGTGCTTGATAAGATACCGTTTGAAAGTAATAATGGAGATAGGGTGGAGTTGATTTTGGATAAATCAATGGCAAAACCGGAAATTATTGAATTCAACACATACATTCGTCGAGAGTTGGAAACGCGTCTGCCACCAAACGTTCCTTTGGATATTAATCATTGGCTTTCGCATGAAAATTATGGTTTACAGGCGGCCGATTTGTTTTCTTGGGGCATATTTCAAAAATACGAACGAGATAACTCCGATTGGCTTGATGTTTTTCACGATAAAGTTCGGTTTGATAA
>MFGM01000062.1 GCA_001778275.1 Candidatus Falkowbacteria bacterium RIFOXYC2_FULL_48_21 | reverse complement strand
CCGTCTCATTGTCAATCTGCATCCAAAGACTATTTTCAAATGCCCAGCTGACAAAATCGCCACTATCGAGTCCATTCTGAATTGTGGCCAGCAGTTTTGCCTGCCCTTGCTCCTGCGTCACGCCTGCGTAATCTTCAGTTGATAATAAAGCAATAACAGGCGCAAGCAATGCCTGACGCTTTTCGTCCAGGTGGGCTGTATCATAATCAATGTCCACCACTTGATACGCCGGCCGCATAAACAAGCGTACTCGTTCCGGATGCTCGGCCAGATCAAAACCGGAAAACGCTTCCGCAATCTGCCGAACCTGACCAAACGTAAGGTCGGTTTTGAACAACTTGAATATCAGATATTGCCAAACAACATCGCGCTTCCCGGCTTCGCCTCCTGCATATTCAACCAATATCTTTTTGATAAATGCTGAATGATTATGAGCGCGTTGCGGCTCGCCGATGGCAAAGCCGTGGCGATTGCGCAGCCAAGCCAGCGACTCCGTCGCCGGTAAATCCAACCGCCGCAAAACGCCCATGGCGCCGGAAAATCCAAGGCGGACCACATAATCCGCCTTTTGGCCGAGAATTTTTTCAATCTGCTCCACGCCATACGCCAATCCACCGATTTGGCAGGCATTGGAAACATAATAATCGCTCGGTGCGTGTCCGCCCCCCGGCAAAGTCGAGAAGGTTCCGCGCGGTACCGCCGTTATTTTTATTATCGAATTTCCCTTGTCAATCTCCAAAAACTGAATTGCATCGCAATGACCGACCGATACGCCAACTCGGGAATCCTCGCCAATCAATAAAATTTTGACCGTGCCGTCCGAGCCAAACGGGTCAACGGCGGTTGGCTCCACCATCAACGTTTCCGTGATAAATTCATCGAGTTGCGGCACCGACTCCGGGACGTAAACGGACGACACAACGCCGGCCGCGCCGGACAACCATGTGCCGGAAAAAATAAAAAGCACCGCCGTTAAAATATAGAAAAACATTCCGGTCATAAAATTGGAAAACAGCATTTAGAACAATTCGCGTCTATCGCGTCCACCACGACACCCAACTACATCATAAGCTGGAATTAAGGACAAAGCAATGGCCGCATTCAACCGCGCCGTTGTATTTCATGGCTTGCCATGAACTCACGCTCCCCTAAACAAAAACTACCCGCATCCAATCACGAAATTGTACTTCATGGCTTGCCATGAACTCACGCTCTCACAAAACAAAAACTACCCGCTCCAAGTAAAGAAGCGTGTAGTTCATGGCTCCGCGAGTCGGACTCGAACCGACGACCCACTGGTTACACTTATCTTCGGATTACTCCAAAGGATGGACTATATCACCGCCATGTCTCGATGTATTCGAGATTTAGGCGCCCCGGTATCTAGTCTCTACGGCGCTCCCCGCCAACGGCGGAGTTCCCACGGTATTACCCACCCCGCCATGGCGAGGTTAGGGCTTCACCGTTATCCCAGAGTTTTCAACCCGAGTTTCCTCGGGAGGCTGCGTAATTTTCGCATGTATTTCCCTATGACAGTTCGCGCAAACCAAGACGCATTTATTCGCCTCGGCTTTCATTTTTTCAAGCGAACGAGTTAGTCCCTCTTTTGATAAAGCAAACTCTTTTTTACTTTTATCAAGATGGTGCAATTCGAGCGCGCCTGAATACTTTCGGTAGCCACAAAGACAGCACTGGCCGCCTTTGTACTCAACGATCAAGTCCTTCAACTTTTTTCGTCTCTTGGCCACCGCGCGAACCATGTATGCCGCGCGATCTTTGTATTTTCGCTTTCCCGGCATAGAGAAATTCAATGTTCACAGCCAGTTGCTCTACCGACTGAGCTATCGCGGAATAATTCTACGTGCTTGCAATATAGCAAACTCTTTTTCTTTTGTAAATAGGAGACATTATCCACCCTGCGATAACACTTTTCATTGAAATTTACGTCAGCAAATTGCATCAGCATTGACAGAATAATAACTGCTTGCTATATTCTGATGTCACTCGGACCTTAACAAAGGAGACGATCATGAGCGAAAGAGTTGAGTTTCCCATTCGGTTAATTCTTGGCGGGGCCAACGAGATGGAATGCACCAACAATACCATTACGATTGTCTATGAAATGACCGCCGGCAAGGCCAGCATGCAAACCTTTTTCGAACTGGAAAAATTCCGCTTTGTGGACACGGGAGAACCAAGCGTGATCGTCCTTGACGTGACGAAGAGCAAGAGCTTGTTTGGTGGCGGAGAAAACGTGAAAAGCGAAGTTGTCGAAGTCCGCATCCGCCGCGACTGGCAGTTCAAGGCGTAAGTTCATTCGCATGGGCGCGAATAAAGGAGCCGGTCATGGGTAACCAAAAACTCATTTTCTCAGAAACGGACAAATCAATTGAAATTTCCGGAGCCGCCGATATCTTCATCTTCAAAAACAGCGGCGACATTCTGGCCAGCAGACCATTTGACATGCACGTGGGTATTCAAGGAACCGCCATTATCGGTTTTGAACGCGAAGGCGATCAGGTTGTCCTGCGCTGGAAACAGTTAGGGGTGGAGCGGAAAACGCCAATTGGCCACTTTGAGCCCGGCCATGAAATCTGGCTGGAAAAAATAAAGCAACTCTATCCGTAGCTATTTTGCAATCACGCGCTCCTTCACCGGAGCGCTTTTCTTTTAACCAAAAGATGAGCGTTCCCGCCCATCTTTTTTTCATTTTCGATTGTGGCATTATCCCACCCCCGGACGAATCACGGGGGCTTGGTTATTTCCTCCCCACCCCCAGATGAATCATGGGGGCTTGGCAATTTGTAATAAATTTCTTCTCAATTTCTCTCAAATTTCTCCTCAATTTTACCTTTCTTAATAATCCCGCAATTTTTCAATACCAGGAAATTGTTGTATTTTTTCCAGCGCCTTCGCCTCAATCTGCCGAATACGCTCACGCGTCACGTCAAATTCCTGGCCAACTTCTTCGAGCGTGTGAGACACGCCGTCAAGCAGACCAAACCGCATTTCCAAAATCTTTTGCTCGCGCGGCGACAACTCTCTGATTATTTGCAACACGTAATCCTTTAACAATCTCAACGCGGCAGACCGATCCGGACTGACGTTCTTGACGTCTTCGATGAAATCTTCAAGCGTGCTGTCTTCTTCCTCGTCGCCAACGGATGTTTCGAGCGAAATCGTTTCCTGCGATATTTTCATGATATATTTCACCTTGTCCACCGACTCATCCATTTCCGACGCCACCTCGTCCGGCATGGGTTCGCGACCAAGATCCTGAATCAGTCGCCGTTCAATCTGATGAAACTTATTAATCGTCTCGACCATGTGCACCGGAATGCGAATGGTGCGCGATTGATCGGCGAGGGCGCGCGTAATGGCTTGGCGAATCCACCATGTGGCGTACGTGGAAAATTTGTAACCTTTGCGATATTCAAACTTTTCCACCGCACGGAACAAGCCGATGTTGCCTTCCTGAATCAAATCCAATAGCGACAAACTTTTCCCCACGAAGCGCTTCGCGATCGAAACCACCAAGCGCAAGTTACTTTCAATCAACCGCTTTTCCGCTTCGCGATCTCCTTTTTCTTTACGCTTGGCGAGCGACAGCTCTTCATCGCCTTTCAGAAGAGCGATTTTGCCGATTTCGCGCAGATACATTTGGATCGAGTCGGCCGAAAGTTCGGTAATGACCGGGATGGTACGCGAGTCCGCTGTCACGCCGACTTTGGACAAAATCTTTTGTCGATCTTCCTTTTTCCCGAGCATGCCGCCGCGCACTTCCACCAACTGCAAACCGAGGTGATCAAGCTCGTCGAGAAACTCCTCAAAATCAGGAATCCAATTTTCCACGTCACCAAACGTCCGTAAAACTTCTTCTTCGGTCAAAAAACCGCGTAGCTTTCCCTTGTCGATCAAATTTTTAATCAACTCTTTGCTCGGCGGTATCGCTTTTTTGCGCGGTTCACGCTGAACTTCTTGCCTCATCCCGCCCGCAGCCGGACGATGATGCGTGTGCTTGAAATGCTTTTTTGCGGCCGATTTGTGCGGAGAAAATTTTCCCGCCATTTTTTTGAAGGCCTGCTTTAACTTGAATGAAACAGCCGATTTGGCTGTTTTTGATTTGGACCTTGCGGCCCGTTTAATTGTTTTTCCTGAACGATGGCCCATATATATAAAGTAAGGGCAAGGAGCAAGGTAAGCTTAAAGAATAAAGCCTAAATTTCAGGTAAACTTTATATTATTAGAAGAAATATATTTACGAACTTTAAGCTTTGCTTCCTTGGGCTTCGCTCCTGCTTTGCTCGCCTCGCTTCGAGGCGTCCGCCTCGAATAGCCGAAGGCGAGACGGGAAGCGGATCCCTTTTCCCTTTCATCCTTTCCCCTAACTAACTCTGCACTCTCGCCTTTTCTTCACTGAACCACTGCACCAACCGCTGAGCCTCTTGTTCTTGCGCGGTGTCGCCGGCACTCGAGGCTTGTTCGAGTCTTTGCCGATGTAATTCGATTTGCCGATTGAAATAATCAAGCTTGATCGCCAGCACGAGATCAATCAGTTCTTCGCGAAGTTGTACTTCGGTAAACCCATCATACTCTTTGCCAATCAGCAAAATCAAATAATCCAAATACTCCGGCGGCAGAGGTTGATTTTCCGCCTCGAGTAATTTAGTAATGTTTTCCGCGTGAATTTGCGGCTTGTTTTTATTATAACATGAAATTAACTTAGTGTAAAATGTGACCAACTTTTCTACCGTCACCATCTCCGGCAACAAATGTTCAACCACGTATGGAATGAGTTTCGGCTCGTTTAATAAAATAGTAAAAACCTTCTCCATGTTGCTTTGCACCGCGCTTTTCGGCATTACGACCGCGAAGGCGCTTCCCCCCGATTGAACCGTACTTTTTTTTGTCGTTGGCCGCAGCGCCTCCCAAAGCAAGTCGGATTTAACATTGATTATTTCCGCCAGCTTTTTGATCCAATGGTCCTGTTCAATCTTGTCCGCCAACTTGGCGATCTCCGTTAATACGTTTTTAACGGCCAGCTTTTTTTTGTTAATATTTTGTAAATTCTCCGCCGTTAAATACGAATCAAGATAAAAATCCATAGCCAATTTGGCCGAACGCAGCGACTCTTCCCAGTCGGCCAAACTATTTTTGATGCATTCGTCAGGATCTTTGCCGCTTT
>MFGM01000061.1 GCA_001778275.1 Candidatus Falkowbacteria bacterium RIFOXYC2_FULL_48_21 | reverse complement strand
TTGACCGGCTCAGCGGTTGCATCGCCTGTTTTCTTTTTCTCGGGGAAGGCCTTCAGCACGCGCGTGCAAAGGACGATTCCGATCAACGTGAACGGCAGGATGAACACCGGCCAGTAGTTCCAGTTCCATTCCGTGATGTAGCCGAGAGCAAGCGACTGGATGCCGGTGCCGATGTAGACACAACCATCGAACATGGCCGCGCCGGTGGCTGCGCCTTTGCGACCGAGTAGGTCTTGCGACAGGACGCCGGACAGCATGCCGTGAACGCCGATAACGGCAAATGAAACCAGCATGGCGGCCGCGCCGAGTTCGAAATAGTTTCCGGTGAAAATGCCGTGCGTCATGAGAATGGCGCCGATGAACAGGATGACGTAGAGAATCAGCGCGGAGGGAATGCGGCGCGACTTGAAAACTTTGTCGGAAATGATTCCGGCGAACATGCCGCCGAGCGTTCCGGCAAGGCAGAGAAGTAATCCCCAGTTTTTGGGAATAAACGCGGCGGCGTCCGTAAAGTGCATCTTTTCGTTGAAGCGTGGGAGCCATTGCATTACGCCCTGCCGAATCACACCGGAGCACAGTTCAATGACCGCGACCGTAATAATGATGGGATTACCAAGGATTTTTTCTTTGATGATCTCCATTGTGGTGAATTTTCGATCCATCTCTCCGGACGAGGCATCTTCCGTGTCAAAATTTTTCAACCCGGCATCTTTGGGTGTTTCCTTTACCAGGAAAAACACCAGCACCACAAACAGGGCGAGAATAGCCGCGGGGATGAAGAACAGATACCAATAAGCGTTCGTCGTGCCGCCGGCCGTGCCGAGCATGTCGCGAATGAAAATCTGGAATGAGTCGAGCTGGGCGGCATCGAGGTTGATATTGGTCGCCTTGCGGATGGCGCTACTCCAGTCGAAGGAGAAAAACAATCCCATGGCGATCAGTGTGCCGAAGATTCCGCCAGCAATACCACGTTCTTTCACGTGGAACCAGTTCGAATTCGTTTTCACGATCGACGCGGCTCCGAAACTTTGGAAGTACATGTTAATCGAATAGATAACGGCCAGAGTCGGGATGATCGGGAGATCCAGGTTTCCTTTGATGAAAAGATAAGTAGCGATGCCGAGTGCCACATTCATTATACAGGAGCCGATCAGGCCGATTAAAATTCCGATATATCCGCCGATCTTATCAACAAGCGGGCCGTTGATAAAGAGTGAGGCGGCATACGTCCAGGTGCCGGCACCGAAAATGATGCCGAAATCCGCTCCAGTCAATCCTCCGTTTTCGCCGAGAGCGGCGGTGGCTGCATTGATGTTGTAGCGTCCCATGTAGAGAAAAGCGTAGGCAAGGCCGATAGTCAGCCAGTTGACGAGGCAACGTTTGCGGAATTCTTTGTCGTGGCCGATAGGGTTATTCATCCAATAAATGATCACAACCACAACCATTAACCCGAAAATTGTCAGATTCTGCATCATGACACCACCTCCGTTTGCGTGATTGAATTGTCAATTAACAACGCGCTGGTACCTTATACCATTCATTTTTCACTGTCAATCAAATCTGCCGCCATCATAACGGTTGAAGTGTTTTTTGAATAAGGAAAAATACGGAAGAGCTAAAATTGTAAAATTACAACAAATCGTTCGGTTGTCCGTCAGTCGCTTTCTTTTATGTGGATAAAGAATTATAATGATGGCAGTTGTAATTAATTTATAAACTATGAAAAACAAACTTTGGCTGGCGCTCGGACTGGTTTGCGTTTTTAGTCTTGTCGGCGTCAGCATCGCGTCAGCGGCGACCATGAGTCAGAAGTTAAAAGGAAAAATTTTGTTGCAAGTCGAAGAAAAAGGCGAAGCGTGGTACGTTTATCCGGTCAATTTGAAAAAGTATTATCTCGGTCGACCGGCGGACGCTTTTAAGATCATGAAAGAACTCGGCCTCGGCGTGACGCATGAGTACGTTTTGAAGTATGTTGATGGCGCGTTTCCGACGGCGGTCTGGGGCAAAATTTTGATTGATGTGGACGACGCGGGCAAGGCGTACTATGTTTATCCGGTTGACGGCAACGGCTATTACCTCGGCAAACCGGACGATGCGTTCCAAGTGATGCGCAATCTTGGCCTCGGCATTACGAATACCGATTTGGCAAAAATTATTGCTGGAACATCGACAACGGTTGTGACGCCGACTGCGGGAGTGGCGAATTTATTGAAAAGCGCCTACACCTGCGGTGTGTGCAATTCGGATGAAAAGTGCGTGAACGGCAAATGCACGGACGTCGCCGTTGCGAATTCCGGTTTCTGCGGCAACTTCGTTTGCGAAGCCGGCGAATCGTTCGACGGCAGTGTGGAGGCGGATGGATTTAAACAATGCAGTCTTGATTGCGCCGCGCCCTGCGCCGGTGACAATTGCAACGCGTATGTCCGTGTTGATTGCGGTTGTCCGGAATCGGCCAAGCTGTCAAAGCGGCACGGCTGTGTAGCCAATGCGCCGGCTTGTTCCAGCTGCGGCGTGCAAACGGCGCTGTTTCCTGAACTGTTAAAAATTCAAACGGACGTGGTGACGTGCATGCAGGACTATTTGTCTTACAAAACACCGCGATTGATTTACAAGGTGTTTCACAATCCGACGTTGCAAAAGTGCGATATTAAATCCGGCTGCGAGGGGACGGAGGGCGGCGCGGGCGGATCGGATTATGTCATGTTTCATAATATAAACGGTTTGCATGAATTTGGCGAGGCCACGCCGACCAAGGCCAGCCATATTACAGCGGATGTGCATGAAACAGCGCATTATTTCCTGTATCAAATGGTGCACGGCGCGCCGAGCTGGTTTCATGAGGCGTTCGCGATTCAGACCAATGAACGTTTGACTTGCACTAGTCGGCAAATGACGCGCGGCGATTCATATTTGAAAGAGAAAGATACTGATTACGGTGGTATCAATTTGTCCGGCAATAATTTTTTGACATACGATTTTTACCGGAAATACAAAAAGGGTTCGGTCAGCCTGAACGTGGAAGAAAAGAATAATCATTATTTGACGGCCAGTTTGTTCATCATGGGATTGAAAGACGATTTTGCTTGCGGCAAAGATTGCTGGCGCGATATCGTCATGAAGCTGCACGAGTATGAATTGGAAAAGTGCGCGAACGGCATCGACAAATGCGGCGTAACGAATTATCAAGGCACGTGGGGATTGACCTGGCTTGGCGGGCTCGATGGCGCGGAAAAAGGCGCGAATGCGATTATTAAAAATGTTGTTGAAGAGGTCGTGGGGAAGAGCGTGACCCCGTTGTTTACGTTGTTGAATATCAAATATTAGAAAAAGCGAATTGAGCGGATTGAGAGAATTTAGCGAATTGAAAAGAACAATAAAGCGCCTCGAGATGGTCGGGGCGCTTTTGGTAGATGAATTTGACAGCGCTTTTCAAATGCGCGATAATGTGCACGTATGCAAGAAGAAAAAAACAATAAAACAGAAATTCAAGAGGTTCTGGAAATCGTTAATTTCATCAAGGATCATGCGGCTTCGCAAAAGAGTGTTGATGCCCTAGCAGATAGAGTCGGTTCATTGGAAACTCGGGTGGGTGGATTAGAGACGCAGGTCGGCGGATTAGAAAAAAAAGTTGATTCTTTGGCAGTAAAAATGGTAACCAAGGAATATCTTGATGATAAACTGGCTGACTTGAATGGTTCTTTGACGTTGATGATGAGAAAAGAAGACGCTAAAGTGCGGGCGCTGATCGACAAAATGGAAAAGAAGCAAGTCCTTTCAAAAGAAGAGATGAAGGCAATTTTGTCCATGGAGCCGTTTCCGCAGTTGGCGTTGTAAAAAATCAGCAATTATAAAAGCCCGGATGTTCCGGGCTTTTGGTTTACGGTTGCTGTCGTTCCCACTCGAGCGCGATGAGCGCGGCCAGGACTTTGTCGGGCGAGTAGGTCACGCTGCCCTTGACTCTGTTGAAGCGGTACAGATAGGAAAACTCGAAAAGGTTGTTGCGAACTTTTTCCATTATTTCGTCGAAATAAGGATAAGACAGCTCGGCCATGTCCGCATTGTTTGGTTTGATGGTCAGTTGGGGAAACCCGCGACTATCCGCAAGATTGATAATGATGTCTGGTTTGTACTCGTCCCATTCTTTGCCGTGTTCATTTCGGTGTGGCAAGGGCGCGAACTGTTTAAAGGTGCGCAGGATAATCCAGTTGGCGATGATTTCTGGAGAGATGTCAAAAGACAAATCACAACTTAGCCATTCTAGGAGTTCGCGGTAAATCGTTAATGCCGATGGCGTTTTTTTGTATCGCTTTTGGACTTCTTCGAGGTATAGCTGAAGCACGGACATCGGCCGGATATAGCCGGGGTATTTCTTGTTTAAGTCCATCAGAAAAATCGGCATCAGCGCGCATTCTTCAAAAGCCTTTTGGGGGTACATGCTGTGGTTGGTGTGAAGAGCAATGACATAACCCTTGCCTGCTTGTACGTGAATTGTTCCCGGTGTCATTTCGTTCCTCCTTTGTTAAAGAACGTCAGCCCCGCTAGTTTAGCGCGAAATTGTCAAATGTCAAGATCTCTTACCGCTTTTGTCAAAAATTTCTACCAATTTCTACCAATTTCCTAATTTCGGCTTTCCTCGTTTGCCATTTTCGTTAAATTACTCTATAATTGAACTTGAATTAACCTCAATTTTTATGTTACCCAAAATGGTTTATATCAAGGATTTCAAAGATTATCTTGGCCAAGAAGTTTTAGTTAAGGGTTGGGTTTATAATTTTCGGTCTTCCGGCAAGATTGCCTTTCTTCAGCTTCGCGATGGATCCGGCTATGCGCAGGCCGTGGTGAATCAGCCGGCCGTGGATGCAGACTCATGGAAAGTCGCGTCTGATATGACGATCGAAAGTTCGGTGGAAGTGGTTGGCGCTGTTTCAAAGCACCCGAAAAAGGAAGAATATGAGCTTCAGGTTAAACAACTGAAATTCGTTCAGTGCGCGGAAGAATATCCGATCGGGAAAAAGGAGCATGGGCCGGATTTTTTGTTGGAAAATCGCCACTTGTGGCTGCGCGCGCCACGGCAGGCCGCGATTCAACGCGTGCGGACGACGGTGATCATGGCGACTTATGAATTTTTGCTGGGCGAAGGCTTCACAAAAATTGATTCGCCGATTTTGACGCCGAACGCATGCGAAGGCACAACGGAACTTTTTGAAATCGATTATTTCGGCGAGCAAAAAGCCTACTTGTCGCAGAGCGGCCAACTCTATCTCGAAGCGGCCATCGCTTCGCTCGGTAAAGTCTTTGACTTCGGTCCGGTGTTTCGCGCCGAGAAGTCCAAGACGCGCCGCCACTTGACGGAGTTTTGGATGATGGACGCGGAAATGGCTTTTTTTGATCACAAAATGAGTTTGGATTTGCAAGAGCGACTGGTAGAATTCATTGCGAAGCGTGTTGTTGAAAAAAATAAAGCCGATCTCATTGCTCTTGAGCGCGATATTAGCAAGTTGGAAAATATCAAAGCGCCGTTTCCGCGGTTGTCATATATCGAAACGGTGGAACGGTTGCAAAAGGCCGGTTCAGATATCAAGGTTGGCGAAGATCTTGGCAATGACGATGAAGATTTGTTGATGAAAGATTTTGACAAGCCGGTGTTCGTGGAAAAATGGCCGGCGGCCATTAAGGCGTTTTACATGAAACGTGAAGGCGACCTGGCGCTTTGCGCCGACATGATCGCTCCGGAGGGGCATGGCGAAATCATTGGCGGCAGTCAGCGCGAGGATGATTACGCCGAGCTTTTGAAGCGAATCAAAGAGCACAAGTTGTCAACGGACGCTTTTGCCTGGTATCTCGATACGCGTCGTTACGGCAGTGTGCCACATGCCGGATTCGGTTTTGGCCTGGAACGGTTGGTTGGTCTCATGTGCGGCGTGCATCATGTGCGGGAGACTATTCCGTTTCCGAGGACGATTAACCGTATTTATCCATGAGAAAATATTTTTATTTGATTGTGATCGTCGCGCTGGTTGTCGTGGTCAACTTGGTTTTCTGGTTTTGGCTCGCGAGCGATGATGGCGGCGTGCGCGTGGAATTGTTAAAATAAACTCATATAATTTTATGGAGCGAACGCTTAATTCGGAAACGATAAATCAAATCGGGCAAACCGTTACAGTCAAGGGCTTTGTTAATGCGCGGCGCAACATGGGGAAGTTGGCATTTTTGGATTTGCGCGATCGGAGCGGCTTACTTCAAGTCGTGCTGGTACCGAGCGAGCTGGACGAGGCGTCAAAGGCGATCATGCCGGGGATCCGGCCGGAATTTGTTTTGGAAATCGTTGGCGTAGTGAATGAGCGCGGCGCTAAACAAAAAAATCCGGATTTATTGACTGGCAATGTTGAAGTCTTGGCGAAAGAAGTGAAAGTGTTGGCCGCGGCGGAAACGTTGCCGTACGATTTGAACGCGGAATTGCACATGAACTCTTATCTCGACAATTTGCCGCTGAACTTGCGTGCGGAAAAACAGCAAGCGATTTTCAAGATTCAGGCCGCGTTGGTCGAGGGCTTTCGCAATCATTTGATTGAAAAAGACTTTACCGAATTTCAATGTCCGAAGATCGTGGCGGGGGCGACCGAGGGGGGAGCGAATGTTTTTAAAATTGATTATTTCGGCCAAAAAGCTTATTTGGCGCAGAGCCCGCAGTTTTATAAGCAGACGATGGTCGGCGTGTTTGAACGCGTTTTCACCGTTGGCAATGTTTACCGCGCCGAGGAGCATGACACCAGCCGGCATATCAATGAGTACACATCGCTCGACTTTGAAATGGGCTTTATCAAGGATCACCACGACGTGATGCAGATGATTTATGGCACGCTTTTGGCGATGATGAAGCGCGCGCAAGAAAAATGCGCGACGGAATTGAAATTGTTAAAAGTTACCATGCCTAATTTTTTGGAAAATTGTCCGCAGATGAAGTTAAAGGAGGCGCAGGCGATTTTGGAAAATGAGTTTGGCGAAAAGGGCGTGTTGAACGAGCCGGACCTTGAGCCGCATCAGGAGCGTTTGCTCGGCGAGTACGCGAAAAAGAAATGGGATTCGGATTTTCTGTTTGTTACGCACTATCCGGTGGCGAAGCGGCCGATGTACACGATGGAGGATTCGGAAGATCCGGGTTTCACGAAGAGCTTCGACCTGCTTTTTCGCGGCACGGAGATCGTGACCGGCGGCCAGCGCATTCACGAGTATGAAGCCTTGGTGGCGAATATGAAAAAGTTCGGTTTGCGGCCGGAAGAGTTTGCTTATTATTTGCAAGCGTTTAAATACGGTATGCCGCCGGAGGGTGGTATCGGCATGGGGCTCGAGCGCGTGACGTGGCAGCTTATCGGTCTGGAAAATATCAAACAAGCCACGCTGTTTCCGCGCGATCAGGTGCGAATTGATGAGTTGTTGAACAAGTAATCTTTTAACGGAGGGGATAATCCTATGCCATTATCCCAGTTGCAAAAATTTATTTTAATAAAGTGCTATAATAGCAAGAGTTTTCGGGTTAATCGAATCGGGTTTATTTCTTTTTATAGCCAGCAAGGTCGCGCCAAGGCGGACATGCGCACGAAGATTATTACAAGTAGTATTGAAAGCCTCATAGACCGAGAGCTGATGACTGGCTATGGCGTGCGGACAGCGCATAAGTGGTTTATTAGGGAAGTCAGTTTGACGGACAAGGGGCGGAAAGTGGCGCGGCGGTTGTTGGGCGAACAGATGCGATTGCCGCTCAAATAGTTATAGATATGTACAGATAAAGGTGCAGATAGTACAGATCCTTGATTGAGCCGGATCAGTCGCCACCATTTTGTAATCTGTGGGTCTGTCAAATATTTTGTGTA
>MFGM01000060.1:6633-8294 GCA_001778275.1 Candidatus Falkowbacteria bacterium RIFOXYC2_FULL_48_21 | reverse complement strand
GATTTCGGGCGAACAAAAAAAACCGGAACAATGTCCGGTTTTCGTTTTTTCCCCACGGCCGAAGCGCGCGGGCTTATTTCTGGGCTCGACTCGCCTTCTTCGGTCTCGGAAAAACGACCTTCGGTCTATAGAGCAACATCTGCTCAATGCGATGCCAGAAAAGCGTCATGTTTGCACCGCCATCGGTAAGCGCCCAATCGGGATCAAAGTTCTCGATGACGCTTGCACCATTCTTGTCACAATCCAACACTCCGCCCTTGCGCAGTCTGGCGCGAAAGCCACCTTGTTTGTAGGTCAAGAGTTCCGTCACCTTGTACTTCTTGATCTTTTTCTCACCTTGTGTCACGAGCCCAATCTCTTCCCCCACTTTCGGAAACCACGCTGGAATCTTGTTCGCGCTCATTTCATCACCTCTTCTTTTGGTGGTAGAATTTTCTCCCCACCGATGGTAAAGATATCCCAGCTTTCGCCTTCATCAATCCGATCGTGCTGCCAGTAATCAAATCGTGTTCTGTCCAAGGTGAAATATCGGCGGCCCGATCCTTGAACATCGAGGCAAAGCTCGATCATAAAGCATCCGCCGGTCGCCAATTTAACGTGGTCAACCGTGGCGTCGAATTCCAACTTGATCGTTCCGCTCGGACCACATTTGGCCTTGTCCGCAAACTTGCGTTGCAACTTGACCGCTTGCCCATTTTGCGGCAACCACTTTGGTATGCAATCTTCCACCTTGAACGCGCTCATTTCATTTCCTCTTCCTTTTTGATTCATTTCTGCCAAATGATCGTCGGTAGCGACACAAGTATTTTTTTCACCGAGATACTTTTCAACATCATGTCGCGGGCACCGTTAACAATGTCCCACGACACGTTGAAGTTACTGATAAAATTGCAACTTTTCCGTCCGATGTTTATCGCCCCACCCTCCAGAAATTTCACCCGGAGCGTCTGACCTAAACTCACAAACTCGGACACGGTTCGGTAATACTCAAAATCAGACACGTCCACAATGGTTACTCTTTCACCAACGACCGGATCCCATTTGAGAAATTTGGACATGAGCGCACCTCCCTTTTTAAATAAATTGTCAAAGACCGCCGGATTTGGCACGTTATCATGACGAAGGTTCTATGTCAACAGTGCTCCCGCCGTTGCCGAGGCGCGAACTGCCGTCGATCACGCGACCGAAAGGGAAAGACAATCGCACGCTACCGCGACCGTAGGGGCAGAATGCGATTCTGCCCCTACGGGGGGGGGATTTTGTTCAACAAAAAAAACCGGAACAATGTCCGGTTTATTTTCTTTTGCCAAGGAATATGCTCCCCCTTGGCCTTACCAACCTTCTTTGACCGCAACCGAATCGCGCCGTTGGGCCACATCACCTCGGAAACCATTCCGGAATCTTTTTCGCGCTCAGTTCCCTTCCTCCTTCTTCGTCGATTTATTTGCAACAGTGAGTAACGATAAACAGCCGCCGACAAACAAATTGAAAATCATCGTCCCGTCCCATGATACTTTTTCCGAAGCAACAACGCGACCGCACAGGACATAAGTGGATTAACTACGGTGAATGTGGCCACGCACAGAACAATGGTTCCGATGCCAATCCACCAATCCCGAAACTGAAATGATACGACCGGCACGACGACAATGCAAAAGACG
>MFGM01000060.1:143-6442 GCA_001778275.1 Candidatus Falkowbacteria bacterium RIFOXYC2_FULL_48_21 | reverse complement strand
ATTTTCAACGAACCACTGACCGGCAAATTTATCATATATAATATTTCTTGTCAACTTAGGCGTAAATTTACAAATTCTGATATAAAAAAACGCGCTCAACAATATGAACGCGTTCAATCAATTTTCACGTCGTCTCCACCTTTCCCAACCGCTTGAGAAAGAAGATTTCCCATAGATAACTATTGCCGACGAAAGCACTGAAGAAAAAAATCATTCCGGCGATTAGCCATGTCCCACCAATCGCACCACTTTGCAAAATAGCCCAAATGGTAACAGACCCAAGCAGGGCAAAGATTAATCCAAATAGGATCGTTGACCGCACGGCGAAAGTTTTACGCGCCGAATACTTTTCCACTGAAACCGGCGACGAAGCAAGTGCATCGTATCTACCTTCGAAAAAAGATTGCACGAGAAAGATGACGCCGAGGAGAAAATACATCGCGCTTGTCACCATGGTCATGGTGCTCGGGGGCAGAGGGCTCCACCATGCGTAGGCGAGTCCCGAGATCATGAACAGTATTAGGCCACCAATCCACGCCGCTTGAAAAACCACCTTCCACATTTTCGCTTTTTCCAGTTCGGTCTTCATAATTATCCCTCAACCTGGTTTGGGTTGTTTGTTCCCACCTTGCCCAGTCGCTTCAAGAAAAAAATCTCAAATAATTCTCGGTTGATACAAAAAGCGACAAAGAGAAAAATGATTCCGGGTAATACCCACGCGCTGACTTCACCGTCCTTCAAAACTGCAATAACAGTACCACATCCCAGTAGCCCCAAAAGTCCGCCGAAAAACATCGTCATCCGCACTGCGACAGTTTTTCGCTCGGAATACTGCTCCTGAGAAATCAACACGGAAGCCAACGCATCGTGTCTTCCTTCGACAAAAGCTACCATTAGAAAAACAAGCCCAAGAAAAACAAATATCAAGTTAGCCACCACCGGAGGGACTTCCGGCACCCATCGTTCCCATATACCGGCCACGAGTAATATCAACCCCACGCACGCATACCACACGACATTCGCAATCTTTTTCCACTTTCTCGCTTTTTCCAGTTGCTCATTCATGATTTGCCTCCATTTTTTTCACCTTCCCCAGCCGCTTCAACCAAAACAGTTCCCAAATCAGTGGGTTAACCAGAAGCACTACGAGCACAAAAATCACCCCGGGCATTTGCGCCCAATTCATAGGCGAACTGCTCAAAATCGGTCCGTGCAAAAAGTGGAACAATACGCTGCCGATCACAAGCAATCCGAGAAGGCCAACTGCCCATTGCAAACGCCGTTTTCTACGCAGGTACTCATAGTCCCAAATCGCCCACCCGGACATTGCCGAAGTTAAACCGCTAAAAAAATACATCCCGAAAATCATGGTACCACCCACGAAATTAGTCAGGTTGGTCAGCAATGTGTTTGTCTGAAACCACGCCCAGCCCATATTCCAGATCAGCAAAATCAGCACAAAGATACAAACACCACCGCCCACCGCGAAGAAACTCTCACACCACCGCGCTTTTTTCAGCCGTGCATCCATTTTGCTCTCCTCTTTTTCTGATTCCGTTTTCATGGTATATTCTCCTTGTGATTGTCAATGAACGCCTCATTTCACAACCTACCAACAACACGACCATTTGTCAACCGTTCAGCCGAAGCGAAGCGTCATTGCGAGCCACGCCATGCGCGGGGCGAAGTCATTGCGAGCGTCAGCGTGGCAATCATCCTACCCCGGCCGATCCCTTCTTTGCTTTCTTGCTTCCATGCTTCGTTGATTCGTTGATTCTTTGCTTCGTTGATTCTATGCTTCTCGCCATCACCTCCGACTCTCACGACAATCTCGTGAACATAAAAAAGTTCACCGACTATTGTAATACGCACAAAGTCGCACTTGTAATTCACTGCGGCGACGTGACGGAAAAAGACACGGAAAAGTTTTTTATTAAAAACTTGAAGGCAAAAATCATGTTCGTCGGCGGCAACGCGGATATCGTCAATCAAGAAAAGTTCAAACGCACCAACCGATTTCAAAAAATAAAACACGAACCGATCCCCTTTCTTGATTTAACGATTGACAACATAAAAATCGCCGCCTGCCACACGCGCGAAAAGGCGAAGCGCTTGGCTCTGTCGAAAAAGTTCGACATTGTTTTCTACGGCCACAACCACAAGCCGTGGCAGGAGAAGCTTGAGCGCTCTTATCTTGTAAACCCGGGCAATCTGGCCGGCCTGTTCTACCGCGCCTCCTTTGCCACATATGACACGAAGACAAAAAAATTGAACTTGATTATTTTGGATCAGCTCAGATAGTCACACGCCTTCGCGACGTATGGGCAGAATGTGATTCTGCCCATACGGAAAGGCTAGAGGCTACTTCCGTTTACAAAAAAAACCGCTCGAACAATGTCGAACGGCGTCGAGAAAGAAAAGTTCAAAACACCCACGGAGCGGCACACCAAACATCGATCGTCGTGGACGTGACAGTGTCGCGCCCCTGTTTGATCACTTTCCAGCCGGCGGCGTTCCAGCAACCGCGAGAATGAGTGATGTCGTCACGCGCTTCGATAAGGCCGTCGTAGGCCCCATCGCAGTCGAGGACAATTTGCCTTTTTCCATCCGTCTCTTCCGTCACCGCAACGCACTCCGCGGAAACGCCACGGAAGCATTCCGCCACCGGCTCGAGCTTCGCCGCGGTAATTTCCGCGTTGCGATGCACGCCGACAAAATAAAGCGGCACGGCCAGAACCAACCCAATCTTCCACCACTTAATCCGGAAAAACAAAGAACGTTCATGGCCCATTCATCCCTCCGTTTATAAACGAATTACAGCCAAGAGTATAGCACTACCCGCGATCTTTGTCAATCCTACCGCAAATTATCACTCCAAGATGGATGTGCAAAGGTCATGATCACAAACGAAAGGGTGTCATGCCGAGGCGGTTGCAAAACGGCCATGATTAGATTAAAGTTCTGGTTGCAACCCTCGAGGCAGACACCCTCGAATTGCGCCAACGCCGTTAAACCCACCAAGTTGTCACACCTCGAGGGTTGTGGTGTAAACTTTTCTTTAGAACATAACGTTTTCACAACCACCTCGGGGTGACACTAATTATCAGCCAATCTGTAATCATATGCTAATCGAAATCAACAACCTCTCCCCCGAATACCCCAAGATCAAACAAGCCGTTGATATTTTAAAAAACGGCGGGGGTATTGTTTATCCCACGGACACCATCTACGGCTTCGGGTGCGATATTTTCAACAAGAACGCGGTGGATCGAATTTATAAAATCAAACAAAAAAAGGCCACCGGCTTCAGCTTTATTTGCCCTGACCTGAACGAGATCGCCAAATACGCGTTAGTTTCCGACTATGCGTACAAGCTTTTGAAACGGCTACTACCCGGCGCATACACTTTCATTTTCAAAGCCACAAAAATGGTGCCGAAAGATCTGATCCCCAACAAAAAAACCGTGGCCATTCGCATTCCGGACAATCGCGTTTGCCTCGACATTGTTAAACAGCTTGGCCATCCCATCGTCACGACCAGCGTGAACGTGACGCACGAGCCGCACTTTTCCGATCCGCTCATTATTGACAAAGAATTTGGCGACAACGTTGATCTGGTGATTGACGCCGGCATTCTAGCCAACGATCCCTCAAGCGTAATTGACCTTTCCGGTGACGCGCCGGTAATTGTCAGAAGAGGCAAGGGGGACGTAACCATGTTCGAATAAAATAAAAAAATCAATGTCATGCTGAGCGTGTCGAAGCACGACATTGAATGCATAAGTCCAATAAATGTTTTAAAAACTTTTGTCGCCCTTCGACCCGCTTCGACTCATCGAAGACGAGGCGAGCCCGCTCAGGGTGACAAAAACTTTTAAATCGAAAACTATTGACAACTCTTATTTTGCGAATTATAATCACTCGTTGTCCATTGTCAACTAAAAACGGAGGCTACAATGAACTTTTTAATGCTCGGTACTGACTTTTTGCGTTTTCCTACGGACAACTTCGGCCATTGGTTGCTAGCCGGCGCACTGGCGTATGGAATCGCGTTGTTAATGATCTTCGGGCTTTATGACGAATACCAGATCAACAAACACAAGCGGCTGGGCAAAACGTCATGGGGATATGCCATACTTTACGCTTTCGGCGTCATCGGCTTGATTTTCGGTATTGCTCTTTCGGCCTTCGCGCCATCACTTTTTTTGATTCTCCTCGGCATCTCCTCCACCATCATCTATCTATCGCTAGCCGCCCGCATCCGAAAAAAGGAAATGAAGTTCGTGGAATCAGATGAACTGATAGACACGCGCGGAGACGACAAAAACGATTCAACTCGGCTAATACAATAAGGGGGGTATGCAATGTTCGAAAACCTGTTCCTACTTTTTTTCATCGCGTCCGTCGCGCTCTCATTCATATCGATTCTGCTCTACCGCAGTAAAAAGTCATGGCGATTCGGCACGCTCACATTCAGCGCCGGCGTCATCGCGCTCATTTGCGGGCTGTTGAGCATCAACAATGAATCCGACCAACGCGTCACACAATTCGGCCTTTCCACCGCCCTCATGTTCCTTTACCTCTGGCTCTGTATTTTTTCAAACAAAGAAGAAAAACCAGCGGAAACATCCAAGACAAAACCAACATAATCCAACCAAGGGACTCCGGTCCCTTTTTTCTTTATTCAATTCGTGATACATTTACCAGAGATTCGACCAGCAATGTCAATCCGAGCGAGGTCGATGATCGGATTAAATTATGCTTATAAACGTCAAAGTTTCACCGAAATCCTCGCACAATGAAGTCACGAAACTCGATGATTCTCATTTTTGCGTTAAGGTAACGGCCGCGCCGGACAAAGGCAAGGCCAATGACGCGGCGATTGAACTGTTAAGCGATTATTTTCATGTGGCCAAATCACGAATCTATATAGTCTCTGGCAAGACGAGCAGAAATAAAACAGTTGAAATCAGCTAAACAAAACACAAAAGAAAAACGCCCTCATGTGGGGCGTTTATTTTGTGCGACTCTACTTACTGTTGTCTTTTGTTCGTCAACAAGCTGTAAACGTCCTTGATCACCAACAAGGCGGCTAAAACCGTCGCGCCGATGTACCAAATGGACCACGTTTCTATCGGCCCGTGCTTCGTAAACCCCCAGTAAAGCAAGCCCAGCAAACAGCCAAGCGTAAAAAGAAATTGCCAAATTTTTCTCGTATTATCCAGCCCTTTTTCCTCTGACATCGACACCTCCCTTATTTAGGTAATTACACACTAGCAGTCAAAATGCCCCAAGTCAATACTTTACTCGCTTTCTTATTTTGTTATGGTTGACAAATCGTGGCCGCAACGATAACATGACATTGAAACACTGCAACGAACAGGGAGGGATTCATGCAATTTCACCTTTACGACGGTAAGAACGTTCACTGGACGGATGAGAACCGCGCACGCTTCGCAATTGCCTCCATGCAATCGCGATTTCAATTCAAAAAATTGTTTCAAATCGGCTTGCTGTTTGAAATGGAGCTGTTTGATTACCGCAACACGGCAAAGAAGCGCCACGCACACGGACGGTATCAGATCGCAAGCTCATTGCCGGAATTTTGGATGAACATGGAAAAAGAACTGGTTCGCTTTTTCGTTCGCGTGGACGGCCAGGCAAAAAACTTCGATCACGCCATGTTCGAAATACGCATCGGCGATCAAACCTACTTTCGTCACAAGTTTCAGACGGACAATGACAAGCGCCTTGTTCTCATTCTCGGCTTTTCGAAGCTGGAAGAACCGACCACATTATAAAGACCGACGCGGTTCGGTCTTTTTTTCGTTCCACAAAAAAACCGCTCACATTCAGGAGCGGTTTTGTCGATTGTCAATCACCGACTTCGCGCCTGATTCGCAATGCCTCAAGCATCAGTCCGAATGAAGAAAAATCACAGCTCGGCTGTGCCGGCGAGTCCGCCACCTTCACCTCGGCAACATCATCGCCATAGTTCGCCCAGACAGCGACCGCGCACTTGTCCATCTGCCTTCCTAGTTCAATCACGCGCGGATCTTTCTTAACCTTGCGTGCGTTTGTCGGAACATATCTCGAAAAACCGGAACAAGAATAAACCACGCGATGATATTTTAACGATAGCAAGGCTGCCCGTTTCACATCCTCAATGGATACATTCTGATTGACTTCAAGATTGATTTGGTATTTTGATTCCCCCACCCAACCGCAATCACTAATGAATCTGTCATACTTCAGATCAATACACTCGAGATGACGATCAAACACATTTTCAGACGACC
>MFGM01000060.1:0-121 GCA_001778275.1 Candidatus Falkowbacteria bacterium RIFOXYC2_FULL_48_21 | reverse complement strand
TAACATTTCACTTGTACGTGGGTTGTAACAGAAGGAATCCTGACCGAACGATTCTTCCGGAACATACGCGCCGACAACGCAAACAACCGCCATGGATATCGCAAAGCATATTACGGCGGAC
>MFGM01000059.1:10230-15767 GCA_001778275.1 Candidatus Falkowbacteria bacterium RIFOXYC2_FULL_48_21 | reverse complement strand
TCAGCAATTTAAAAACAGCCCCATGTTGGGCTGTTTTGTTTTGTTTAAGCCGTGGGCAACTGCGCCGCCACGACCACCAGCCGCGCGCCGTGCACATTGGTCAACCCTTCGACCTTGAGCCCTTCCCGATACTTGGCCGGTGAGGCGAGCGCGAGGCTGGCGCCGTTTTCCGTCCGACTGCGGAGCAACACGATTTCGCCATCGTTCGTCACCTGACTGCGCTCCCAATCAACGCAAAATCCGACAATGCGCCCGCCGGTGAACATTTCAAATCCCAATTGCACCGGCATATCCGGCGGCTGTTTGATAAAGAGCTTCAAATTTTCAAGCAGATCATTCCAGGCCATCTCGTCCGACCATACCGCACTTTTGATCACAGACAGTCGCCCCAAACGCGCCTCGCGCCAACCCGCGACAAACGCCTCGGCCGTTGTACGAAAAACATCCTTTTGAAAAACCGCGCTGACAAAGCTGTCCGTTTTGTTCGGATCCTTCCGCGTCCAAGACAATTCCTTTTTGACCGGCCCGGCTTTTTCTTTTTTCTTTCTCATGAATAACCCCCATTGAAAGAAATGGTTATCTTTTCCATACGGCGTTTTTTCACGTGACGAACTTTCACGCGCGTGCGCATCGAATAGTTGTGACTAAACGGACAGACACCCAATCCGCGTAGCAGAATGAACCGCGCCGCCTCGCGCATTCCACGCACCAATCCTTCCTCGCTTTCCGCGGTGACTTCCACCGCCACCTTTTTCCCTGCGCCGAGCGTTTGCGATCCGAACGAAATCTCCGCTATCATTTTCAATCGTGGTTCATCCATGAACGTATCTCCTTGTAAAAGGAACGCTTTGCCTACTTCAACTTAGCAGATTGTTTGAAATTGTCCAATCCGGTTTCCGCTAAAATTGACGCCCGTTTTCTAATTTTACGACAAAAACCTTGACAAATTCAGCGCTGACTGCTATACTCCGCTTGCACATTCATAATTTATATCCCAGGACAAACAGTTCCGCCGCTCCTCCTTCGCTCTTCGAGCTTCGGAGGAGAGGAAAGTCCGGACTTCCGGTTATTCAATTAACACGAGTAGCAGGTAATCCCTGTCGATCGTGAGATAGAGTTGCGAACAGAGACGCCGAGAGAGCAATCGCCTCGGGACCCTAAGCCGTCGGCTCGGGGTTAGTCTTGGAGGAAACTCCAAGGGTGAAACGGCTAAATACTTACTTGGAAGCAAGGGCAAATTAGGTAGCCCGCTTGAGTCGCGCCGCGAGGCGTGATCGAGATAGATGGCGGTCAAAACAGAATCCGGCTTATTCGTTTGTCTTGGGATATAACATATGAATGTTTTGTGTTATAATATGATTGTCCCAGAAATAATCGTGCTTCATTATGAAAAAACAAGCTGAACTGTTTTTCGCTTTTTTAAAAGTGCCGATAGATTATTTAACTTTGGTTTGCGCCGGACTATTGGCCTACGTTCTGCGCTATCAAACCTCGATCAAGGAAATCCGGCCGATTGTTTTTGATCTGCCTTTTCGGGAATACTTCATCTTTGTTCTAATTTGCGCCTTTACCTGGATTTTCGTTTTCGCCGCCGCCGGACTGTATTCCTTTGCCCGGCGCAAAATCACCGACGAGCTAGTCAAAATCATTCTCGCCTGTTCCGCCGGCATGACGGCCATCATCATTTACATGTTTTTTGTGCGCGAGCTGTTCTCTTCGCGTTTCATCGTGCTCACCGCCTGGGTGTTGAGCATTTTTTTATTGATCATCGTGCGTCTCTTCGTACGCCGAATTGAACGCTCCGCGTTAAAAGGCGGCATGGGCGCACACAACGTGGTCATCGTTGGAGATGACAAGGACACGGAAGCGATTATCCACACTTTCAATTCGGAGCCCGAACTCGGCTACAAAATCATCGCCCGCGTTCGCGAGTTTGCAGAAGAAGATCAAAAAACGCTGCTCGATTTGCATCGCGAAAAAGGTATTGACGAAATCATTCAGACCGATTCTTCCTTGTCTCGCCGTATTTCCAGCGCTCTCGCCGACTTTTGCGCGGAACACAATATCCTTTTTAAATATGCAGCCGGCCAATTCGAAGCGCGCACCACCAACGTGGAAGTACACATGATCGCAGGCGTGCCCCTCATTGAAATCAAGAAAACAAAACTGGACGGTTGGGGCAAAATCGCCAAGCGCATAATTGATTTTATTTTCAGTTCCATTTTGATAATTATTTTCAGTCCACTCATGCTGGTCATCGCTATTTTGATCCGACTGGAAGATCGCGGCCCGGCACTTTACCGCAATGAACGCGTGCACAGCAAAGGTACCTTTAACGTCTTCAAATTTCGTTCGATGTACGTGAAATATTGCGTGGGCAAACAGTTTGAAAATCACACCGACCAAAAAGCCGTGCTCGAATTCGAACAAAAACTGATAAAAGAAAATTCCGAGCGACAAGGGCCGGTTTACAAGATTCTCCACGACCCGCGGCGAACACGGGTTGGCCGCTTTCTCGAACGAACATCGCTCGACGAACTACCCCAGCTTTTCAACGTTTGGCTCGGCAACATGAGCATTGTCGGCCCGAGGCCGCATCAGCCGCGCGAGGTGGAAAAGTACGCCAAGCACCATCGCCACGTCCTCGACATCAAGCCCGGCATCACCGGTCTCGCGCAAATTTCCGGTCGTTCCGACCTTGATTTCGATGAAGAAGTGAAGCTTGATTCTTACTATATTGAAAACTGGTCACTGCGATTGGATTTCTGGATTATGTTAAAAACGCCGTTCATCGTCTTGGCCAGAAAATCAAAAGTTTAATTACTACCAATAAAACAATCCTGATCCGTCGGGATTGTTTTATTTGACATTCATTGCCTTTTGTTTATTTATAGCAAAATCAACCTTTCAATTTAATTTACTTTTTGCTAAAATGTTTAAGCCACGTTAAAATAACCAGCGACTCGTCCGCATATGTTTTTCATTTTCCCCTATTTCCTTTCTAACTTTATCAGTTAAATTTCTTCTCTCGCCGCAGGACGAGTCCGTCCTTTGGCGGACAATTTCTCCTTAATTTCTTCCAAATTTTACTAGGTCTATAATTTATTTGCCTCTGTGAATGTCGCTCTTATCCACGATCACCTAGTCCAAGACGGCGGCGCGGAACGCGTGGCCAAAGCTCTGCTGGAAATTTTTCCGGACAGCCCTTTTTTTACTCTTCTGCACAACAAAAAGAAAGCGGATCCTGACTTTGATAAATACAAGATAAAAACTTCCTTTTTGCAAAGCATCCCCGGCGCCAGCCGGTGGTTCGAATGGCCTTTGCCGCTTATGCCTAGCGCGACCGAACACTATGACCTCGGCAAGTACAAGCTGCTCATTTCCTCTTGCTCAATTTTTTCCAAGGGGATTATTCCCGGCCCCGGATCAACGCACATTTGCTACTGCCACACGCCGCCGCGCTTTCTCTGGACGGATAGTCATAATTATCTGAAAGAATTGAAACACGGCGTGTTGATAAAAACTTTTCTGCCCTTCATTTTGACGCGCCTACGCCAGTGGGACAAGATCGCGGCCGAACGCGTGGATTTTTTTATTGCCAATTCGCGCGAAGTGCAAAAAAGAATAAAAAAGTATTATAATCGCGACAGCGAAATCATCTATCCGCCGGTCGAAACGAATAAATTCCATATTTCAAACAATCAAGACAACTACTTCCTTGCCGGCGGCCGATTGGTCGGTTACAAACGGTATGATTTGGTGATTAACGCGTTCAACCGGTTGAACATGCCGCTGGTCATTTTTGGCACCGGCCCGCTCGAAAAGAAATTGCGGGAAATGGCGAAAAATAATATCAAATTCGTCGGCCGAGTGGATGAAAAAGAAAAGGCAAACTTTTACAGTCATTGCCAAGCCTTCATCAACCCGCAACTCGAAGACTTCGGCATCACCGCCGTCGAAGCTATGGCTTCGGGGCGACCGGTCATCGCGTTCAAGGCCGGCGGCGCGCTCGAAACGGTGGCCGAAGGCAAAAGCGGCACGCTTTTTGAAGAACAAACATGGGAAGATTTGGCTGACAAGATCTTGCGCTTCAAGGCGCAAGATTACAATCCGGAAATCATCCGCGCGCACGCGCTACAATTTGACAAGGAAATTTTCAAACAAAAGATCAAACAATTTATTGTGGAAAAAATGACACCTCGGTAACCATTATGAATATTGCCATCGACATTCGTTGTCTCATGGAACGCGAACCGACCGGCGTGGGCGAATACACTCTAAACTTGCTGCGCGCCATTTTTGCACATGACAAAAACAATCAATATCTGCTTTTTTATAATTCCGCCGAAGATGTCTCCAACGTGTTGCCGGTTTTCAACGAGCAGGGCACCACTCCCTTCGCTCGGGCGCCCGGCAAACCGAACGTGCGATTGTGCGGTTTTGCTTATCCAAACAAGCTGTTTAACTTCAGTTTGAAATTCTTCGGGCGCCCGCACTTGGATTTGTTGATACAAAAAAAATTCGGCGTGAAGCCGGATATTTTCTTTTTCCCCAACATTTCTTTTCAACAAACGCGTTGTCCCTATATTATTACTTGCCATGATCTAAGCTATGCGCTATTCCCTGAATTTTTAGCGTTGAAAAAACGACTGTGGCACACGATCATCAGCCCGCGCAAACTCTTTCAACGCGCCAAGGCAATTATTGCGGTTTCGGAAAACACGAAGGCGGACTTAACAAACCGTTATCAAATTTCACCGGATAAGGTTGAAATGATCTATTCCGGGATACCGTTTGCGCCGCCGCTCGACAACAACGCGATCGTTGAAGTCAAAGCAAAGTTTAAACTGCCGGAAAAATTCATCTTGGCCGTAGGCACGGTGGAGCCACGCAAGAATATTGACACGCTCATAACCGCGTTCAACACATTTTCGGCCAAGCATCCGAATAACTCGCTCGTGGTTACCGGCAAGCCGAATAGGATCCGCCAGCTGAAGCTGACGGAAAATTTAAGAGAGAGGGTTAGGCTGACCGGTTTTGTTTCTCCTGATGAAAAAACCGCACTTTATCGCCTGGCCTCAACCTTTGTTTATCCGTCTCATTACGAAGGCTTTGGCTTTCCACCGCTTGAAGCGATGGCGCAAGGTTGTCCCGTGATTTGCGCCAACAATTCATCGCTCGGCGAAGTTTGCGATTCCGCCGCGCTACTTGTTAATGCGCACGATGCGAACGAAATCGCGCAAGCACTCGAACAGATGACCGGCGCGGCCGTTCGCGAGCATTACAAGGCCAAAGGATTTGAACAAATCAAAAAATTCAACTGGCAAAATACCGCGACGGCAACTATTGACTTATTCAAACGAACGTTATAAAGTAGTTTTTGTTCGCATTGTACCTTAACAAAGCCAAGGAGGCTATCATGAAGAAAATGTTTTTGTTCACGCTTTTACTCGTTTCCGCATTCCTTTTCTCAACGACCGGACAAGGGTTAACGCTTAACAATGGCATCACACCGCAGACCGTCCCACTGACCATTC
>MFGM01000059.1:0-10158 GCA_001778275.1 Candidatus Falkowbacteria bacterium RIFOXYC2_FULL_48_21 | reverse complement strand
AACACTGAACCGTTTTTCAACGGCTTCGTGAGTCGAGTCGGCGGCGGAGAGTCGCTGTACTACATCATCGTTGGCTACCCGTGCGAATCGCTCGCGAGCATTGTTCATGCACAAAATCTTATCGCTTCGGGACATTTCTTCCCCGTTGACGTCGAGGATTTGGTTTTTCAAAACACAAACATCTTGTCCGCGTTCGAGCTGGCGGATCCGTGGCAATGTTTGGTGCCGGGGACGATTCTGATTTACGATGGATATTTGCGTATCCGTAGACTTCGCGAGACAGTAAAGGAACCGGCAAAGGAACCAAAGCCGGATAGCACGAACATTCTCATAAACAAATGGCACTGGGACAATCGCAATTCTGGTGACCCTTGGCAGTACGGAAACGATTGCGCCGATGTTGTCCTTTATCCCGAGCCATGGCAAACGCTCGACATGGTGGCTACGGCCATAGATTCGCTTAACTGCTCTTCCACTATCGAAATTGATGATGTTCTCTCCTACAATCCGGAGATCACTGGATGCCAAAGCGGCAACGACATACCGATCATCTTCTTCCAGTGTTGCGTGTCTGACGGAAAAGGAGTTGCTTTGTTCACTTAGCTTACAGACAAGGGAGGAGCAACATGTGCAAACTTCGTAATGCCTTTGAGAAAGAACTGGAAGCCATGGCCGCGGACAAAACGCGATTGCTGGATTGCCCGGACGAACCTGAAACAGGAACTGAAATCTCTCTGGCCGAAACCGCTGACATTTACGAAGCGGCAGGACTCATTCGGAAAGGCGAAAATCTTTTCGAACAAGTTTCCGGCCGGCTCAACTTGCGGAAAAAGGGTTGATCTCATCAAACACAAGGGGGTGCTCGCAATGAAAATTCTTCATGACGCAGGAAATCACTTGTTGACGTTCGTCATCTTCACCATGTTTATCCTAGGACCACTTCTTATTTCTGCCGATGTTCGCGCGGTGCCTATCGATGTCGAAAGATTGTTCACGGACAACGCACTAAGCAAGATCAACGTCATAACAAAAATCACGGGCTTCGCAATTCTCTGTTTCTCCATGATCGTTTTCCATTATCGACGTGAACGCGATGAAAACCGAAAATTGATCCAGGCCATTGGCAAACAAGGAGGAACGCCATGAAAAAGATGTCTATCGTTTTTGCCGCACTGGTGCTGATCGCTGTCGGATTGTTCATGGATACGATCTCGACAAATCACAAGGCTTACGCGTATTGGGGCGAAGGCGGTTCCACGGAATACGTTACTTATGGAAACGGATCGTCTCAAACTGTCACGCTCGACAGGGCAGAATACCAAAAACTTATTAATGACTTTGCCGCGGTCACAGAAGAACTGGGGACATACAAGGCGCTGGAAATTTTCTGGGCGACTGAAATCCTGACACCTGCTCCCGCACCATGCACAAGTTCCTGCGCTGGCAGGAATTTGCAAATCATGTAAATCCACACCAACGGAGAATAAATGCAAAAACCAAAGGAAGAACCAGTCAGAAATGAAATTGAATACGAAACCTGCCCAAGCTGTGGTGGCTCCGGGCGAGAGGTCATTTGCGGACTTGAAGAGAGATGCCCGCGATGCTCCGGCGATGGAGTGATTCCAAAGCTGGGGCGATAAATTATCAACGATAAAGGAAGCACGCCTGCTTCCTTTTAAATTACAATAAAATTAACAAAACCTGACGACACTGTTGACAAGCTATTTATAATATGATATACTGCACTCTTGTTCGTTGAAAAACGAATCGTTAACAGTAGCCGGGATGACGGAAATGGCAGACGTAAGGGACTTAAAATCCCTTGTCCCATCGGGGCGTGAGGGTTCAATCCCCTCTCTCGGCACGAAATATCTTGTTTGTTAAGCTGCCAAGATGGTGAAACGGTAGACACGATGGACTCAAAATCCATTGTCCAGACGGACATGAGGGTTCGACTCCCTCTCTTGGCACTTTGTTTTACAAGCGCGATCATGGCGGAACTGGTATACGCGCTGGATTTAGGTTCCAGTGGTGAAAACCGTCTGGGTTCGAGTCCCAGTGGTCGCACTTATTCTCGGAGGAGCAAATGGAAATTATCGTGACGGAAAACAACCTGAACAAGAGCTATGTCGCTTTCATGTCCGGAACCGAAGACAAGCCATTGGTCAATGAAACGACCGTGACGGAACTGGCCAAATGGCTGAGAAAAGATAAGGCGGCCAAACATCTTTCTGAAAGAAACGGACAGCTTGTCATTTCTTTTCACGGAGCAAACGGTGCTCCAACTAAAGAACTGGAAATCTGCTATAACGCTTCTGATCATGAGGCGATACGGCAGGAAATAGAAGCTGCCATCACGAACTGATTGTTGTTTAGTCGGGCCGGTAGCTCAGTTGGTAGAGCACCAGACTTTTAATCTGGGGGTTGCGGGTTCGATTCCCGCCGGAGCCACTTGTGTTTCTGTTTGTGAAGCGCGCTCATAGCTTAGCCCGTTCCCCGCCCTAGGCGGGGCCACAGGGGTGTCGCCAAGTGGTAAGGCGCTGGATTTTGGTTCCAGTCATCGGTGGTTCGAATCCACCCACCTCTGCTAAAAGGCAGCGATTGTCAGCCACTTACGGGGTACAAGTGGCAAAGTCCGCGTAGGGACGAAACTAAATTCACGCTGCGGAGCAGCGAGTTTCCTCCCCTGCCAACCAACGAGAGTTGGTTTGGTACAAGAAAGGAAACGGCGCGCTCAACATCTGCGGTTCTCTCTCACGAGGGAACCGCGTTTTTTTACTTAAAATCGCATCTATCCCGCTCCTAAGGAGCGGGACAAGTGTGATTCGTTCGCTTCGCTTTCTTGTCCGCCGTAGCGTCACGCGAAGGTGGAAGCGAAACGAACAATACGCAACCACTATTGACAAGCGTACGCTTAGTTTGTTAACATGCGCCTTCGGTTATCAATTTCACAAGGAGGTGACCATGACTAACCGCAAAGGCTCTCGTCCGCACATTTTCAAACACGCCGCCAGCGGCCGTTGGCTGGAACATTGGATCGACGGATGGCACCTGACCGACAACATAATATCGGCCACGCGGCATCTCGATGAACAGGCCACGACAACCAAAATTTTGCCCATGCTGAACAAACTGTTCCGTGCGCCGATTGAAGTGGTTTTTCTCGACACGTATTGACCCGACTCCAACAAAAAGGAGGGGAAAATGGAAAAATGGTGGCTCATTGTTCTCTCTGTTTGTTGTTTTGCCCTGACGGCTTGCAGCTGGCTTGCGCCCAACTATTCCAAGGCGGTAACCGAAGAATACCAGCTGGAACAAATGGAAAAGCAAACCGCCCTGATGGAACAGCAGACAGCCGACCTGTCACGCATCGCGGACGCGATCGAAAAGATCGCCAATCTGCCGCGTTAACCTCTTCCAAATCAAAACCGCGCGCCTGCTTGGCCGCGGTCTTTTTTTACTAAAAAGGCCTCCGACGATTCATCGGAAGCCTTGGGTTTAACTCTTTTTACTTCAAAGCCAACAAATAATCAAGCAACTGATTCCATTCCTTCGCCGTGGCGTACGGCGCGCCGGAACGGATTTTTTCGTAGTCAACGCGCTTGGTAAAATCATCCGACTGAAAGTAACCAATCCAATTGCGGCAATTGCTGAGGACGAGTTTGGCATCCGCAACGCACAAAGCGAGTGGCGAAATTTCATCATTGTCGTTCAATGCGTCGAAGCAAGCGGACGCCGGATGGTCATGGTGGCTCTGATCGGAAAATACGCCCACCAACTTCACGCCATGCCGCGCCGCGAGCAAGGCCAAGAAAATACCAATGGGCATTTCCTTTCCCACGTATTGCCAGCCTCGATCTCCCATTTGATTTCGCCCGGCCGGTAAGAGCAGATCAATCAGCGCCACGTCAAAATCCGGAAAAACGATGCACTCTTCACGCGCCGCTTCTCGCAAATTCCAGTCACTTTCTTCCGTGAGCCCGCGCAGGACAAGCAGGTCGTCGTACTTCACCCTGTCCACTCGCGGCTTCAACAGTTTTTCCGCCTCCTCATAACCGCCAACCACCGTCAACTCATGTTCGGCCAGCAAAATTTTCGCTGATTTCCTATTTTCCTCCTTGTCGTCAACTACCAGAATTTTCAACCTCTTAGGTGTTTCAACTTTCTTTTTCATTATTGATCCTCCTCTATAAATTCGCGCCCGAAATGGGAGCGATTTTCGCTAGTTCATCGATCCGACCAATGTGAACCATGTTAACTGTTAATCGTGTTAATCAAACAGACCAATCCGTCTTTTCCCAATCGCCATTCATTCGAGAGAAACATTCAATTGGCGTAGTCATTTTCAGCACTTGATCATGAATGCAAATCAACCGATCGTCCGCCGTGATCACGCCCAATTTTTCCAGCCGCCGTATCGCCTCAACCGTTTTGCCTGCGGCCAAAGAAGAGGCCAGCAACATCGCGCTCTCCCGATCTTCTGACCGATAAAAACGATAAAACGGAACGTCGGACTTCAGCAATGTGTCAAGCGTGGCTCGAACCTTACAAACGCTCATAAATTCCCGCTCTGATTCGCCATAGACGAAAACGTGCCAACCGCCCAACCGCTTGAACCAATCATCCCGCTCACGCATAGCTCGCACATATGCTTCACCCGTGGCCCGTTCTCGCGCTTTCAATCCCTCAACCGCTTGACGCACTTGCGCCACCTTTCTCATCGCACTGATCATGTCCGCATTCGCTTTCACAAAATATTGCATTCCCATGACGCACCTCCTTTCCGTTTATAGTTCTCTATAATTCACATAATCTTCCATCCCACCGCTTCGACGATAATCAATAAACCGAAGTTCTTTCTTGACCAAGTCTCGCGGATACATGGCAAGAAGCAAAGGCAAATGCTCAATGGCCTCAAAAACGATCAACCCGCCGGTACTGCCATAATGACTTTTCCATGCGCTCGCCATGCGCATAAAAATGATCTTAACGCCATTGTCCTGACAAATGCGAATCAATTGATCTCGAAATTCAAGCTTCACTTTCTGGAGCCATTCCTTTTGCTCTTGTTCCGAAAGCCCGCTAATCTCTCCAATCCCGTAAGTCTCCGACGAGCAACAGGCACATGTAACCGAATAACAACGTTCCATCCGGCTATCCAAGTCCCCTTGATCGACATTTGAAACAAACGCCATCTGACTCAACGTGCTGGTATTCCTTTGTGCCCACATCACAAAAGCACACGCTGGCATCGACCGAGAACGCAACAGAACAACGCCATCTCCACGAGTCGGGACATCAATCAACTCCACACTTTCCGCAAATTGCGCTTCCTTGATTGCTTCATGAATGATCTTTTTTTCAATCATCGCCGCCATCCTTTCAACCAAAAAGGCTCTTATTCCAAACTCCTCCCCATGAAGAGCGCAGAATAAAAGCCGTTTCCAAAATTTTTCCAAACAAAAAAAGCTTTTTGCTCGAATTAACGAACCTTATCTGCCCCTTCATGTTATTAATGAAGAGCTGGAGTTGGCACCTTTGCGTTTGCTAGGTTGCCGGAGGATCATTGGGCCAGAGCCCTAACCTCACTCTTGATATTTATTCGATTGTTAAGGAACATTCTTAATTTAGCAAACAATAAAAAATCTGTCAAGAGGCGACTGAAACCTTGCCGGCCGCGGCCACAAATTCTTTGAACTTCGCCTCGAGCGCGCCAACTCGCTGCTTCATGTCGAGAACCTCTTTGATTAACGGCCCGATTTTAACTTTTTTCAATAATTCATCAAGCTCAATGTTAATTTCGTCAATTTCACGCCGTAATGATTCAATTTTTTTTTGTTTTTCCGCGTCCATATTTGTATATAACCAACAGTTAATTTTCTTGGCCACCAGCCACCCTTTCCCCGAACAATGCCTGTTCCAATACGTCAATCCGCCCTCGCATGTTTAGTATGTCCCGAGCAAAAGCATCGGAGTCAGCTTTATCTCGCTTATCCAAGTTATCAAGGGTGCTTTTGATATCTTCGATCTCGCTTTGCAAACGATCAAACTTAATTTCAAGAGAGCCAAGCCGACTCTCAACGCGCGCCAAATCATCCTTGGTTGCCATTTTGGATCTGATATCTCCGAACTGTTCATCCACCTTCGTAAACCGTTCATCCACCTTCACAAACCGTTCATCCACCTTCGCGAACTGTTCATCCACCCTCGCAAAACCGTTGCCGATCATGACGGCAAGATCTTCGAATTCTTTTTTTATTTCCGCGTCCATATAAAATTAAGCAAGTTTAATATGTCGATATAATAGCATGCATAAAAAAGGTCGTCAAAAAACGTCGGCCACCTCTTTTTGCCACCGATCGCGAATCGCGAGACGCGTATCTTTGTCATGAAATTTCAAAACGGCGTCACCAAGCACCACATCCTTGGGGTTGGAAACGGCCAGTTCGAGCAAGCGGCGCGGCATGATTTTCAATTGCCACTTTTTCAAAAACTTTTCCAGCCAATCACCCGCCCGGCCTGACAATATCGTTTCGCTTGACCGCTTGAACGTGCTCGCCCCCGTCACGCGCCAGCGTTCATTCACGTTAATCGGCCAAAGGTTGGGCAACGATTGACTCGTCCAGCCGTTAGCCGTGAAAAATCGGTTGATCAACGCCTCGTCGCCACAAACCGGCATGAATTGTCTAATCCAATAAGTAAAATGAATATCGCTTTCATACGCCAGCGATCGGAGATCAAGCTGATTTTCATCAACAAAGAAGCTCAAGCAAATTCTGTTTTTCTGTGTTTTAGCCGTCGGCCGCTTGTTGAACAACTTCATCAGTCCGGCGCAAACAAAACGCGCTGTCCAAATGCGGTTTTTCGCTGAAATAATCGCCAGATCAATATCCGCATCATCCGGCGCGTTCAAGTAACCGAGATTGTTAACGACAAACACGGCACGAGCAAATGGCAACCGCGCCATCAGCTTGATGTATTTTAAACCTTTTTCCATCTTCTCCTTGGCAACCAAATATCGCTCGCGACGCAACCGCACCGGATCTTCCGCTTGTTTTTTTAGGAAAAAAAATCCATCGCGGGACGCGATGATTTCTTTTTCTATTAAATCAGTCAACCCGACTTCAACGCTAACGATGGTTGCGCCGACCGGGGTTTGCCACAAATTTCTAAAAACCTCAAGCGCTGTTAGGGGAAAATGGTAGATAGCAAAATACGTGATCGTTTGCAAAATGCTTTTTTCGAGCGCATTCAATTCCATAATGTTAATCACCCACTTCCGCATTAACGGCGGTGGCCGCCTCTTTTGCCGGCGCGGCGGAAAACAGCCGCTTCGGTTCCGCCACTTTCACCGCACCATCCCGAACAATCACCTTTTCCGAATCAATCGCCACAATTTGGTCTGGCGCAATAAACAACTTTTCTCTTTTCAATATCGCCGGCCAAGCGCTGACAATATATTTGCCAACGCCGTGATTATTCACGTCAATTTCAATGTCAACCACGCGGCCGATACTCAAGCCGGACTCGGTAAAAACCGGAAGTGCTTTTAATTGTTTAAACGCTATACGCATATATGGAAGCCACTTGCATCAATCGTTAAATTCGCTTAATTCGCTCGATTCTCTCAATTCGCTCAATCGCTTAATTCGCTTTCTCCCCCGGAGGAATAATCTCCACCGCCGGCACTTCTTTCTTTCGGAACATGAACTTTTGTTGTACCACCGTCAACACCGTAGTGATAAACCAATAAAAGGTCAGTCCGGCCGGCAGTTGCATGCCAATCAAAATCGTCATGAACGGCATGAAATACTGCATGCTTTTATTCATGTTCGCCATCAAACTTTCGTCCTTCGCTCCCGGCGTTTTGGCCGATGGCATCTTTATGGGCAACATGCGCGTTTGCAAATATTGCGCGATACCGGAAAGCACGGCCAGCCAAATGTTCGGCGTGGCCATGTTGACAAATCCGAAAGCCAGGGCGTTGACTTGACCCGGGTTGGCCACGAATGGATAAAGCAATTCCAAATGCTCGCCAGTGACACCGACGCGGAAAGCTTGGTACACGGCGATTAAAAACGGAAACTGGATAAGCAGCGGTAAGCAAGAAGATAACGGATTGACCTTGTTTTCTTTGTACAGCTTCATGGTCTCCGCGGCCAATTTTTCTTTTTCTCCTTTGAACTTATTTTTCAACGCCTCCAGCTTTGGCTGCAACTCCTGCATCGCCTTTTGCGAGCGCACCGATTGGAAACTGAACGGCAACAATATCAACTTTACCAATATCGTCACGGCCAAAATCGCAAGACCGATATCATGGCCGGGAATGACGTTGTAAAACCAAATTAAAATATTATAGAGCGGCTGATAAAGAATGACGTTGAAAAGATGCACCATATTGGGAGTAGTCTGATTAATTTGATTAACACGATTAACTTGATTAGCACGATTAACCTGACTAACTTATTCCATTTTTTTCTTCCGTCCGCGCTTTTTCGGTTTTTCTTCGACAGGCAGTTCGACTAGCGGCTCCACTACCGCCTTGGCTTCTTCCACCAATTTAACTTCTGCCGACGCGCCTTCTGGCGACACGGCTTCCGCCACCGCCTTGCCCGTTTCTTTTTCACGAATGTTAATTCTCCAGCCGGTTAGCTTCGAAGCCAGTCGCACATTTTGGCCGGCGCGACCGATGGTCAGCGACAACTGTTCCGCCGGCACCATCACGTTGGCGCTGCGATCAGCTTCGTTTAACTCAACGCCCGAGACCTTGGCCGGCAAAAGCGCATTACCGATAAACTTGCGCGCATCATCGGAATATTCAATGATGTCAATTTTTTCACCACCCAATTCATGAATAATGGTTTGGATTCTAGCGCCGCGCTGACCGATGCATGAACCGATCGGATCAATGTTTTCGTCCGCCGTATAAACGGCGATTTTGGTTCGTCCACCCGCTTCGCGAGCGATGCCTTTGATTTCAATGGTGCCGTTGGCGATTTCCGGAATTTCAATGCCAAAAAGCATTTCTACAATTTTCGGATGGGCGCGCGACACGATGATTTCCGGCCCGCGCGTGGTGAGGGAAACGCTGGCGATGTAAACTTTAACTCGGTCGCCGATGCGAAACCGTTCGGTGCGGATCTGTTCAGCCGGCGGAAGAATGGCGGAAGACTTATCGAGGTCAATAATAATATTGTAGCCCTCGAACTTCTGCACCATGCCCGTCACGATCTGGCCTTCTTTGGCTTTGTAATCTTGATAATTGATATTACGTTCCGCTTCGCGCAATTTCTGGATAATGACTTGTTTTGCCGTTTGCGCGGCCATACGGCCGAAATCACCAGGGATATCCAGCCCCGTCCTGACGATATCGCCGAGTTTATACGATTTTTTCAATTTCTTCGCATCGGAAATCTGAATATCAGTCTTCGGATTGAATTTATGTTTGCCGTCCTCCACCCCTTCGACCGCGACCCCGCCCTGGCGAGGATCTTCTTCTCGCTGTTGCGCGTCGCGTTCTTCACGCATATGGCGCAATTCATCAGCGGAAATTTCACCGCTGGCGATTTTTTCTTTGAGCGCTTCACGTTCGAGGCGGATACGATCCATCTCCGCCAGCTCCTCCGGCGTCAAATCTTCCACCACTTCCTTTACGTCAAAAGCAACGGTCTTGCCCGTTTCCACATCGAACTCGGCCACGATGTTTTGATTTTTTTCTCCGAAGTCTTTGCGAAAAGCGGCGGCCAAAGCGGAGTTGATGGTTTCAATTACCGACTCTTCCGACAGTCCCTTCTCGGCGCAAATTTGTTTGATAACAGCTTTAATCTCATTTGGCATAAATTTTGTTGGTACGAATTTACGAATCGTACGAATGTGCGAATTATTAATGGAACATGTTCAAAAGATAATTCGTAAATTCGTATGTTAGATTTGTATAAAAAAGGCTAGTTTAATCATAATAAACTAGCTTGATTTGATGATAGCATACCTGCCAAACGAAGTCAAACAGACCGAAGGAACCTTTGCAAAGCGCGAACAATTAAGCACTGGACTTTTGACTTTTACCTTTAGACTATAGACTTGCGACACCGCTTGCCAAGCGCTTTTTTCTATGATAAGCTGGAAACAGTTTAACAAATAATGAATATTCCGCTTTTA
>MFGM01000058.1 GCA_001778275.1 Candidatus Falkowbacteria bacterium RIFOXYC2_FULL_48_21 | reverse complement strand
AAAAATCAATTTTAAAACCCGGGACATGGCCCGGGTTTTTTTACGCTAGCACATAAACGGCCTTGTCGTCTGCAACCGCCGCGCGCATTTCGCTTTGAATTAGCCAATCGGGATGTTTAACCTTGAGTTGCGCGATCAAGGATGCGGTTAGACGGCTGGCCGCGGCCTTGTCAGGCTTAAAAGTTTTAGGAAAAACTTGATTCAAAACAATAATTTGTACGGTTCCTTCCAGCTTTTCAACAAGCACCTGTGCTACCCAGCCATGTTTGAATTCATTGTCAGCCATTGCCTTTCCTCCCTATGGCAAAAGAACCATTGACAATAAAATGTTACCATCGACAACACGCCCTGTCAATGCGCTTGGCATTTGTCGAACGTGATTTTTCTTGTTATAATTCAATCAGTTAAACATGCATTATGCAGCTTTCGGCACAAAACAAAAAAGAATTGCTTGACTACGCACATCGAGTTTTAATCGGAGCGGTTAACAGCGGCGCCGGCGAAGATGAAGATTGTCCGGACGCGAATTATAATCAATCGGCCGGCGTGTTTGTTTCCTTGCACAAAGACAAGGAATTGCGTGGCTGTATCGGCTACATTGAGCCGGTTTCAACGATCTGGGACGCGGTCAGAGACAACACTATGGCCGCGGCTTTGCGCGATCATCGGTTCGATCATGTGGTGCCAGAGGAGCTCGAAGAGATCAAAATTGAAATTTCCGTTTTGACTCCGAACAAACAATGCACCATTGATGAAATCGAAACCGGCAAACATGGTGTTGTTTTGCAACAAGGCGGACGCAAGGCCACCTACTTACCGCAAGTATGGCAAGAGTTGCCGGAACGAGAAGCGTTTTTTTCCACGCTTTGTCAAAAAGCCGGATTGGAAGCAACTTGCTGGAACAATCCGCGCACTAAATTTTATAAATATGAAGCAATTGTCTTTAGTGAATAATCAAAAGCTTACACCCAAAACTATGAAAAATCATTTTATAAAGGACATGCAATCAGGCGATAAACTTTCGAACGAGTTGCTTGCCGTGAAATCCGTACGCAAGGGAAAAACCGCAGACGGGCGCGATTACGTTGACTTGGGATTAGCGGACAAATCTGGCGAAATCGCCGGCAAAATCTGGGCGGACAGTCTGCCTCATTGCGATACCGTTGTCGAAGGCGACGTGGTCAGTATCTGCGCCACGGTGGACGAGTACCGTGACAAGCAACAGTTGAAGATCACTTTTTTGCAAAAAACGGACAGTTTCGATATCGCGGACTTTTTGCCCACCACCTCATGCGACATCGGTGAACTGTGGAAAACCATCGACTCGACCGTTAGCAAAATTGAAAATAAATCACTGCGCGCGCTGGTCGAACACTTTTTTGCGGATGAATCGTTCGCGGAAAAGTTCAAACGCGCGCCCGGCGCGGAACGCGTGCATCATGCTTATCTCGGTGGGCTGATGGAACACACCGCGCAGATGGTTAACTCGGCCGAGGCGACGCTGAGAGATTTTCCCGACATGGACAAGGATTTACTTTTAACCGGCGTTTTGCTTCACGACATCGGCAAGATGGACGAGCTGGCTGCCACTCACGTGATTTACCGCACGCTTGACGGAAACTTAATCGGCCACGTCAGTATCGGCGCGATGACGATTGACAAGGCGATTGACAAAATCAAAAAGTTTCCGGAAAAACTGCGCGCCAAATTGCTTAACATGATTCTCGGCCACCATGGCCGTCTTGAATTCGGTTCGCCGATTCTCCCCATGACGCGCGAAGCGATTGCGCTGCATTACATTGACAATCTTTCCGCCAAAGCCAACCAAGCCGACATCGCTGTTCGTGAAAATCAAAACGGCCAACAAGCGTTCACTGATAAAATTTTCACGCTCGACACAAAACTTTATCTCGAATAAAGCCAAATTTGAGTTTTAAATTTTAGATTTTGAATTCGTTTTGAATTTGTTGTTTTGTGCTTTGAGTTTAAAACGTCTAATTTACCACGCACCAATATGCCCAGCCAACCTAAATTTGACGTTATCATGTTCAACATGTCCACCTTTTATGATTGGGACCACGGCATTGTTAATCGCAATTACAACATTCTGAACGCGCTGGCGAAGCAAGAGGGGATCGGCCGAATTGTGGCCGTTGATTTTTTGCCGTTAACGTGGCGCGGCGCCGTGGCGCATTACGTTAAAAATATTTTACTCGAAGCGAAAACCGGCGAAATGGTTTACGGCGATTTAACCAGTGCGTGCTATCAACGCACGGATAAAATTTTTACTTACACGACGATTGATTCGATTTTTTCATCGAACACCGTTGCTAACGAGTTAAAACGCATTGAAAAAATACTTGACCTGAAAAATATCGTTTTTTGGTCGTACAATCCGCTGTTCGTCAACTTCGCGCACAAACTGAACGACCGCGCGTTCATCTTCGACAGCGTGGATAATTGGCTCGAACATCCGACCTACACGCGGCTGATTGCAAAGAAACGTTTAACGCAGAACTATCAAGTCATCGCCGACAAAGCGGACATAATCTTCACCGTGTCGGAAGAGTTGCATGATTTGTATCGCAAAATGGGTCGCGTCAAGAACGTGACTTGGATTCCGAACGGAGTTGACTTCGCGCATTTTAATAATCCGGCGTTGATTAACAAAACCAATCCGCTCCAAAAAATCAATCAACCGATCATCGGCTACCTGGGCACCATTGAAAGCCGGGTTGATTTCGACCTTGTCGCCGCCGTGGCCAACGTTCATCGCGATAAAATTGTGGCGGTATGCGGACCGATTTGGCCGATTGTAAAAAAAGAATTCAAACAAAAGCTCGGGCACCTAAAAAACGTCAAAGAATTCGGTCGCATCGGCTACCATGACGCGCCAAGCTATATCAATAACTTTGATGTCGCCATTATTCCGCACAAGATTACCAATTTCGTGCAATCGATGAACCCGATGAAGCTTTACGACTACTTGGCCTGCGGCAAACCGGTGATAACCACGCGCGGCGCCGGCGTGGACATGTTCAAGGATTTGATTTACATCGCCGACAGCCAATCCGACTTTGTCGGCATGATTGACAAGGCGTTGAAAGAAGATTCGAACGCCAAACAAGCTGAACGCCGCGCCGCCGTAAAAAAACACTCATGGGAATCGCGCGCGACGGAAATGATGAAAGCGGTTACCGCCAAACTTTATGCTTAACCAAGAACAAATCGCGCCGACAGATCAAAAGCGGCAGTTGTCCGAAGCGGAAATGAAAACGCTACTGGCCGGCGACTATCCGCCGCAAGCGGGGAGTTATATATTATCAATGTTGATGTTACTTAACGATGGGGCTCTTGATGAATCTGATTTCTATTCCACCGTCAGACCGAATCAAGTAAAAACCGTTGAAGAATATCTGACTCGTTATTCTCAAAGTAGGGGAGTAAAAATCCCGCGTGTTTCCGCCGAGCTTCAAACAAAATTCGACGAAATCAACCGGCAAGTGGCCGCCCTGCGACAGGCGCTGATCGATCGCGCGCCGTTGTCTCAAATATATAATTTGTCCCGCGATCTTTCACTTTTTTGCGGCGCACATCCGCCCCGAATTCCTTCTCTCGAACAATAATTCACGTCAACCTTTTCGTTTTGAATTTTCTTAATTCGCTTTGCGATTTTTGCTTTCCTGATTTTTTTAACTATGGATTTATCAGTGATCACCGTTAACTGGAACGTAAAAGAATTGGTCAGCCGCCTGATTGACTCGATTTTTCAATATACGGACGGACTCAACTTCGAAGTGATTGTCGTGGACAATGATTCGCGCGATGGGTCGGTTGACTTCTTGCGGCAGAACCACAAAGACTGGATTGACAACGGTAAATTGAAAATCATCGCCAACAACTTCAACGCCGGCTTCGCCAAGGCGAATAATCAGGGCTTGAAAATCGCGCAAGGCAAGTATCTTTTGTTCATGAATCCGGACATGGAACTAACGGAGAATAGTTTTTTGAAGCTTAAGGAATTTATGGACCAAACGCCGAACGTGGGCATCGCCACTTGTCGTTTATTGTACGGCGACAAAACCGTACAAGCGAACGTAAAATCCAATCCACGCCTTTGTGATCAAGCGCTTGTGCTGTTAAAGCTACACCATTTCCTATCATGGCTACCGCGCTTGAAGCGTTATTTGCGCAAAGATTTCGACTACTCTCAAAATCAATACGTGGAACAAGTCATGGGCGCGTTCATTTTCACTCGGTACGAACTGATGAACAAAATCGGCGGCTGGAACGAGGATTATTGGCTGTGGTGGGAAGATGTGGAAATGTGCAAAGCCGTGGCCGAAGCGGGGAGTGAGATCGTTTATTTGCCGATTACGGAAGTGATTCACTACGAAGGAAAAAGTTTTGCGCAAACCCACGGACTGGCCAAGCAAAAACGCTTCAATCGAGGCATGTTGATTTATTTTCAAAAGCATCACTCTGTTTTCGCCTTTTCGATTCTCTGCGCGTTGCAACCGATTAGCTGGTTGTTGACGTAT
Source organism: Candidatus Falkowbacteria bacterium RIFOXYC2_FULL_48_21 (assembly GCA_001778275.1). Classification (GTDB taxonomy): domain Bacteria; phylum Patescibacteriota; class Patescibacteriia; order UBA11705; family JABHMO01; genus MFGM01. The sequence goes on along the minus strand of MFGM01000058.1, from coordinate 2,557 downwards.
ATCACGCAATTTTTCAAAATTAAGCCGCGCAGTCAATCACAAATTTAGGTAACTTCAACTTGTTAATCTCAAGTCGGCGCTCCCATGCGCCAGCCTCCTGCATGCGCAGGCATGGCGCTGGCAGGCGGCACATGGGAGCAAAGAAAATTATCAACTACCATCGGCCATTATGCTTTTCATTATCAACAACCAAATTTCATCTTCTCCCGTTATCGATCTTGTTAACGAAAACGTTTCAGCCGACGACTTGCGCGCGGCTATCGAAGACTATATCATAAGCCACAAACAAAAAACGTTCATCAACGGCGAGCCGGCCGAAGTGCTGCTTGTCAGCGGACTGGCCGAGGCGCACCATCAGAATTTAGCGGAACATCTTAACACGGCAATTTTCCGCCGCAACGATGATAAGGCCGTAGTTAAGGAGGGAACATTTGCCAACTATCCGATGAAGCACTGCTGGATCCAATCGGGCGACCTGATCATCGATCTGGCCATCAAACAGTTCGCGGACAAACAACTGGACGCGCCGGAGATCTTGCGTAGTCTATGCGATTGTCAATGTTTTATTTGCGACAATCCAGACAACGCGATTTATCGGCTATACAAGATATAAAGCGCTATGTTAAGTTTTTTCGGATCATATTTTCGCAAGACGTTATTGATGATTTTATTGGCAGAACTTCTGTCTTTTTTTGTTTACTGGATGCGCATTGTGACCGATTTGAATTCGATATTTTTTCTCATCGCCGTTGGCTTAACGCTCGGATTAAGCTTGTACAAGTTGCGCTGGGGAATATATATCGCGCTGGTGGAACTTTTTATCGGATCCAAAGGATACTTGCTGGCGCTATCAATCGGCGAATATACCGTTTCTATTCGCGTCGGTATTTTTTGCGCGGTCATGCTGGCTTGGCTTGCTTGGCTGATCAGAAAAAAACTTTATCGAGAAACTTGGCGAAACATTAAAAACCAAAAAGCGTTATTGGTTCTTGGCGCCTTTTGTCTCTGGGGATTATTCTTTGCCGTGATTCAAGGCTTAACATTAAAAAACATTTTTCTTGATTTTAACGCTTGGCTATACTTTTTATATTTCTTGCCGTTTGTCGCTGTTCTTTCCGACCAGGAGGAAATTAGCCGCATAATGCAAATCTTTACCGCGTGCGTTACGGCCCTGGCGATGAAATCACTCGTGTTTTTATTTGTCTTTTCCCACCGCCTTGGCGTGATGCGCGACTTTTACAAGTGGGGGCGAGACAGCGGTTGGGGAGAGTTTACATTATTAAAAGCGGACTTCTACCGAATTTTTTCGCAAGCGCATATTTTTGTCATAATCGGTTTTTTCGTTCTACTCGGTTTTCTTTTTTTCAAAGGTAGCAAACAATATGTCGTGTCTTCAAATAAATATCTATTCATCGTTCTCGGCGGCTCATTGGCCGTTATTTTTCTAAGCCTTTCACGCAGCTTTTGGTTGGGCGTAGCCGCCGGGCTATTGCTTGCTTTCAGCTTCGCAATATACAAGTACCGACTTTTGTGGCGCGAATGGGCGGAAGCATTGTTACGCCTGTTCGTGCTCGCGGGACTAAGCATTGTCATACTGATTATCACCGTGGCCGTGCCGATTCCCGGTTTAACAACCGCAAATTTATCAGGCGATATGTTAAAGGAGCGTCTTGAACTGGCCGGAGCCGGAGTCTCCAGTCGCTGGAGTCAACTGCCACAGTTAACCACCGCCATTGCCAAACATCCGATCATTGGCTCGGGCTGGGGAACCACGATCACATACCACAGTCAGGATCCGCGCATCTTGACCGCAAACAATCCGAGCGGTATTTATACGACATTTGCTTTTGAATGGGGCTATCTTGATATAATTTTAAAAATCGGACTGGCCGGACTGGTCGCTTATTTATATTTCATTTATCGTTTGGTCAAACGACTAATCATCGCATATCAAGACACCAGCGATCGCCCGGAACGCGCGTTGATTATCGGTTTATTGCTCGGGTTGGCGGCGCTGGTCGTGATTCACGGCTTTAGCCCGTATTTGAATCATCCGTTGGGGATTGGGTATTTGTTGATGATGTTAATTTTTTCCAATATCTTTCGAACCAATAATTTATTATCTAAACAATAAAAGCACTCCCATACGCCGGCGTATGGGAGTAAGCAAATTATGGCCAAATACAACGAGAAAAGAATTCCTTATGCAACACAAGAGCGACTGATAAATGTCTTTTGCAAAATTTTGTCAAAATTAAGTTCAGCTCGCGAGATTCACGATTTTCTTAAAGACTTATTGAACAGAAAAGAACGTATTATGATAATTCGTCGATTACTAATTGCCGAGTTGCTTGAAACGGGATATACATATGAAGCCATTCGTAAACGCTTAAAATGCGGGAACACCACCATCGCCAAAGTTGAACGCTGGTTGAGCTTTGGTCGCGGTGGATATAAAAAGGCGATTAAACTACTGGGTAGAAAATAAAACACTCCCATACACCGGCGTATGGGAGTGCCACATTAGTATAGATTTTATTTCAACACCGTTCCCACA
>MFGM01000057.1 GCA_001778275.1 Candidatus Falkowbacteria bacterium RIFOXYC2_FULL_48_21 | reverse complement strand
CGTGGAAAAAAAGTTGGACTTTGTCACCGATATCGGCGAAGCCGCATTTTACGGACCCAAGTTGGATTTCAAAATCAAAGACGCAATCGGTCGGCAGTGGCAGTGTTCCACTTTGCAATTTGATTTCAATTTGCCCGAGCGTTTTGACATGACTTGCATCAATTCCGATGGCAAAGAAGAGCGGCCGTACATGCTTCATCGCGCCCTGTTCGGTTCGTTTGAACGATTTATCGGTTTGCTGATTGAACACTATGTTGGCGCGTTCCCGCTGTGGTTGTCGCCGGAACAAATTAGAATTGTGCCGGTGTCGGAAAAGTTTGATGAATACGCGAAAGGCGTGGAAGCGGAGTTGAATAAATATAATTTGCGCGTAACGCTGGATAATTCCGCCGACTCTTTGCCAAAAAGAATTCGTAATGCGGAAAAAGCCAAAGTGCCGTACGTTTTGGTTGTCGGTGAAAAAGAAGTGGAAGCGAAAACCGTGGCCGTTCGCAAGCGCGGAGAAGGGGATTTGGGAGCGAAAGCGCTCGATGCGTTTGTTGTCGAGGTTGTGAAGGAGAACGCGGAGCGTAGAAATTAATTGGAAAGTGGTGCGTGGTATGTGGAAGCTGGTGCGGAAGGTGGATGCTGGAGATTGGAATAATCCATTTTTCAATTTCCACAATCTAAACCGGCTTCCATGTACCACGTACCAACTTCCATTATTAAAAAGGCGAGCCGTAGAGGGCTCGCTTTGTGTTACTTTTTGCGGAAGCGGTCAAGCAACTTCCGCCAGAATGTCGGCTTGCGTTCGCGCAAGCGTTTGCTTTTTTCCGCCGCATGATGCAATTGTCCTGCCATGGCTTTGAGATTAGCCAACATGGCGCGTTCTTCCTGGAAGTAGTTCGTCAATAGTTCCGGCATGCCTGCGCATGCAGGTGGCGAGGGTTCGCGCAAAACGTCATTGAGCTTGAGTTCCGTTCTTGCGAAAAGCTCTTCCGCCGACACCGGTTTATCGGTAAAGCTGTCAAACAATGACTGCGAAGCCGGATGATCTTTTTCATATTGCAGACGAATCATCCGCAACATGATGTGAAAGAAAGCGTTGGCTTTGGCCAGTTCGCGTTTGATGTCCACCACCGGCACGTCCGTGGCGAACTCCGGTTTCAAAAAGCTGACGCGCGTGGTACGCTCTTCCGGCGGCACGGTAAAAATCGAGCGCGCGCGCGGATAGTCAAATGCCGGCAATGGCGTTTGGCCTCGATCCAGAGCGGCCAGCCAGTAGGCTTCTTCTTTGTCGGCGATAACGTTGTAATGTGGCGTCTTGTCGCCGGTGAATTCCATTTGCACCAGTTCCTTGATTGATTCATCCACTCCGGGATATTCCTGAAAAAGCGGCGCCGTGGCGGCGCGCAACTTTTTTTCTTGATGCGGATCGATGTATCTTTGCGCTACCAACCAGTCAAGATAAGATTCCACTTGGAATTCGGTCGGTTTGGTTTTCATGGGTTGCCTCGTTTTTTCAAAGGACACGATATTGGCCATTCCGTTGGTCGGATTTCCCGCTTCTTTCGCAATTGTTGGAAAGGAGGGGAAAACCACGTTGTCTGTCGTCTTTTTGTCATCAAACGTGATCATCATTTCCTCCTCCAAATTTACATTTCGCTAAACCATATTATTGCAAAAATTAATGAAAATGTCAAGGGCTTCGTTTTTTCAATAAAATAAGGTATAATGGCGTCGGGCGAAATTCAAAGCCCAAAACTCCAAATTCAAAATTAAAAACAGTTTAAACTTGGAATAGTTTTGATTTAAAATAATTATGCGAATAAAAATGTTTTTGATGAGCGCGTTGGTGCTGTTTTGTTTTACGTTCGGATTTGCCGTTCAGGCGGCCGAAGATCCGTATTACGCGCAGCAGTGGTACTTGAACAAAATAAAAGCGCCGGAAGCGTGGCAAAAATCTAAAGGCAGCAGCAGCGTGATTGTCGCGGTGCTTGATACGGGCGTGGCAATCGATCATCCGGATTTGACCGGCAATATTTGGATCAACGCGGACGAGACGCCGGCGGATGGAGTTGACAATGATCACAATGGTTATATTGACGACGTGAACGGTTGGGATTTTGTCACGAACAAGGCTGATCCGCGGCCGAAAATCACCGGCAACTTTTCATCCACGGCCGTAAATCACGGGACGTTTGTGGCCGGCATTATTTCCGCGGTGCATGACAACGGGCAGGGGACAAAAGGCGTGACGGCGAACGTGCGCATCATGCCGCTTTTGGTTCTCGACGCGAGCGGCTGGGGCGGGTCGGATTCGGTCAGCAAGGCAATCGATTATGCGGTGGCGAACGGTGCGCAAATCATCAATCTTAGTTTCGGCGGCTATGAACACAGCCTGAAATTAAAAAATAGTATTATCAATGCGTACAATAGCGGTATCTTAATCGTGGCCGCGGCGGGCAACGCGCTTGATGGTGAATTGGTGGGAAAAGACGCGACGACCAATCCGATTTATCCGATTTGTTACGACAAGGAATTGGGCAAGAACATGATTCTCGGTGTGATTGCTTCGACCAGCCAAGATCGAGTGGCGGAGTTCTCCAATTACGGTGCCGGCTGCATTGACATTGCCGCGCCGGGTACGAACATTGCCGGATTGCTTTATCAGAACAGTAAATACACCGCGTTTCAAAAATATTATGACACCGGTTGGAACGGCACGTCTTTTTCCGCGGCCATGGTTTCCGGCGCGGCGGCGCTTTTGAAGTCCGTGGATATGAGTTTGTCGCCGGATAAAATGATTCAAACCTTGACGGAAGAAAGTGGCATGTTGTTTGTCAGTGATCAAAAATGGACAAATAAGGTCGGCTCCGGCATTTTGAATATCCAAAACGCCATAACCAAATTGTTCGGTACGATTTTGACGACGATTACAAACGTGGTAACGCCGTCGCCGTCAGCGCCCGTGGTGGCCGGGTCGGATATTCTGGTGGCCACGAAATCCGGCGGCAATGGAGTGATTCGCGTGTTTGATTCCACGTTCAAAAAGAAAAAGGATATTGAGGCGTTCGCGGGCGTCGGCACGAAGGGAATGAATCTTTACGTTGCCGATGTGAATGGTGGCCTTAGCGATATTGTCGTTGGCGAAGTCAAGGGGGTGAAGCAGCCGTTTGTGCGCGTGGTGGATGACAGTGGCGCGATCCTGTCCAGTTTTGCGCCGTTTGACGCGAATTTCGCGGGAGGAGTGGAAGTGGCGGCCGGCAATGTGGACAATGATGCGGCCGTGGAAATCGTGGTGGCGCCGGAATCGGGCATGAAACCGATCGTGAAAATTTTTGATTTGGCCGGCAATTTGAAGCGGCAATTCTTGGCTTACAACGAAACGTTTACGGGTGGTATTAATCTGGCTGTCGGTGATGTGGACAAAGATGGAAAAAATGAAATCATTACCGCGCCGCATAAAGGGCTGATGCCGAAGATTAAGATTTTCGACGGCACCGGCAAGGTTAAAAAGGACATTTTGGCATATGGTGCCACCTTTATGGGCGGAGTAAATATTTCGCTGGCCGATGTTGACAACAACGGCCAATTGGATATTATTACCGGTGCGGGGCCGGGTGGCAGCGCCCACGTGCAAGCGTTTGCTTATTCCGGCGCCAAGTTGGTCAGCTTCGTGGCTTATTCGGCCGGTTTTTCCGGTGGCGTGGAGGTGAAGGGTATTGATTGGAACAAGGATGGGAAAACGGAAATTATCACCGCGGCCGGACCGGGCGGTGGACCACATGTGAAAATTTTTAACAAGAGCGGCAACTTGGTAAAAGAATTTTTCGCGTTTGAAAACTCGTTTACGTTTGGTATAAATATAGAAGCGAAGTAGAATTGTTTAACCAGATTACCGCATCCCTTTAGGGTGCGATATGTTGGGCGACTGTTTTCAAAAAGATCTTTGTTGTCCGTTAGCCGTATAATCCAAATGTTTTCTGCTAAATAGACGCACCCTAAAGGGATGCGGTAATTACGTTTTTTATGATTGACGGCATCAAAATCAAACAACTAAAAAAGTTTTCCGACGACCGCGGTTTTTTCACCGAGGTAATTAAGTTTGGTGAGGACACGTTTCACGAGGTGAAACAAACCAGCTACACGGAAACGCATCCGGGCGTGGTCAAGGCGTTCCACTGGCATCGGAAGCAGTGGGATGTTTGGTTTGTGGTGCGCGGTATGGCGCAGGTGGTGCTTTATGATCAGCGAGACGGTTCGTCGACCAAAGGAGAAACGCAGGTGATTTACGCCGGGCAGGATAATCCGGTTTTGATCAGTATTCCGCCGGGAGTGGTGCATGGCTATCGCGTGCTTGGGAATGAAAAGGTTTGTTTGTTTTATCATACGAGCGAAGCTTACAATCCGGCCGAGCCGGACGAAGAGCGGATCGCGTGGAATGATCCGGTGATTGGGTTTGATTGGACAACGAAAAATAAATAGAAATTGCCCGCAGTTCCCGTCAGATTCATCTGGCGGAGAGCCAATTCGAACGGCCGTAGGCCGGCATGATTTGATGATTTATGGAAAAGCAAGGCGAAATCGTATTTGCGCCGTATGATCGCGTGCTGAAGCATTTGCTGCCGATCGTACCGCACAAGTTGAAGCCGAACCATCTGACCATGGTGAGGCTGGTTTTGGCGCCGCTTTTGATTATCCCGTTACATTACGATGATTATATTGTGGCGTTGGTCGCGTTTGTTTTGCTCGCGATTACGGACATGCTCGATGGGTCGCTGGCGCGTTTGCGCAATCAAATTACCGATTGGGGCAAGATTTGGGATCCGGTGGCGGACAAGCTGCTGGTCGGCGTGGTGGTGGTGATGATGCTGCTCAAAGTGAATTTAAGTTTGACTATCTTGGTTTTGTCCCTGGAAGCGGCGTTTATTCTCGGCGGCGTGTTGCAAAAGATGCACGAAGAAAACGTTGATATCAAGGCGAATGTTTGGGGAAAAATTAAAATGAATTTGCAATGCTTTGGCGCCGGACTGCTGATGCTGGGATTTATTTTGGTTGAGCCGACGCTGTTTACGCTGGGGGAGGTGGCGTTTTATTTCAGTTTGTTTTTTGCGGTGTTAAGTATTTTTAAACACGGTATTTAAGGTGGTACTACAAGATTACAAGATACTTTACGAGATATACAAGATAAATACTTGGAATATCTATCTCGAGTATCTGTAAAGTATCTTGTAATCTTGTAGCGCCAAACAATATTATGGATTGTTTATTTTGTAAAATTATAAACGGCGAAGTGCCGGCGCAGGTGGTTTACGAAGACAAAAGCGTGCTGGCGTTTCTCGATCTTTTCCCATCCAATCCCGGCCATGTTTTGGTGGTGCCAAAAAAGCATTGTGAAAATTTATTGGACGCGAGCGGGGAAGATTTGCGCTCTCTTATCAGCGTGATTCCGAAGATTGCGACCGCGGCGTTGAAAAGCGTTGAGTGCGAGGGTTTCAATTTGGCCGTGAACAACGGCCAGGTTGCCGGACAAGTGATTCCGCATTTGCATTTTCATATTGTGCCGAGGATAGAAGGGGATGGGCATGAGTTGTTTCATGGGACAAGGGCGAAGGTGGAGGATTTGGAGGAAATTAAGGAGAAATTGAGAAGAAATTTGTCCGCCTGAGGACGTGCGCCAGAGGACGCACTTGTCCTCCGGCGAGGACTCGTCCTTTGGCGAGAAAGAAATTTAATGATGGGCGTGAAGAAGGTTACTATGGTTTAGTAACTTTCTTTTTTATTAACTCTCAATTAACCATTGTTAATTTTAATTAACTTTCTTAGCGTTTTTGCCGCCCGCGTTGTTTTCTTGCTTTCCAAAATAAATTGTAGTAAGGTATATCCGTCAGAAATAAACACAAAAATATGAAGTTGCTCGTCACCGGCGGGGCGGGGTTTATCGGTTCGAATTTCATTCGGTACATATTGAACAAGTACCCGCATTATTCGGTTACCAACCTGGATAAGTTGACCTACGCGGGCAATTTGGAAAATTTAAAAGATTTTGAATATCA
>MFGM01000056.1:8488-10846 GCA_001778275.1 Candidatus Falkowbacteria bacterium RIFOXYC2_FULL_48_21 | reverse complement strand
CGGATAAATCATGGCGCCGCGAATCTTGCCGCGCAAATCATAATCTTTTTCCAACTGATCGGCCAAATAAAGCAACACTTCCTGCAACCGCCCGGACAGTTCTCCTGATTTGACGATATTGACAAAAAAACTATTAAAAACTTTTGGCTGACTTTCCAACGCTTCGGAAAACTTACTGCCGCCCTCCACTTCCGCCGCCACTTTAAATAGCGCCTTTTTCAACTTGTCGCTTTTGGTTTGCCCGGAAACGTCCTTTAACGACTCGGTCAGCGGCACGCCCGCGGAAATCAAAATGGACAATTGCCGGGAAAAAATCACCAAATCTTTCGCTTTGACGCGAGAAAAAGATATTTCCAAACCGGCCAAACCTTGTTTTTTTTCTTCCAAATAAAGCACGCGAAATCCGCGCTCCTGCAAAATATCAGCGGCGATGTTTTCCGAATCAGCTTCCACCAATCCGGAAGCGGATTCATCTTGTGAATTGCGCGCGCGATAATTATATAATGCCATAGCTATAACGCGAATAACGCCCTAAAACAGTCATACGAATGCCGCGAATAATCGCATTCACATCCATGTTTTATTCGTGTCATTCGTGATTTCTGCGACTATTCGTGTTAATTTATTCCTGCTCTTCAATTTCCTTGCTCACTCGAAAAACTTCTTCGATCGACGTGCCGCCTTGCAGTGACTTGACGATGCCGTCTTGAATCAAATTCAATACGCCAACGCGAGCCAATTCGGCTTGCACGTGTTCTTTTTTGAATCCGTTGGCAATGATGACGCGCATCTTTTCCGTAATCGGCAAGGCCTCGGCGATGACCATGCGCCCGGCATAGCCACTATTCTTGCATTGCGGACAACCGCGGCCGCGGTAAGCCGTCAAGGCTCCGTGCCAATTGACTTCGGTTGGAATTAATTGTTGCGGCGCCCGTTCCAACTCGCGACGCAATTTGCCGGCCAGTTCCTCCGGCAATGTGTATGACTCCTTGCACTTCTGACAAATGCGACGTGTCAAACGCTGGGCAATGATCAAATTGACGGTCGAAGCGAGCAAAAATGGCTCGGCCTTCATATCCACCAAGCGCGGAATCGCGCCGATGGCGTCGTTCGTATGCAGCGTGGAAAACAACAAGTGGCCGGTCAGCGAAGCGTGGATGGCCATTTCCGCTGTTTCATTGTCGCGAATTTCGCCCACCATGATGATATCCGGATCTTGTCGCATCAACGCGCGAATACCGGACGCAAATGTAAAGTTAACTTCCGGCCGCACCTGCGCTTGATTGATGCCGGGAATATTATATTCAATCGGATCTTCCAGCGTGGAAATATTCACGCCTTCTTTATTAAGCATGCTCAAAATAGAAAAAATAGTGGTTGATTTACCGGAACCGGTCGGACCGGTGACCAGTACCATGCCGTACGTTTGCTTCAACGATTGCGCCACCAGTGCACGCATGGCCGCGCTAAAGCCGAGTTGTTCAAGGGTCAACGCGCGATTCGAAACGTCGAGAATACGCATGGTGACTTTTTCCCGGCCGGACAGCGGCATGACGGATACGCGCAAATCATATTCTTGCACGCCAATTTGAAACTTGAATCGGCCGTCTTGCGGCACGCGCGTTTCATCGATTTTCAAATTGGCCAACACCTTGATACGCGAAATGACGGAATCATGCACGTGGCCGGGCAAAATCAAAACCGTGCTTAACAAGCCGTCCACGCGAAAACGCACCCGGGAAGTTTTTTCAAACGGTTCAATATGAATATCGGAAGCGCGACTTTCAATGCCATGCTTCACGATCATGGAAACAATTTGCGCCACCGGCGCGCGTTCGATCACTTCGGCGATATTTTCAATGGAAACGTCTTCCGCCATCTTTTCTACGCGATCCTCTTCCACTTGGTTTACCGCTGTGGCCACTGCCGCGCCAAAAGCGTCATACTTGCGCAATCGATCACGCCACGCCGGCATGGAACAAACATGATATTCCAACACCTGGTCGCGGCTGGCTGCCCAAAAATCAAGCGCTTCGCGCGCGTCATAATCATCCGGCTTGGCCAAAGCGATTTTTAACCTTTGGCCTTCGGCCGCGAAACAAACGGCAAAATGTTTTTCCGACAAAGCGCGAGGCAACTTTTCAAGCACCGCCTTATCAACCGGCGCCGCGAGCAAATTAACATAAGGAAGATTAAAAAACACCGACTCCAGCTCAGCGAGCTTCTCGGCTTCGACAAAACCACCTTTGACAATCACTTCGCGTAAATCTTTTCCTTCCGCGCCGTTCAACATCGCTTCGATTTCCGCCTTTTGATTTTCTTTCAGCGCTTGGCGCTGCCAAAGGAAGTTTAACAATT
>MFGM01000056.1:8368-8474 GCA_001778275.1 Candidatus Falkowbacteria bacterium RIFOXYC2_FULL_48_21 | reverse complement strand
CGCCGTTCAACATCGCTTCGATTTCCGCCTTTTGATTTTCTTTCAGCGCTTGGCGCTGCCAAAGGAAGTTTAACAATTTTTTTTGCTGCTCTTTGATCATGGCGGC